>JBIJBP010000035.1:0-40558 GCA_044345155.1 Prosthecobacter sp. | reverse complement strand
TGAACTGCCCGGCCATCAGCATCTCGCCCGCCACCCTGCCGGCTGCGGCGGCGACAACGGCCTACAGCCAGGTGCTGAGCGCCACGGGAGGCACCGCCGCCTACACCTGGAGCCTGCAGAGCGGCACGCTGCCGACGGGCATCACGCTTTCCGCCGCAGGCAGCATCGCGGGAACCACCACCCAGGTGGGAGGCTTCAACTTCACAGTGCTGGTGACGGATGCCAACGCCTGCACCGCGACCCGCGCCTACTCCCTCAGTGTCAGCTGTCCGAGCCTCGCCATCAGTCCTGTATCGCTGCCGGATGCGGTGACGGCGACGGCTTACAGCCAGACGCTCAGCGCCACGGGCGGAGTGGGAGCCATCACCTGGTCGCTGGCCAGCGGCAGCCTGCCCACGGGGGTTTCCCTGAGCTCCGCAGGAGTCATCAGCGGCACGCCTTCGGGGGCTCCCGGCGGCTACAGCTTCACAGTGCGGGCCACTGACACCAACAACTGCGAGGTGACCCGCTCCTACCTTCTCAATCTGCTCTGCCCGGCGGTTTCGGTGACGACGGCCAGCCTGGGCAACGGCACCACGGGCACGGCCTACAGCGCCACCCTGGCGGTCAGCGGCGGCACCACACCTCACAGCTGGAGCATCGCCAGCGGAGCCCTTCCGGGCGGCCTGTCGCTGAGTTCCGCAGGAGTCATCAGCGGCGTGCCGACGGCTGCGGGCACATTCAATGTCACCGTGCAGGTCAAGGACGCCTACAACTGCTCCGCCACCCGCGCGCTGAACCTGACCACCGTCTGCCCCAGCTTGACGCTGACGCCGGCGAGCCTGGTGTCGGGTTACCGGGGCGTGGCCTACAGCCAGAACCTGGGCGCGACC
This sequence comes from Prosthecobacter sp., assembly GCA_044345155.1. Classification (GTDB taxonomy): domain Bacteria; phylum Verrucomicrobiota; class Verrucomicrobiia; order Verrucomicrobiales; family Verrucomicrobiaceae; genus Prosthecobacter. The sequence goes on along the minus strand of JBIJBP010000035.1, from coordinate 39,686 downwards.
GGTGGCACGGCTCCCTATACCTACGCGGTCGCCAGCGGCACGCTGCCGGCAGGACTGAGCCTCAGCACGGCCGGAGTGATCAGCGGCACGCCGACGGCCACGGGAACCTCCAGCGTCACCTTGCGCGTCACCGATGCCAATGGCTGCCAGGTGACGGCGGATCGCAGCATCACCATCAACGGTCTCGGCATCGGTGACCTGGTGTGGAATGACCTGGATCAGGATGGTGTTTTCGATGCCGGTGAAACCGGCGTCTCCGGAGTCGTGCTCCAGCTTTACCGCACCACGAACACGGTCATTGGTGACGGTGACGATGCTTTGCAGACGTCGGCCACCACGGACAGCGGCGGCCTCTACGGCTTCAGCGGGCTGATCCCGGGCAACTACTACGTCCGCATTGCCACGCCTCCGGCCACCCATCCTTATTCATCAGGCGTGATCGTCACGTCGGACAATGCAGTGCAGGGCGACAACAACGGCAGTCAGCCGGGAGGGAAGGGGACGACCATCACCAGCCCCGTGATCGCCCTGGCCGTCGGGCGTGAACCCGGTGACATCGTGGGTGGCGGAGACACGGACACCAGCATTGACTTTGCCTTGCGTGCGGTTCCCGCTCCTGGGACGCCGCTTCTGGAATACGACATGAACACGGCCAGCGGCGGTCTGCCGGCGCCTCCCAGCTACCAGAACCCCTGCATCGTCAATGCGGCGAAGATCCAGCTCGAAGAAGACCTCAATGGCCTGACGGACGTCAGCGAGCCTGCCTACTCCGGCCCGATCAAGGGCGGGGCGCTGAGCCGCCGCGTGCGTGACTGGGATGATGTTTTTGATGTCAGCTACAATGCGGCCCGCACCAGCCTGACACAGCTTCGTGACAGCCTTTGGGTCCGGTTTGACATGGACCCGACCTCCACAGGCAACATCGGCAACCTGCTCATGGACGTGCGCCGGGTGAACAGCACCTCGCCGGTCTCGGGCAAGGCCTACCTGACCTGGAAGGAAGGCGGCAGCTACCACACCGCCGTCACCAGCACCTTCACCTTTTCCGCTGAAACGGCCTGGTACTCGCAGAGCCTGAACTGGTCCAGCTTCATCGGCGGAGCGACGGCGCTTCCGACGGGCGCGCAGCTAGCCGGCAAGTCCTTCCTCCTGGAGGTGTATCTCTGGGGCGGTGACAGCACGGGATACATTGACTTCGACAACATCGTTCTGGAAGGTAACGCCACCTGTGATCCCCCCACTCTCTCCATCGGTGACTTTGTGTGGAGCGACCTGAACTGCAACGGCATCAAGAACCCCCGTGAACCCGGGCTTCCCGGCCTGAAGATCGATCTCTATCGCGCAGGCGCCGACGGCCTTGCCAACACGGCTGACGACACCTTCCACGCCACCACCGAGACCGATGCCAACGGTTATTACCTTTTCAGCGGCCTGTCCGCAGGCAGGTATTATGTCAAGATCCTGACGCCCAGCAGCGCCTGGCCCGTGGCCTCGCCGGCGGTGAACCTGGACAACGGCGTGGACAATGACAGCAACGGCCTGCAGCCCGGCGGCAGCGGTACGGCGGTCAACAGCCCCGTGATCACCCTCACGCTCAACAGCGAACCGGGCTCCGGCGGCAGCGGCAACAAGGAGATGAGCGTCGACTTCGGCTTCTGCGCCGCCATGAGCATCGGCAACCTGGTCTGGAGCGATGACAACAACAACGGCGTTGTGGACGGGAGCGAAGGCGGCGTCTCCGGCGCCCTGCTCGAACTTTACTCGACCGTGGACAGCAGCATCAACAGCGGGGATGACACCCTCGTCGCCTCCTACACCACGGATGCCACGGGAGCCTATGGCTTCACCGGCCTGCCCATCGGCAAGTATTACATCAAGCTGACTCCGCCGATCTCTCACCCGCGTCGCAGCAGCACCTTCAGCAGTTCGGACAACGGCGTGGACAATGACAGCAACGGCGCGTCACAGGCCAGCCGCGGCGAGCCGGTTTACTCCATGGTCATCACGCTCGCCTCCCTGACCGAACCCGGCAATCTCCTCGCACCCTTCGGCGGCAACAGCGAATACACCGTCGACTTCGGACTGAGGCCCGTCTTCGTCAGTGTCGGCAACCTGGTGTTCAAGGACGGCAACAGCAACAATCGCCATGACAGCGGCGAGGGCGTCGGTGGCGTGCGTGTGGACCTGCTGAATGAAAGCGGCGTTTTTGTGCGCAGCACGACGACCAGCTCCTCCTCCACCAACCGCGGCTCCTACATCTTCACCAGCGTCGTTCCCGGCCGGTATTACGTCCGCATTCCGCCGAGCGAGTTTGCCTCCGGCATGGCCCTGGCGAACACCCTGTCGATCACGCCCTCCAGTCCGGTGAATGACGCCTTGGACGACAACCAGCCCGATGGTGACAGCGGCGTTGACAATGCCTCCCCGTCCACCAACGGCATCTCCAGCCCGCTGCTCACCCTTTTTGAAGGCGAGCAGCCGACCAACAGTACGGGTGAGTCGGGCTTCCGTAACGGCCTTGATGACGGTGCGGATGACAACGGCAACATGACCGTGGACTTCGGCTTCCGATCCACCGGTCCGAGCGAGACAGGCTGCTATCACCTGGCCTTTGGCGACACCAGTCGTGATGGCACGCTGCTGGAGAAGTCTGCGGAATGGACGCCCGCCCAGGCCTACGACTTCAACTATGCCGCCAACATCGCCTACATCGACTCCTTTGACCTGACCTACGACGCGCCCACGAAGCGCCTGCTGCTGGACGCACGGTTCAACCAGATTGGCGCTGCCAAGGTGGACGCCCTGTGGATGCTCGTCAGCACTGGTGGCAATCCGGCGGATGGCAACCACGCTGTCATCTATCTCGATGGATTCAACCGTGGCAGCCCGCAGCTCAGCATCTACAGGTACGACGCCGCGCTGGGGCATCAGAGCTGGCAGACGGCGGCGAACCTGATGCTCAGCACAGCTCCAGGCGGACCCAACTCTGCAGACGTCCTGCAGGACAAGGTGACAGAAAGCGGTGCGGATGTGCGCTTCCAGTTCGTCATTGATGTCAACCGCGTGAACACCGCCTCCAACTGGACGGCCATGGGGGTCAATGCCGCGACCTGGGAGGGTCTGCTCATGGCCGGCACCAGCGGCATCGTCCTGCGCACGGTGGACCTCGACAGTGCTCCGGCCTATGACGCCGCAGGCGCGCTGACCAGCTTCCCTTACACCCCGGGTCCCACCACCCAGGGCACCTTTGAAACCGACGCCGCCGGTGTGTTCACCATCGCCACGGAACCCTGCTCCACCTCACCCTGGGTCAGCATCGGCAACCTGGTCTGGAGTGACACGAACAACAACGGGCTCAAGGATGGTCTCGAGCTTGGTGTCAGCGGCGCGACCCTCAGGCTCTTTGATCCGGGTGCGGATGGTGCCGTGGGTGGCAGCGGCGCCAGTGCGGATGTCCAGGTCGGTTCCTCCCTGGTCACCTCTGGCAGCGGCGCCTACAGCTTCACCAACCTGGTGCCCGGCAAGTATTACATCCGGGTCACTCCACCAGCCGCCTTTGGCGCCAGCGGAGGAGTTGCCGTGACGCTGGACAGCCGCGTTGACAATGACAACAATGGCAGCCAGCCCGGCGGTCCGGGCACGGACCTCTTCAGCCCGGTCATTGACCTGGCCGTGGGTGCTGAACCCGACGCTGCGGCGGATGGTGACGGCAGCAGCGGTGACGCCACGGTGGACTTCGGCCTCTGGAGCGGCTTCACCATCGGTGATCTTGTCTGGAACGACGTGAACAACAACGGGCTCAGGGATTCCACGGAGTCCGGCGTCAGCGGTGTGATCGTGGAACTGGTCAACCCCGGGGCTGATGGCGCTGTCGGCGGCACGGGCGGCAACATCGACACCGTGCTCCAGAGCAGCACCACCAACAGCAACGGCGCCTACAGCTTCCGTGCCTACACGACCGGTGCGCATTATGTCCGAATCACGCCGACCGCCTCCCTGTCCCTGGCCTCGTCCGTGGTGGTGAACTCCGACAACGGCGTGAACAATGACAGCAACGGCAGCCAGCCTGGCGGGGCGGGGACGGTGGTCAACTCCATGGTGTTCAACCTCGTGCCCGGCACCGAGCCTGGCAGCACCGGCAGCACCAACAGTGAAACCACGGTCGACTTCGGCCTGCGCGGCTGCCCGACCATCAGCATCAGCCCGACTTCGCTGCCCGTGGTCACCGTGGGCGCCGCCTACAGCCAGACGCTCACGGCGGCTGGCGGCAACTCGCCCTATTTCTGGGATATGCCCAGCGGCTCACTGCCCGCAGGATTGACGCTTTCCAGCGCTGGCGTGCTCAGCGGAACCACCACGGCCGCCACGGGCAATTACAGCTTCACGGCACGTGTCACGGACACCTCGGGCTGCCAGGTTTCCCGCGCCTACACCCTGACGGTGGCCTGCCCGGTCCTGACGATCACTCCGGCCAGCCTTCCTGCCGGAACCCAGGCGGCCGCCTACAGCCAGACACTGACCGCCTCCGGCGGCACCACGCCCTATGCATGGACGGTGCCTTCCGGAGCGCTGCCCGCAGGTATCACGCTTTCCAGCACGGGTGTCCTGAGCGGCACGCCGACGGTTCCCGGCACCTACAACTTCACCGCCCGTGCCACCGACGCGCGCTCCTGCTCCGTGGACCGCGCCTATTCGCTTGCCATCGTCTGCCCGGCGGTGACGGTCACTCCGGCAAGCCTGTCCGCAGCCACCATCGGCACAGCCTACACCGCCGTCACCTTCAGCGCCTCGGGAGCCACCGCTCCCTACACTTGGAGTTATACCGGATCGCTGCCCGCAGGCATGAGCCTGACCGGTGGCGGCGTGCTGAGCGGCACCCCCGGCGGTGCGCCGGGCTCCTACGCCATCACGGTTACGGCGACCTCGGCCCATGGCTGCACCGGCAGTCGTGCGCTGACCTTGACCGTCAACTGCGGCACCTTGAGCATCACGCCTGCGAGCCTGCCAGCCTCCACTCAAAACGTCGCCTACACCGCTCAGACGCTCAGCGCTTCAGGCGGAACCGGCCCGTATGTCTGGAGCATCGCCTCAGGTGCGCTGCCGACAGGTATCAGCCTTTCCTCCGGCGGCGTGATCTCGGGCACGCCGACGGCCGTTCCCGGAACTTATTCGGTGACGGTGCGGGCCACAGATGCCTACAACTGCGCCTCCACCCGGGCCTATTCCTTTGTGGTGAACTGCCCGCCGGTGGCCATCACGACCACCTCACTGGCCGGTGCCGTCCAGTATTCCGGCTACTCCGCCACGCTTGCCGCCAGCGATGGAGTGACGCCCTATGCCTGGAGCCTCACGAGCGGCACGCTTCCCACGGGCCTGAACCTTTCCTCCGGCGGTGTCTTGAGCGGCACACCCACGCAGCTCGGCACCTTCGCCCTCACCTTCCGTGTGGCCGATGCCAACGGCTGCGCCGCAACCCGCGCCCTGTCCCTGACGGTGGCCTGCCCGGTCATCTCGCTCACTCCCACGACGCTTCCTTCGGTGCCCAATAACGCGCCTTACAGCCAGCAGCTGGCCGCAGCGGGCGGCACTTCACCTTATGTCTTCACACGCACCAGCGGCACCATCCCCACGGGTATGACGCTGTCCTCACAGGGTCTTCTGTTCGGATCACCCTCCTCCGGTCCTGGAAACTACAATTTCACCGTCCAGGCCACGGACGCCTCCGGTTCCTGCTCGGGCAGCCTGAGTTACACACTGACCGTGACCTGCCCGACCATCACGCTGAGCCCGGCAACGCTTTCCAATGGCACTGTTGGCTCGGCCTACTCCGTCGGCCTTTCTTCTTCGGCGGGCACCGCACCCTACACCTACAGCCTAACCACGGGGTCGCTGCCGCCCGGGCTCAGCCTGTCGCCAACCGGCCTGATCTCCGGAACACCGACCACGGCGACCACCGCCAGCTTCACCGTGCAGTCGACCGATGCCTTCAACTGCTCCGGAACCCGTTCCTACACGCTCACGACCATCTGCCCGGCCATCACGATCTCGCCCACCACGCTGGCCGAGGCCATTTACAACATGCCCTACTCCACCAGCTTCAGCGCCAGCGGCGGCGCCGGGCCGTATGCCTGGAGCATCGTGGCCGGCACGCCGCCTTCTGGCATCACGCTGAGCAGCGCGGGCATCCTGGCCGGCACCAGCACGGCCTTCGGCACGGCCACCTTCAGCGTCCGCGCCACGGATGCCTATGGCTGCTCGGCGACGGTGGCGGTCTCATTGACGGTCAAGGGCCTGTCCATCGGCGACCTCGTGTATGACGACGCCAACTACAACGGCATCCATGATGCCGGCGAGGCGGGCGTGAAGGACATCGTCGTGCAGCTCTGGGATCCGGGTGCGGACAACGCGGTCGGCGGCACGGGCCCGAATGCAGATGTCCAGATCGGTGCTGACAAGACCACCGGCGCCCTGGGCCAGTTCTCCTTCACCAACCTGCTGCCCGGATTCTATTACGTCCGGGTGATTCCGCCCGCAAACCTGCCGGTGCCCGGCGGTAGCCCCGTGAACGCCGACAACGGTGTCGACAACGACAACAACGCCGCCCTGCAGCCCGGTGGTCCTGGAACGGTGATCTATGGTCCGGTGGTCGAGCTTGCCATCGCTGCGGAACCTGTCGCGGATGACGGTGACAACGACACGGACCACACGATCGACTTCGGCCTTTACAGGGGCATGAGCGTCGGCACCGCCGCGCAGCCCGGCTACGTCTGGCAGGACACGAACGACAACGGCCTCCGCAACGCCGGCGAGCCTGGTATCGACGGTGTCAGGGTGGAGCTCTGGCAGGCGGGTGCGGACACGCGCATCGGTGGCACGGACGACGTTCTGGTCTCCTTCACCACCACGGCCGACGGCGGCAAGTATGACTTCACCCATCTGCCTCCCGGACGCTATTACCTGCGCCTGCCGGTGCCTCCTGCGTCGCACCCGCTGTCCAGCTCGGGTTCGGTGCTCCAGGACAGCCAGGTGAAGGATGATGACAACGGCCATCAGGTGAACTCCGGCAGCATCTACAGCCCCGTGGTCCAGCTGATCTCCGGCACCGAGGCCTCCGATGGAGGCTACAACGAAAACACCATCGACTTCGGCCTTCTCGCCGTCACGCCGAGCATCTACCTCTCCGCCACCCAGGATGACGGCATCCAGATCTACGCACCTTCAGGCAAGTACTCCGGCAACCTGCGCCATCCGTTTGGTGCCAGCCACAACCAGGGCGACGGTAATCCCTTCGACGTTCCCTACAACCTGGAGCTCGGCCCGGATGGAAACTGGTATGTGGCCCACTTCGGTGACGGCAACCTCTACCGCATCACCCCGGACGGAGTCCAGACCTCCGGCATCCTCGACAAGTCCGCCGTCACCCTCAACGAGCTTCAGACCTTTGCCATCGGCCCTGACGGCAGCTTCTACGTCGTCGATCATCAGGCGGGACGCGTGGTGCGCTTCCAGGGGCCGCTCGGGGCCTCGCCCGGTCAGCCGATGGGAGCTGCTCCCCACACCTTCATCAGCCAGGCTGGCATCCAGGACATCGGTTTCGGTCCGGATGGAAACCTCTACGCGGTCGTGCAGACCACAACCACCCGTGATGTGCGCCGCTTCAATGCCAGCACCGGCGCACTGATGAATGTCATCGTCACGGACGCCCAGCTTGCGGCCGCAGTCTCCGGCGGTCAGCCCGCGCCCGTCATCTCGGGCATCGACATCATCGGCGCCACTCTTTACGGCGTGAACCGCTCCGACGGCGAGGTCTTCCGCATGGACATCACGACACCTGAATCGCCCGGCGCACCCCAGATCGTGGCGACCCTTGGAAGCGCGGGACAGGGTGAGGTGGACACGCGTGACATTGAGTTCAACCCGCATGACGGCCTCCTCTACATCACCGGCTACAACTGGACCCGTACGGTCATCGGCGGTGCCTACAATCATGGCGCGCTGCTGAAGGTGGATCCCGCCGGGGCTCCGAACGGCACCGTGAGCCTTTTCGAGGCGCCCATCCCGACTCCGCCCGGACCTAACAATGAAATCTGGTCGGGCCCGCGCGACATCGCACTCGGCAGGGCCGGTCCTGCCTTTGCGGACACCGTCTCCGTCGGCAGCATGGTCTGGAATGACGTCAACGGCAACGGCGTGCATGATGCCGGCGAAAACGGCATCCCCGGCGTGCGTGTCGAGCTCTGGCGTGATGCCGACGGCAATGCCGCGAACGGTGCTGAGGCGCTCGTTGGCTGGACCTTTACGAACGCGCGCGGCGCCTATTACTTCTCGGGACAGGCTGCGGGCGTCTATCAGCTCAAGGTGCCTCTCTCGAACTTTGGTGATGGTCAGGCGCTCGCCGGCTCCGGCTTCAGCAGCGCCGTGACGGTTGACTCCGACAACCAGGTGGACGGCGATGACAACGGCCTCCAGGCCGGTGGCGCCCGCACCGAGACCGTGAGCCCGCTGATCACGCTGGCCCCCGGCCTGGAACCGTCGGGCAACGGCGCCTCCGGCGTTGAATCCGGCGCCGGCGGCGACCTTGATGACTTCTCGCACGGCGTGTTCGCCACGGATGACAGCGGTGACATGACCGTCGACTTCGGGTTCGTGGAGCCCGGCGTCATGGGCATCGGCAACCTCGTCTTCGAGGACATGAACGGCAACCGCCGCTATGACAGCGGCGAAGGCATGGACGGTGTCGCCGTCGAGCTTTACTTCTGGGGCCAGGTGCCGGGCGTCAACCAGCCCGTTGCCACGACCACAACCGCCGGCGGCGGCAAGTACCTCTTCTCCGGCCTCTGGCAGGGCCAGTACTTTGTGCACCTGCCCGCCTCCCAGTTCCTGGCCACCGGCAACCTGCGAGGCCTCTTCAGCCTGGAAGGCGTGCAGGCGGGCGATGACAACGTCGGTGAGGATTCGGTGGACACGATGTCCCTGCACACCTCCGGCATCAGCACCACCCGCATCATCCTGACCCGTGACAGCGCGCCAACCAATGATTCGATCGAAACAGGCCTTGATGCGACGGCCGACGACGGCGATGACGCCAACATCGACCTCACCGTGGACATCGGTCTCTTCCGCCCGGTGTCGCTCGGCAACATGGTCTTCCTCGACAACAACTCCAACGGTCGTGTCGACGCCGGGGAGGGCGTGGACGGCGTCACCATCCAGCTCTTCGCCTCCACCCAGGATCCGAAGACCGACCTGCCCCTGGCCTCCACCACCTCCGCCGGCGGTGGACGCTACCTCTTCAACTTCCTGCGTCCCGGCAACTACCTGGTCCACATTCCCAAGGCCATGTTCGCCGTGAATGCACCGCTGCACCGTCGCGTGAGCGTGGATGAAGGCCTGGCCGGTGACGATGACGCCGGCGAGGACGGCCGCAACGACAGCATCCCTGAGGCCGACGGCGTGACCTCGTATGTCATCACGCTGTTCCCCGGCGCCTGCCCCACCGACGAGTCCGGCGAAACCGGCACGGATCATGCCAGCGACAATGAAAACGACGCCGCCGTCGACCTGACCGTGGACTTCGGCTTCCAGAGCCCCGTCGGCATCGGCAACCTGGTGTTTGGCGACATCAATGGCAATGGCTTCGCGGATGAGGGCGAGGGCGTGGACGGTGTCACGGTGCACCTTTACCGCGCCGGCCAGACACCGGGCGTCAACGAGCCTCTGTTCACACGAGTGACCTCGGACGGCGGCAGGTACTTCTTCAGTTTCCTCGCCGAAGGCTCCTACTTCGTCCACCTGCCTGCCAGCCAGTTCAGGCCGGGCGCCGCCCTGGCCGGGCTTGTGTCCATGACGGGCGCGCAGGCCGCGGATGCCGATGATGACTCCGGTGAGGACGGCATCGACGATGAAAGCCCGTCCCTGAACGGCATCCGCAGCCGTGATGTCGAGCTGGCCATCGATGCAGAGCCGACAACTTCTGAGACCGGCCTCTATGGAACGGATGACGACTCCGATGACGACAATCACAACCTGACCATCGACTTCGGTTTTGTCGCCACCAACACCAACGCCGTCGGCATCGGCAACCTCGTCTTCCTCGACCTCAACGCCAACGGTCACTATGATGCGGGCGAAGGTGTCGATGGCGTCACCGTGCAGCTCTTCCTGGCCTCCGATGATCCCCAGGCCGATCCTCCGCTGCGTTCGACAACCTCCGCAGATGAGGGGCTCTACTTCTTCTCCGGGCTCGATGCCGGCCAGTATCGCGTCCACATCCCCGCCTCCCAGTTTGCCGCAGGCGGCCCGCTCCACGGCTGGACCTCGATGCTGGGCCAGGGCCTGGATGACGGCGTCGATGACAACACGGATGAGAACGGCAGTGACTCGGACCCCGTGCTGAACGGTGTCTCCTCGGTTGAGATCACGCTCGCTTCAGATTCCGAGCCGGTGAACTCCACGGGCGAGTTTGGCCGTGACGCATTCATGGACGATGCGGACGACAACAATTCCGACCTCACCGTCGACTTCGGCTTCTACCGCCCCGTGGCCGTCGGCAACCTGGTCTTCATCGACAGCAACTACAACGGCCGAGCCGATGCCGGAGAAGGTGTCTCCGGCATCGAGGTGATGCTTTTCCAGGATGGTGACGAAGCCCTGCCTGATGGCGCCCGCGCCGTCGCCACCACGGACGCCAACGGCCGTTTCCTGTTCAGCGACCTCGCCCCTGGCGGCTACTTCCTGCACATCCCCTGGTACATGTTTGTGGACGGCGCGCCTCTCTACCACCATGCCAGCGTGGCGGACGTCCAGGCAGGTGACGACCACCTTGGCGAGGATGGCATTGATGACGGCAGGCCCGACATCTACGGCATCCGCACGGCCCTGTTCACCCTGACTCCAGGAAGCTGCCCTGTGAACACGGCTGAAGGCGGCCTCGGCGGTGACAGTGACGATCTCAGCGACGCCGCCGTTGACCTCACCCGTGACTTCGGCTTCGTGCCGCGAGTCCAGATCGGCAACGTTGTGTTCCGTGACGCGAATGCCGACGGTGTCTTTGACCCGAATTTGGAAACCGGCTTTGATGGCATCCCGCTGCAGCTCTGGAGCAATTCGGCGGGAGCGACCTCGCCCCTCGCCACCACGATCACGGCCAATGGCGGCCAGTATGCTTTCAGCATCGCCCCGGGCTCCTATCACATTCGAATCCCTGCCTCGGCCTTCGCCGCCGGCGGTACTGCGGCCAACTTCATCGCCGCACCATCGACGCCGAACACCTCCGGCTTCCGCGTCGATGATGACCTCGGCCAGGATGGCTATGTGGACGGCGGCAGCGTGACCGCCGGAGGTATTCGCACGGCGGCCTTCACGGTGCTTCCCGGCCTGGCTCCCGATGAGACGAACGGTGAAACCGGGTTCCTGTTCTTTGATGACGACAGCTTCGATCTCGACTCCGACCTGACCATCGACATCGGCCTGGCTCCCAAGCCGCTGCTGGTGGGCAACCTGGTCTTTGCCGATGTCAACGGCGACTCCCGCTTCACCGCCGGAACCGACCAGGGCGTACCGGGAGTCCAGGTGAACCTCTATGCCCTCGGCTCCGTGCCTGGCGCTGACATGCCTGCGGCCTCGGCCTCGGCCTACACCGACTTCCAGGGTGTCTACAGCCTGCGTGCCCCCGCGCCCGGCAGCTACTTCGTCCATGTGCCGGGCACCGAGTTCATGCCAGGCAGGCCGTTGGTTTCCGCCCAGCCCTCCGCAGGCTTTGGCAGCGACGACGGCAGCGACGACGCGGTCAATGAGGACAGCCTGGCCGCCTCCAATCCATCCGGCACGGGCGTGTATTCCATCGTCTTCGACCTCGACTACGGCACCGAGCCTGCGGGCGCCCAGGAAGGCGGCTTCATGGGGGGTGGCGACGATTCCATGGATGCGGATGTTGACCTGACGATCGACCTCGGCTTCACCGGCGTCGGCTCGCAGGCGAACCTCGGCATCGGCAACCTGGTCTTTGTCGATGCTGACGGCAACGGCCGTTACGATGCGGGGGAAGGCAAGCCCGGTGTGTGGATGCTGCTGTATCGCGATTCAGACCTGCCAGGCCAGGCCACGCCCTACCGCAGCACGCATACCGACGCCTCCGGCCGTTATGTCTTCACCAACCTTCCGGCAGGAGATTATACGGTCCATGTCGCTGCGGACAACTTCAAGCCCAACATGCCCAGCCCGGGCCAGCCTAACCAGACAGGTTCCGGCAACGCTCCTCTGTACGGCCTGGTTTCCGTCAGCGGCAGCCAGTCGGGAGTGGCGGATGACAACCTCGGCGAGGACGGTGTGGACGCCTCTGATCCGATGCTCGTCGGCATCAGCAGCGCCATCATCAACCTGCAGGCTGGTACGGCCCCCGCCGGAGCGGCGGAGGCGGGCTTCGACACGGCCTACGACAACGGCTTTGATTCCAGCTATGACCTGACCGTCGACTTCGGCTTTGTCACGCCCTCCGGTGCTCCTCTGGCCCAGCGCGAACGCAACCTGGCGGCCGCTGCCTCCCAGGGGTCCAGTCCGGCCACCTTCGCCACCTGGCAGACGGCTCATGCGGGTGCCCCTGGTGCTGACAATGATTCGGACGGCGCGGCCAACCTGCTTGAATACGCGGTGGACAGCCTGCCTGAAAGCGGCGCCTCCCAGCCCTTGATGAGCCTGGCGGCGGATCCGGCCACCGGCCGCATCGACGCCCTCTTCACCCGCCCCAGCGGCGGACGTGCCGACATCCGCTATGTGCTGGTGGCGAAGACAGGCCTGCGTGACACGGCCTGGACGACTCTCGCCATCGTGCCCTCGGTGACGCAGAACAATGATGGTACCGAAACAGTTCGTTATGCCGACGTGGCCTCGGCCCCGGTCTTCGCGGGTTCCCAGACGGGCCTGGTGAGGCTTGAGGCAAGGCTGGACGCCAACCTGGATGGAACGGCCGAAGCCACCGCCTCCTCCGTGCCCCAGGCCTGGATGCGCCGCTTCATCACGGAACGCATGACCCTTTCGATGCCGCTGCTGAAGCCGGCGCTGTTCACCGGCACGGCGGCTTCCACCGCAGGTTCGAAGGTGACGCTGCCGGTGCCGGTGACGCTGCCGTCCGGAGCCAGCTGCTACCTGGAGGTTCACAGCACGGGCGACCGCTTTGAGATCGATGCCGAGGCCTCCTCCGGTCTGGAGATCAGGCTGGTGGGTGACAAGGCTCCGTCTGCCTCCCAGGTCTTCTCGATCCGCGCCCACTGGACAGTTGCCGAGATCATGCAGGATTCCTTCAGCCAGGATGACCGGGTGATGTTCCTTGATGAAACCGGCGCCTCCTTCAAGACCTCGACGCTCACGGTGGATGGATGGACCGGAGACTTCACCGGCGCGCGCAGCGTCCTGCCTGGAGAAGGCCTGCTGCTTCATGCCCGCAACGCCCCGGTCACTCTCACCTTCACCGGCGCCCTGCGCACGGGTCGCTTCAAGCTGCCGCTCAAGACGGGAGCCCAGCTCATCGGCAGCGGCTATCCGATGGATCACAGCCCGCTCAGCCTCGGACTTTCGGAAGCCAGCGGCTTCACAGTCGGAACTGATTCCGCCAGCGCCGACCGCCTGCGCCTCTGGCTGGGGGATGCGACCGAGGGCGGCTCCAGCTACCGCAGTCTCTTCTTCCTGCGAACCGCCGAAGGCACGGCCTGGGTGGATGAAGCCGATCCTTCGCTGCTGGATGTGACGCGCGCCTTGCTGATCCAGCCCGGCCAGGCCTGGTTCATCCTTCCCAAGGCCGCGCACCCGGACTATCAGGAACCGTGATCCGGACGGAGTCGACGAAGACGATCAATCCAGCCATCCAGGGGCTGCGGGGTGCCGCAGCCCTGACGGTAATGCTGGTGCATGTGCACTTCATGGCCCTGAACGGCGGCCTGACGAAGCTGTCCGGTCCTGCCTGGAACAAGGACCTCGGGCCTTATGCGGTGATGCTTTTCTTCTGCATCAGCGGTTATCTCATCACCGCCACTCTTTCACGTCACGGCGACGTCCGCCGTTTCGCCGTCAACCGTGTGGCACGCATCTATCCGGTCTTCGGGCTGCTGCACCTGGTCATGTTCACGGCGGGGCCGTTCATGAACTATGAATGGATGGGCGCGCTTCGTGGCGATCCGCTGGCCTGGGCGGGTCATTTTGTTTCCAACCTGCTCTTTCTTCCCGGAATCTTTGACCTGCCGATCGCCCAGAAAAACACCTGGTCGCTGAGCTATGAGGCGTGGTTTTATATCGTCGCCGGCCTACTGTTTGCAGGACTGAGCCGACGCTGGACGCTGCCTGGGATGATCTTGTCCGGCCTGGCTCTCCTGATGATCTCCGTGGTGGCCTGGTGGGAGGTGAAGGTCGTCTTCTTCGCCGTCGGGGCTCTGGTCTGGTGGGCGCAGCAGCGGGGGCTTCTGAAAGCTCCACCCCTCGCCGGCATCCTGGGCCTTATGGGCTGCGTGGGCGGCTTCTGGCTTTATTGCCAGGGTTCCTTTCTGCTTTCGGCGGGTGCAGCCCTGGTCTTCTTCGCCGGCGTGGCGACGAACTGCGGCTTCCTGGCCCGGGTTCTGTCAACGCCACCCCTGCTCTGGCTTGGGAAGGTCAGCTACAGCCTCTATCTCCTGCATCCCTTCGTGCTCGACGTGCTGAGGCGTCTGTGTTTGAAGATGGCCATCCAGTTTCCAGGCGTTCCCTCCCTGGCCGTCTTCTGGGGCTCGGGCATCATCGCGGTCCTGCTGGCGTCCGCCGCCTGCCACGCGCTGGTGGAGGTGCGCTTGACACGCTTTTGGTTCCCGAGGCGCGGCTGAGACCGTCGATGCTCAGGCCTTTTTGACACGCTTGTGGGTGATGGTTCCCTGCAGGGTGGTCTCGCCCTGCTCGCCGGTGAAGGTGACCTTGGTGATGATGACGTCCCTGCTGTCGTCGGCAAAGCTGTCCTGGACGGCGATGCTGCTGCTGCCGTTGCCGGTGATGGCCTTGAGCTCAAGGGTGGATGTCACGTCGGACAGGCTGCCTTCAAACCGGATCGGCTGGCCGTCCCCGCCCGCCAGGATGGCCTCGTAGCTGTCCGTGGCCGGATTGCGCGTGAACGTCCAGGTGAACTTCTGCGTGTCGCCGTTCACGGTGCGAGTGCCTTCGATGGAAAAGCTGTCCTCGGCATCGGCCTGCCCCTTCCAGCTTTCCTGGATGCTGACGGTGTTGTTTTCATTCCCCTTCAGCTCCCCCTCGGCGTTCCATTCGCCGACCAGGTGCTTGAAGAAGCTGTGCGTGGACAGGTCCAGGGCGCTGACGGGCTGGCAGCACAGCAGCGCCAGGAGGAGGGGCAGGGCGGTCTTTGTCATGCGGGCAGCCTGCCATGAACCCGGCTTCCTCCTCAAGCCGGAAGTTGAGCTGCTGCGTTGCCGCGCCGGACGGCCTGGAGCGCGGCTTCTCTCAGGACGGACTCCTGAAGCTTCAGGGCCGCCGACTCCCAGTAGAAGAAGGGCGCATGGCTGCCGAAGCAAAGTTTGTCAGGCGGCCACAGGTCCAGCAGGTTCTCGACGCCGCCGACCCCCTCGACCATCGCGATGTCGAGCCAGGTGCCGGGGCAGCCGCGCAGGGCGGTGCTGATCATGGATGCGTTCGCATTCAGCACCATCACACGGGCCTCCGGCCTCGGCTTCATGATGCTTGCCAGCGGCTTCAGGTCCACGGGCGGCAGCTGCATGAGCGGCGTCTGGGTGCGCTGGTCCTCCAGCTGGGCCACGACCTGCACAAGCATCTTTTGTTCGGTCGCCGCCTCCAGCACGCGGGTGAAGAGAGCGTCCGCCAGCGTGTAGCCATGATGGTTGGGATACAGCCTCAGGATGCGCATGCCATGCTGATCGGCGCAGCGCTTCAGGTCGTCCTCCCAGGCGGGCAGACTTGGATTGACACTGCCGGCAGGACGCAGCCTTGGCGTGGCCGCGCAGCGCCTGGCCAGCCGCGCATTCACCTGGGCGAGGTCGCGGTGCAGCAGGGCTTCAAAGCTGCCCGCCCAGGCTTCGTCCACGCCTCGCGCCTCCAGGAAGTCGTTGTCGATCTCCGGCAGCACCCGGTGCGGATGAGGGCCCAGGTGAATGTTGCAGTCGATCAGACCGTTGCGCGTCTCCGCAGCAGGCAGGGAGGCTGCGGCCATGGACGCCGTTTGAATCATGAAGTGTCGACGGTTCATGCCTGGATTCCTTTCGCCTTGAGGATGGGCAGCATCAGGCTGCGCAGGTTGTGGCAGAAGATCTTTTCCTTGTCTGCCTCGCTGATCTGCGCGCCGTGGACCTTGGCGAGCTGGCTGGCAAAGCTGCGTCCGCCGCTGTCGCTGCCGTAGATGACCCGCCCGGCGCCCAGTTCGCGCACGGCCATTTCGGTGATGCCCCAGGTCGGGTCGCTGCCGGCGAGGTCGGCATACAGGTTCTTCTGATCGCGGATGGCGCGGATGCCCTGCTCCCAGGAGCCGCCGGTGTGGCCGCAGATGATCGGCACCCGGGGAAAGCGGCGGGCCAGTTCCACCAGGTCGTCCGGGGTGGATTCGCCGGCATAGTTGCCGTTGGTCTTGAACCAGGTGTGCTGGAAGATCACCGCCTTCAGCTCGGCGGCACGCTGGATGATGGGGTCGATCTGCGGGTCATTGCAGCGCTTCGCCACCCACAGCTTCACGCCGACCATGGGGCCTCTGGCAACGCAGCGCTCAAGCTCGGCCAGGCTGCGTTCGACATGCCTGGCGCTGAGATACACGAAGCCGAAGGCGCGGTCGGAATGCTTTGCCAGCGCGCGCAGGACGTCGTCGTTCTGCCGGGTCAGGTCGTCCGGAGTGGGATCCTGCGCCCACTTCATGCCCATGTAGACGCAGAGCCGTTCGATGCCGACACGGTCGGCGTAACGGAGCAGGCTGCCCAGCCGTTCCTCCGGTGTCAGTCCGGCCACTCCGCTCAGGTGGCAATGCAGGTCCCAGATGCGCATGCCACCTTAACGCACCTGCACCGGGGCTTCCGTCAGCCCGGTCATCGATCCACGCAAAAAAAAGCGGGACGGACTTCGCCGCGCTTGCAGAACCTGGGGCATTCAAAGTCGCGAGCATCATGTCATCCATACGCCCTCACCTCGACGACGCGTGCATGGTCGATGCCATTGGTGCCGGTGAAGTTAAGGCGCAGCCGGGTGACGGATTCAACCGGACCAAAGACGTGCCTGCGCAGGCGCTGGTGATTCTGGGTGACGTCGGCCAGGGGGCGCCAGCCATCCGCGGTCTCGATACTGATCTCGTAATCACGAACCGTCTCGGGCTGCGGGCGGCCCCAGTGCATTTTTTGCGTGTAACCGTCGGCCTGTGACAGAGTGAGGAGCCGGTGCAGGCCAGTGTCGAAGACCAGGATGACTTCGCGGAGTGAAACGGGCCTGTCCCAATGAATTTCAAGCGTGGCGGGAAGCTCGCGGCTCATCCAGCGATGCAGGCCAGGCTGCTGACGTTCTGCCGGCAGCTTTGTGACGATGCGCGTGATGCCGCTGCGTACGCTCTCGGGGGCGTTCACCGATGATGAGGAGGTGATCCTGGAGGCGACGCGCACCAGATCCTGCGGGTCTTCATTGCTGTGGCCGATCAGGTGGCAGTCGTCACGCAGAAGCTGCTGCTGGATGGCGTGGACGAGTCCGGCGTCGTCAGCGATGCCGGCGGGCGGGACGCCCTGTCTCAAGGCAAGCGCCGCAGCGGTGCCGACGCCTTGACCGACGATGGCGCAGGTGGCCATGACGCGGGTGGAGGCAAAGGCGATGTGCGTGGCCGAAAGGTTGCGTCCGGCGAACATCAGGTTGCGCGGTCCGGCGGAGACGCAGCAACGCAGCGGTATGTCGTAGATGAACGGCAGCTCGTGCTGGGTGCAGGGTGGTTCGTCCGGGGCGTCAACACCCTCGGGCGGATGCGTGTCGATGGGCCAGCCGCCGTAGGCGATGGCATCGGGGAAGGGGTGTGATGCGAGCAGGTCGCCCTCCGTGAGAATGTGCTGGCCGACGAAGCGGCGGCTTTCACGCTTGCCTGGCAAAAAGCCGATCCACTCCAGCGCCCAGTGTGAGGCGTCGATGCCCGAGTGGTTCTTGACGAAGTCCCAGACGCCCAGCGTGATGGCGAGCAGTTCATCACGAATCTTTTCGTTATCCTTCAGCGTGTCGAGGCATCCGCCCCATTCGATCCACCAGTAGCCGTATTCGAGGCCGAGGTCGAAGCCGCTCTGCCCGTAAGGCCGTAGCTTGAAGTCGTCCGCGCTGAAGCGTCGTGCCCATGGCGGCGCCTCGAAGGGCATCGGGCGTTCGTGCTTCCGGGCCTGGAACATGATCGACGAACCGAGCGTCCTGGCATCCGCCTCGTCCTGCGCGAGGGATTCGCCGAACTGTGCCTTGCCCTCACGCCCGCGCATGAACGGCGCTCCGGCTTCGGCGCCAAGCCGTCCGTCTCCCGTGCAATCGACGAAGATCTTTGCCCGGACGATGAAGGCATCCTCCGTGGAGGGCCTTTCGGCACGCACTTCGCGGATAAGTCCGTCTTCCATCTGGGCGCTGACGACGGCGGTGTTCAAAAGCAGCGTCAGGTTGGGTTCGCGGCGGCACTTGTCGTAAAGCAGCAGGTCCATGAGGGCGGGCGAGCGCTGGGGATTGTTCACGGCAAGGTCGAGCCGCAGTTCCTCGATGATGCCGCCCTCGCGCAGTTCGTCCTGCAGCTCCTGCCCGCCGCCGAGGCCCGTGGCGCCAACGATGTGCATGCGCACCTCGCTGCTGGCGTTGCCGCCGAGGACGCTGCGATCCTGGCAAAGGATCACACGGGTTCCAAGCCTTGCTGCTGCCAGCGCACAACATACGCCCGAGATCCCTCCTCCTGCCACCAGCAGGTCCGTTTCAAACGTGTGAACGGTCAAGGGCATGAGGCAGCGTGATCAAAATTCCACCGCTGCACGTGCCGACTTCATGCCGCTGGAGACACAGCGGAAGTCGCTGATGACATTGAAGAAGCGGAAGCCCATGGCGTGATACTTTTTCACCTGCTCCGGGGCGCATGGGATGGCGGCGACCTTGCCGTGGCGCTGGCAGGCGGCCACGACCTTCTCCAGGATGGCAAGAACTTCAGGATCATCGGTCCTGCCGAACTTGCCCAGGCCGAGCGTGAGGTCCGCAGGTCCGACAAACAGCACGTCCACGCCTGGAATCGACGCGATCTCGTCGATGTGCGGCACGACCTCGGGCTCCTCGATCTGCACGGCGAGGAAGTTTTCATCATTCGCCTTCGCGAGATAGTCGGCAGGCGGGATGCGGCCGAAGTCCGCCTCCGCATGAATGCCGTCATAGCCGCGCGCCCCGAGCGGCGGGAACTTCATCGCCCGCACCACCTCACGGGCCTCGTCGGGATGCCTGACGCGTGGAAGCATGATGCCGCGGGCGCCAGCCTCGATGAGGTGCAGGACATCCGTATAATTGGATGGGCGCAGCCGGATGAGGGCGTCCGCGCCGCCGAGGCGGCAGCCCTGGATGAGCGAGCAGGTCATCGCGGCGTCCACGCGCTTGTGCTCCAGGCAGATCCACACGGCGTCGTAGCCTGAGGAGGCGATCAACTCGACCAACTCCGAGTCGGTGTAGCAGGACTTGGCCGTGACGACAACCTGGCCGGCACGGATCTTTTGTAGAACAACGGAGGGCTGCATGGGGTTCAGATTTCGCTTAACTTTGGCATCACAAAGGGGGCGCGATATTCGCGGATGCTCATGTCGGTTCGGCCCCGGGCATCATCTTAGGCAGGGCGACCGCGGCCATGAGAGAGTCTTCAAAAAAGCGTCGGAGCGTGGGGGTGAGCATGGTGTTATTCGGTCAGGTTCAGTTCCGCCATGTACACCGCGGTGATGGTCTTGCCAGTCTCGTCCTTCTCGTGGCTGGAATACCAGGAGATGAGGCCCTTGGTGGGGGAGAGCTCGACGAACCCGGGATAGGAGTTGTCGCCGCCGCTGGGGAGTTCGGCGAATTCGTGGAGCTGTTCGCCAATCAGCCAGCAGAGGGAGGTTCTGGCTCCGTTTTCCTTCGTGGTGTGCCTGCCGCCGACGAGGGTGTGCCCACCCCATTTCGTCACAAGAGGGCCGCCGATGGCGCGGTCGAACTGCCGACGGCTCCAGTCGGCGTAGGGCGGCTTGGAACGGATCAGGAAGGCCTCTTTGCCGCCGCCATGGCGGCCGATGGCGAGGACGCTGCCATCCGTTTCGAAGAGGAAGGCGGTTTCATCACCGGCGGTTTCATTGAAGTAGGCTCGCTTTTTCCAAACCAGGCCGTCGTCGCTTTCGAGCATGAGGGACTGGACGCGGCTGCCTTCGCCCTTCGGGCCGATGTCATAACGCGGTTTGCGCCGGCCGCAGAGGTAGGCCTTTCCGTCAAAGGCGGCGGCACGCCAGATGTACAGGCCGAAGGTGCCCTCGAGCATCGTGGGCTCGCTCCAGCTCGTGCCGTCGTCGGAGAAGACCGCGAAGCCGAGCATCTTGTTCATGTCATAATCCTTGGGCTCGATCTTGCCCTGGCCGCTCCACCAGGTGCCGGTGTAGACGAACAGGCGATCCTTGAAGACCAGGAAGTGAGGGTCACGGGTGTCGCGGTCCTGGATGCTGAAGCGGTGGACCTGCTGCCAGGTGGCTCCATCATCCGTGCTGCGCATGATGAGGGCGGAGGCGGTGTTGAAAACCATGTGGCCGTCCGGACAGCTGCGGAAGCAGAGGTAGAGGCTGCCCTTGAACCGGACGAGATCGGTGAAGGCATTGTGCTCGCCGTTATGAAAAGCTCGGCGGATGTTCGTGACCGTGACCGCAGGAGGTGTCGCCGCGAGTGCCGACTGCAAAAGGATCAATGACGAAAGAAGGAGCAATGTGCGCATGGAATTAAAAAGTAGTCATGGGCTTCAGCCCGTGATGGTCTGGTAAAAAAGGGTTCGATACGGGGGCGATGGTGAGGGGCACGAGCTGGTGCTCGCGGCTACTTCAAAAGCTTCGCGGCCTCCGCCCTGGCTTTGTCGAGCACTCCGGCCAGTTCAACGGGCCTGCCGCCCTGACGCAGACTTTCATCGGCGGCTTCCATGAAGGTGAAGATCTCGATCGTCTCCTCCGCGCTCACCGGTGCCTGGCCGGTGCGGAAGAATCTGCCAATCTGGCGGCACAGGCCCTCGTAGCTCACCGCCTTTGCCGCCTGCCCGACGGCCTTGCTGCCATAGGCCACCGCGCCGAAGTCGGCCTTGCCCTTCACGATGCCGCGATACGCGCCCACGCGTCCGCCCTTCCACACGCCAGTGGCCATGTCGTGATTGCCAGCCTTCACCCGGGACACGGATTCGCAGCCGGGGCCCATGAGCGTGTAGAGCGCCTCGATGCCGTGAATGCCGTAGAAGAAAAAGTCCGGCGTGCCCTCCTGGTAGGAGCAGGGACCCCAGGTCTGAGCGCCCAGCAGCTCACCCAGATCCTTGTTGTTCCTGAGCGCCACCATCTCCGCGCCGAAGCGCGATGACGAGCTGCTGAAGAAGGGCACGCCATGCTTCTTCGCCAGTTCGACGATGGCGATCGCTTCCGCCAGCGTGCCGGCGAGCGGCTTGTCGATGAAGACCGGCTTGCCTGCCTTGAAGATTTCACGCGCCTCCTGGAGATGGATGCGGCCGTCCACGCTTTCGAGCAGCACGACATCGACCTTGGCGAGCAGTTCCGGAATGGTCGGCACGATCTCCACACCCATCTCACGAAGCTGCTGGGTGAACTTTTCCTTTCGGTCGCGGCTCGCCGGCATGTCGGTGCCGCCGGTGTATCCGGTGGTGACCCTGATGCCGGCCAGGTCGCCCTCGGTCTCCCCCTTGTTGAAGAGCTTGGTGAATGCGGGCACGTGTGAGGTGTCGAGTCCGACGATGCCGGCGCGGAGTTGCCTGAGGCCGTCCTGGGCGGCTGCGGCTCCGGCTGTCAGCAGGAAGAGGATGAATGCCTTGGTGCTCATGATGAACCTATCAAAAGCTGTTAGGTCGCCGGTTTGATCATTTTTTCGGCGCTGGCTGCGTTTCATGGCCCGTTCTGCCGGCATCCATGCGTGTGCCGCCGAGCCCGTGCTTCGCGAGAGGTTCCTCCGCCGAGAGTTCGCAGCGCATACCGTCGTGCTGATGCAGGGTGTGCACCGTCACATGGTCAGGGGTGGTGCCCGCCGCTTCTGCCAGACCTTGCCGCCATTCATCATGCCCGCCGTTGCCGATGCCGATCCAGTCCACCGCGCAGAGGACGACGGGTTTACCTTCACCCATCAGGACGACTCCCCGCGCACTCAACGGGTCCGTGATCGACCGCGCCTTCACATAGGCCACCGGCATCCCGATCTCCGGCATCGCGTCCGCCTTGAACGTGGCGATGAGCAGTGGTTCGGCGCCCTGCAGGCAGGGGAAGGCGAGGAAGCAGGCGAGAACGAGGGTGCGCATGGGTGAAACACTGGCATTCGCTTCTTTACGGGTTGCCACCTTATACCCTGCAAATCTTCCACATCATGGAAGATTTGCAGGGTATGTATCGCCGCCTGATTGAGCCTCAAACTGCCTCAGGAGATCACCCCGGACTCACCACAAAGCCGCGATTCCGCTTGAGCATGCCTTTGTCATACGAAGCCAGCGTTTTGCAGCCCATGTCAATCCAGCGATTCACGATGATTTCGTCGGAAAGGTCGGCGCCTTGCCGCAGGGCTCGCAGCGCACTGCGAATCCGGCCTTCGTTCTCGAAGATGAGATTGTGGACGGTCAGCAGGCGGCCAAAGGCCTCGGTCACCTCATCAGGGGTCCAGTGATAAAGTGTGCTGAGCACCCAATCGACCTCTACGAGCACAATGTCAGGCACGAAGAAGCTTGCGTTCTTCTTCAGCAGCATCGCGAGCACGGCGCGTAACTAGGGCTTGTCATCTTGCGCGAGGTAGCAGACGAGCACGTTGTTGTCGATGCCGGTCATTTGGCGGATTTCTTGAAGCGTTTGGCGGCACCTGTGGCGATGGCCTTGCGCATGTCTTCAATGGCAACCGGCCTGAGCGGCTTCTTCTTTGGGAAGCTGCCGGCGATATCTTTAAAGGTCGCAGACTTGGCGCTGAGAAGCACCTTGCCATCATCCGTGACCTCATACGAAAGCTTGGCCTGCGGCTTTACGCCCAGCAACAGAGCGATCGCCTTCGGCAGCGTGGTCTGGTTTTTGGAGGTGAGCGTGGAAGAGTAAGTCATGCACGGATTTTCACTGGATTCAGTGAATCAATCAACGACCAAGGATTCGACTGCCAGTCGAAGCTACGCCATCAGCCCCTTGACCACCTTCGCCGGGTTGACGCCGGTGAGGCGGAAGTCGAGGCCCTGAAAGCGATAGCTGAGTTTGTGATGGTCCAGGCCGAAGAGGTTCAGGATGGTGGCGTGGAAGTCGTGGATGGACACGGGGTCGCGGGCGACATGCCAGGCGAAGTCATCGGTCTCGCCATACACCTGGCCGCCCTTGATGCCGCCGCCGGCCATCCAGAGGCTGAAGGCATAGGGGTGATGATCACGGCCGGTGACCTTCTTGAAGCCCTTGCGGTTTTCGCCGAGGGCGGTGCGGCCGAACTCGCTGCCCCAGACGACGAGCGTGGTGTCGAGCAGGCCGCGCTGCTTGAGGTCCTTCAACAGCGCGGCGATGGGCTGGTCGACCATCTGGCAGTTGTGCGCGAGCTGGGGATCAAGGCTGCTGTGATGGTCCCAGGAGGCATGGATGATGTTCACGAAGCGCACGCCGCGCTCGACCATTCGCCGCGCCTGCAGGCAGTGGCGTGAGAAGGTCTGGAAGTTGCCGATGCCACCGAGGTTGCTCTTGATGGGCGGTTCGACACGGTTCAGGCCGTAGGCGTCGAGGGTGGCCTGCGATTCGCCCTTGAGATCGACCAGCTCCGGCGCGGCGCTTTGCATGCGGAAGGCCAGTTCGTAGCTGTTGATGCGCGCCGCGATTTCGGGGTCGCCGATGTGCTTGTGCTGGAGGCGGTTGAGGTCGTTCAGCACACGGATGCTTTCCGACTGCATCTCGGGAGTGATGCCGTCCGGGTTGTTGAGGTTGAGCACGGGCGAGGCACCGTTGCGAAACATCACACCGCCATAGGAAGAGGGCAGAAAGCCGCTCGACCAGGTGGAGCTGCCGCCGGGCAGGCCGCGGCCCTTGCTGACCATCACGACATAGGAGGGCAGCTCCTGGGAGAGATTGCCGAGTCCATAAGTCACCCAGGAACCGATGCTGGGGCGCCCCAGCAGTGCCGCGCCGCAGTTCAGCATGAGCTGGCCGGGAAGGTGGTTGAACTGGTTGGTGTGCATCGAGCGCACCAGCGCGATGTCATCGGCGCAGGTGGCGATGTGAGGGAGGAGGTCGCTGATCTCCATGCCGCACCGGCCGTGCTTTTGAAACACGCGGCTGGTGCCCATGACGGTGGCGGTCTCCTTCTGCAGAAAGGCGAACTTGGCGTCTCCCACGATCGAGTCGGGCAGCGGCTGGCCGTCGTACTTGTTCAGCAGCGGCTTGGGGTCAAAGAGGTCCATCTGGGAGGGGCCGCCCTCCAGGAAGATGAAGATGCAGCGTTCCGCCTTCGGGGCGAAATGCGAAAGCCGGGTGGACAGGGGATTGGCGGGGATGACCGCCTCCTCCGCGAGAAGGCCGTCCTGCCTGAGCAGTGAGGCCAGGGCGAGCGTGCCCAGGCCGCACGAGCTCGTCGCGAGGAAGTCGCGGCGGGTTCTGGTGATGAGCTGCTCGTAGGGGGACATGAGCAAAGAGTTACGACATCTGGATGATGGCTTTTGCGTGGCGGCTCATGATCCGTTTTAAAGGGACTTCAGGTAGGCGAGCAGGTCCGCGACCTGCTGGGGGCCAAGCCCGAGCTGCTCCACGGAGAGCATCAGGGATCGGCGCAGAGGCTTGTTGCCTTGAATCTGCCCGGCGGGAATCATCTGGGTCATTCCACCCTGCGAGCGGACGATGACGGGATCGCCCTGGGAAAGGAGCATGCCGTGAATGGTTTTGCCGTCGTGGGTTAGGATCTCGCTGCCTTCAAAGCCATGCGAGATGTCGGAAGAGGGCTCGATCATGGCGCGCAGCACGACCTCCGAGGGCTGCATCCTGGCGTAGGCGGTGATGTCCGGGCCGTAGTCCACGCCCTGGTCCTGGATGCGATGGCACATGAGACAGATGGAGGCGGTGATCTTTCCGCGTGCGGCATCGCCCTTGAGCCTGAGCAGTTCCTCCACCGGCGGGAGCTTCACCGGCGGCTGCTGGGGCACCCGGGATTCGGTGATCTGCACCTTGTCGGGATCGTAAATGCCGTCGCGCTTCAGGCGCTCGCTCAGTCCCGCCTGCTTCCATAGGTCATCCTTGCGGTTGAGCAGCCACCACACGGCCTGTGACTTCATGGGTTCAGCCGCCTGGGCGGCGACATCTGCCATGGCAAAGGCGGCCTCATTGGAGGGAATGCTGCCAAGAGCGACGAGGGCGGCCTGTCGGTCTTCCTGTGCCAGTGTTGAGGCCAGCGCCCGGCTTTTCATTGAAACAGCGACCTTGGGGGGATGCAGGCGCCAGGCGAGGCGTGCGAAGGCCGGCGACCATTTCAAGGGATCGTCATGGCCCATCTTCGCGGCGATGGCGTCGAAGACTTCCGCCTCCTTGCCCGTGCTGCCGATGCCGATGGCCTCGATCTCGGTGCGGTCCTTCGCATCGCAGGCCTCGGCGAGGGTGACGAGAAGATCGCGCGCCTTTGCAAACGGCACATCGCGCAGGGATGTGGCGACTTCACGGCGCACGACAGCAGACGCATCGTTGGCTAGGCGTCGGGCGAGCGGCAGCACGTCGTTGGAATTCCGCCAGAGGGTGCGGAAGGCGGTGACGCGCAGCTGCGGGTTCTTGTCAGCAAGCAGGGGCTCGGCCTTGGCACGGCCGGTCTCGCCGAGGGATGCCAGGACCCACAAGGCCCTGGCGCGGACGAAGTCAGACGGGTCTTCGAGAAGTTCAGCCACGTCCGGGACGGCGCTTTCACCCTGGGCGCGAAGCCTGGCGGCGGCTGCGGCGCGCACATGAATGGCGGGGCTTTTCAGGGCTGCGACCTGGCCGGAGGTCTTGCTGAGGTCGTGCTTCGTGACGGAAGGTTTGAAGCCCTTCGGGGCGATGCGGTAAATGGCGCCTGCGGCGGCTTCATCGAGATACTTGTGACCACCGCCGACCACGGGGTCGAACCAGTCGCTGACATAGATCGCTCCGTCGGCCCCCACGACGACATCGGAGGGGCGGAAGAGGAACTTGTCCTCCAGATGCACGTCTTTCCTCGAGCCGAAGTCGGAGCTGTTGAAGGCATGGCCGGGGTTGCACGCGAGGAAGCGGAACCGCTCCAGCTTGAAACCCGCACCCTCAGGCTTTGGCAGGTAGCCAAACACTTCGTTACGTCCGGCCTCGCAGCTCAGGAGCAGGCCGGCATGGTGCTCTCCCAGGGCGCCGTTTTCATAAAAGGCGATGCCCGTGGGTGCGCCGCCGCCATAGACATCCCCCGCAGGCATGGTGCCCGGGTCGTCCTGCCGCCATTCCGCCACGGACACGGGCTGGCCAGGGCGTCGGTCCGCCTGCCAGGTGCGCCTGCCGTCGAGGGACGCGTATCCGGCGTTTCCATGGGTCATTACATAACTGGTTCGGCATGCGGGCGGGTCGTCGTTGTCGTTTTGAAACACGTCGCCGAAGGAGGTGACGGTGTGCTCGTAGCTGTTGCGGAAGTTGTGCGCGATGACCTCCACTTGAGAGCCGTCCGGCCTCATGCGTGCCGCGAAGCCGCCAAGGTAGATGTGGCCGTCATCGCTGCGCTGTCCGGCGAAGTCGCGCGGATCCATGTCCAGCTTCATGCCATAGCGGATGTCGTAGGGGCTGCCGATGCGGAAGGTGCGGCCTGACTTGTCGGTGAACACCGCGCCGCAGTTGCCCATGCTCCAGTACCACAGGCCGTCGGGACCGACGGTGAGCGAATGCAGGCCGTGGTCGTGGTTGTGCCCGTTGAAGCCGCTGAGCAGGACCTCGCGCTTGTCCACGGCCGGGTCGAACCTTCGGTCGCGGTTCACGTCCGTGTACACAAGAAGGTTAGGCGCCATCGAGACGACGACCTGGTTGTCGATCACTGCGATGCCCAGCGGGGCGCGGAGGGTCGGGTCCTGGACAAAGGTGGAGGAATTGTCCGCCACACCGTCGCCGTCCGTGTCCTCGATCACCACAACGCGGTCCCCGCCGGGCTGGGTCTGGTAATGCTTCGCGCCATAGTCCACGCCCTCCGCGACCCAGATGCGGCCTTCCATGTCGGTGTCGATGCTTGCCGGGTTTCGCAGCATGGGCGAGGCCGCCCAAAGCGTGACCTCCAGCCCCTCGGGAACCTGGAAGAGGTTCAAGGGCACCACGTCGGCGGCGTGAAGCACGGAGCTGAGAAACAGGGCGATGGAAAGGCGGAGCTGCATGAGGAGACAATGGCAGGCTTGGTGTCGCCGCAGTTCTCAGAGAAGCTTTTCGCCGCGTGTGTATTTCGCCACGGCATCCGGGTCGAGTTCCAGGCCGAGGCCGGGTGCCGTGGGGATGGCGAGCATGCCGTCGGCGTCGAGCTTCCAGCCGCCGGCCGTGATCTCGTCGATGAAGGGCGAGCCGGTGAGGTATTCGACCAGGTCCGTGCCGGGGAAGGCGGAGGCGAGATGCAGGTCGGCGGCGAGACCGACGGCGGTGTTCCAGCCGTGGGGGATGAACTGAACGCCATGTTCCTGGGCCATCCAGGCGATGCGCCGCTCCTCGCTGATGCCGCCGACCTTGGTGACGTCGGGCTGGATGATGTCGAAGGCGCGGGCTTCCAGGAAGGGCTGGAAAGCCTGGCGACGGGTGAGGACTTCGCCGCCGCTGATCGGCACGGGAGAGTGTTCACGCAGTCTGGCAAAGTCCTCGACGGCATCGGGGACGAGAGCCTCCTCAAACCAGTGCACGTCGTAATCCGCGAGCATCCTGGCGGTGTTCAGAGCCCATTTGTAGCCGTTGGTCCAGTGGGCGTCGCTGCCGCCCGCATCGACCATCAGCTTGTTCTCGGAACCCACCGCCTCGCGGGCTGCCCGGACGATGGCCTCGTCGGTCTTTGCGTCGCGGCGGCCAAAGGGGCCCCAACCAATTTTAAAGGCGCGGAATCCCTGGGATCTCACGGCGAGCAGGTGGTCCTTCATCTTCGCCGGCTCATCCATGAGCAGGGAGGCGTAGGGCTGGACGCGTTCGCGGTGACGGCCGCCGAGCAGACGTCCCACCGGCTGGCCGGTGGCCTTGCCGAGGATGTCCCAGAGGGCGATGTCGATGCCGCTGATCGCGTGGGTGATCGAGCCGCCACGGCCGAGCCAGAACATGTTCTGGTGCAGCTTTTCGCTGACGCGTTCTGGTTCGAGCGCGTTTTCGCCCCGGTAAAGGGGTTCGAGGACGGCAAGCGCGGCCTTCACCAGGGCGTCGTTGGTGAAGACGCTGCCGAGGCCGACGAGGCCTTCATCCGTGTGGACCGTGACGAGGGTGTGGACGCAGTCTTCCGGGCGGAGTTCATTGCTCCAGCCGCCTTCAGGGGTGGCTCCGCGCAGTCCTGCGCAGCGGATTTCGGTGATTTTCATGGGTGTCGTTGGAATAGCTTTGCGGCGGGTTTGAATTCTACCGCTGCATCAAGAGGGAACATGGGGCGCTGGCAGCGGGTGTGGCCGAGGTAGGGAAGGTTGGCGCTTGAGGAGCCGGGCGCGTCCACGTTCACCATGCGGGTGCACCAGTCGGCGTACATGTGCGGCTGGCAGTGGGGGGACTTGATGACCACGGCGTCGAAATGCGCGGGATTGCGGCCGTGGGAGAGGAAGAAGGATCGGTCATAGAGGTTCACCGCGCGGCTGCTGACCACCAGGGTGAAGCTGCCGGCCTCCAGCACGGCCGTGGGGCCGGCGTACCATTCTTCGCCAAAGGATTCGCTCTGAAAACGGCCGTCGGCGAGCAGGCGGACCCTGGCGGTGATTTCGAGGGGTGTGAAACGTGCTGGATCGAGCGTGCCGCCGATGGGCATGGTGAGGATGGCGCCGACGCCTGCGGCAAAGGCCCTCCGCACGGCGGGGGCGTCCACGATGGGCAGGAGGACACGGGCGCGGCAGCCGGTCTCGACCAGCTTGCGCAGAATGGCGTTGCTGTCGCCGGAGGCGCCCGAGCTGGTGGCGTCCGCCGCATCCACCAGGCCTAACGTACCTTGCGTATGTGCTTTCACGATGGCTGCCATCTCGTCCAGGCTTTGCAGCGGCACGCGCATCTTGTCATGATGTTCCCAGAAGAGTCCGGCGATGCGCAGGGCCTCGCGTCCGGCCAGGGCCGGATCGTTGTCGGTCACCACGAAGGCCCAGGAAGCCAGGGCGGGCACGTCGGTGAACGGATTGCCCCACATCATGGCGGCGGAGAGTCCGCCCGGGCCTTGCTCGACCTGCTTCGCGGCGTTCACGGCGTGACGGATGGACCCGGTGGCCGTGATGAGTTCATCACCACGCACCAGGGCGGGCACGGTGACCTTGGCGGTGACCGGCTTCACCTCGCCGCGCAGGATGCGCAGCAGCAGCCTGGCGGCGCGCTGGCCGGTTTCGAAGAAGTCCACATGGGGATAGGTGTGGTAGGCGACGACGGCATCGCAGTGCTCGATCATGCGGTCGGTGAGGATGCCGTGCAGATCGAGCGATGCGACGACAGGAATGGATCCGCCGACGATCTTGCGCAACTCGGCGAGCAGCCAGCCCTCGGGATCCAGCTCCGACTCGCTGGCCATGGCGCCATGCAGGCAGAAATAGACAGCGTCCACGTCGGGGTTGGCGCGTACGGCTTCCAGCAGTTCGCCGGAGATGCGCTCCCAGGCCTGCCGGGACAAGGTGCCGCCCGAGGTGATGAAGAAGGCGCTGTAGGCGGGGACGACCTCCACGTCGGGCTGCTCATCCAGCACGCTCAGGGCGCCGCCGACCTCGTTGCGGATGCTGCGATGGTAGTCGAGGATCGCCCGGCCGCGTCTGACGGCAAAGTCGTCATAACCGCTCAGGTGCGGATTGAAGGTGGAGACCTCCTGCTTGCATTCGATGACGAGGATTCGGGGCATGGACGTGCGGATGGATGATTACGCCGCCATGCCGGGGCGGCTTCCAGACAATGCGGTGGGATTCACGAGGCGGGGTGTTCCTGGGGGGATACAGGATTGACATGATTTTCAGGATTCACAGGATGGGGAAACCGGTGTGCATCCGGCCTTTCGAGAGCGCATTTACCTTACCCGGAAAACGGGCGGGCTGGGGGCTCAGTTCTGATGCTGGTTTCATCCCATTTTTCTGCCCCCAATCTTTCTGCCCAACATCCCCGTGCCTGCCAAGCCCAACGGACGGGAATACCGAGGTTCAGGGCAGGGAATAACGCCCCCAAGGTTGTTGCGTATTAAAGGGCAGAAAAATTGGGGGTAGAAAGATTTTCCCAAGCCTCTGCTGTCAGCGGCCACGGCTCTTGGATTGCGCATCCACCTCGCCTGAAAACGGGAGGGTTTGGTGTCATGTCGTTATGCCGTGGTCATCCAATCTTTCTGCCCCCAATTTTTCTGCCCACACCCCTGTGCCCGCCAAGCCCAACGGACGGGAATACCGAGGTTCAGGGGGGATGAAGCTCCCCAAGTTTGAGATCTGAAGGGTAGAAAGATTGAGGGTGGAAAGATTTCTCCAAGCCTCTGCTGTCAGCGGCCAAGGCACTTGGAAACCGGATCCATGCCGCCCGGAGAACGGGCGGGTTTGGTGTGTAATCAGGATGCCGGGTTCATCGCTTCCGCCGGCGCTGATGATTCGAGGAGACAATCCGGCAGGGCCGCCTGTCACGCGGCATCAGGCGTAGAGGGAGTCGTAGGCGCTGCAAATTTGGTTCAGCCATTCGTCCTGGGGCATGGACCAGTAGCGGTTGGAGAAGATCTCCACCTCACGGCAGCCGCTGAAACCGGTTTGATCGACCCAGTCGGAGATCTGGCGGATGGGGATGCAGCCTTCACCCATGAGCCCGCGGTCGTTGAGCAGATCGGTGGTGGGCGTCTTCCAGTCGCAGATGTGGAAGGCGAAGAGGCGCTGGAGTTCGGCGCTGAGGCGGATCTGCTGCTCAAGCTCGGGATCCCACCAGACGTGATAAACGTCGGCGGCGATGCCGACCAGACGGTGGGAGCCGAGCCTGTCACAGATTTCGTTCGCCTGGCGCATCGTGTTCACCGCGCTGCGGTCGTCGGCATACATGGGATGGAGGGGTTCGATGCCGAGCTTCACGCCTGCGGCCTCGGCATCGGGCAGGACGGCGGCGATGCCGTCGGCGATCTGCTTCCGAGATTCCTCCAGGGGCTGGCCGGGGACGGCGCCGCAGACCAGCACGATGAGCGGGGCGCCGAGGTCGCGGGCCTGTTCAATGCAGCGCCGGTTGTCATCAATGGAGGCCTGGCGTGCGGCGGCGGATGCGCCTGGGAAGAAGCCGCCGCGGCAGAGGCTGACGATGTCGAGTCCAGCCTCGCGGGCCTGCCTGCCGACCTGGGCGGGGTCGCGATTGTCGAGGTTGTAGCGCCAGAAGGTGATGCCACCCGCGCCGGCGTCGGCATAACGCTGGATGCAATCTTCGGTGCTCCAAGGCTTCGTGGTGATGGTGTGGATGCAGAGTCGGGGGCGGCGGGGCATGGCGGGAGGTTGGACGGGGCGGGGCGGGTTTCCAGCGACTTCCACTTTGTCTTGGCAGAACGCGCCGTTTTGAGCCAAAGGAGGGGCGCTTTCCCGACTTTCACCCATGTCCAGCTCCCCCATTCTTCCTCCCTCGACCCTTGCCATCCTTGGCGGCGGCCAGCTTGGCCGGATGCTGGCGCTGGAGGCTCGCCGAAGCGGCTACCGGGTGGCGATTTACACCGATGAGCGGCCCGGCTGCCCGGCGGGGCAGTGGGCGGACATCGAATTCAATGCGGCTTACGACGACCGTCAGGCCCTGGAGCGTTTCCTGCAAAAGGTGGACGTGGTGACGGTGGAGTTTGAAAACATCCCGGACACCTGCCTGGAGATCGTGGAGGCGCTGAAGCCGCTGAGGCCCGGGCGCAAGGCCATCCACACCACGCAGCATCGGGAGCGGGAGAAGCTGTTTCTAAGGGAGCAGGGCATCGCCTGCGCCGAGTTTCGCATCGTGGAAAACCTGGCGCAGCTGGAGGAGGCCGTGAAGGAGCTTGGGCGCCCGTGTGTCATCAAAACCGCTGCTTTTGGTTATGACGGCAAGGGCCAGCACAAGGTCAACGCGGACACGGACCTGGCCGAGGCGTGGAAGGGCTTTGAGGGGCATCATGCCGTGGTCGAGCAGTGGGTGCCGTTCGTGTGCGAGGTCTCCGTCGTCGGTGCTCGCGGCATGGACGGGCGGATGGCCGTGCATGGCGTGGTGGAAAACCAGCATGCGCATCACATCCTGGACGTCACGATCGCCCCGGCGCGCGTGGGGCCGGAGATCGTGGAGCAGGCGCTCGAACTGTGGGAGGCCGTGGCCGAGGGGCTGGACTATGTGGGCACGATGGCGGTGGAGATGTTTGTCACCGCCGAAGGACGCGTGCTGGTGAACGAGATCGCCCCGCGTCCGCACAACAGCGGGCATTACACGATCGACGCCTGCATCACCAACCAGTTCCAGCAGCAGATGCGGGCCATCTGCGGCCTGAGCCTGGGGGATCCGGGGCAGCATACGCCCTCGGTCATGATCAACCTGCTCGGTGACGTATGGCCTTCGGAAAAGGTGCATCCGGACTGGAACGCCGTCCTGGGGCATCCGCGTGCCAAGCTGCATCTCTATGGAAAGGCCGAGGCGAGGGCGCGGCGCAAGATGGGGCATGTCAACATCCTGGGGGAAACCCTGGAGGAGGCGCTGGAAAGCGCGATCGAAATCAAGCAGGCGCTGGGCATTCCCGTCTGAAGCGGGCATGGCCGTCCGCCGGACCGATGAAGTCAATCTTTGTTCGGTGTGCCCCGGCTGCGGAAGAGCAGCAGGCCCACGGCGCAGAGCAGGATGGCGGAGGAGGTGAGCAGGATGGCGCTCTGGGGGATGCCCTCCGGGGATGAAGCCGGCGGGGCCGATGCAGCCAGGGGCGAGGGGCTGGACACGACGGTTTCCGGCACGCTCTGCGTCGCCGAAGCCGTGACCGCCGCCGGCGTGGCGCCCTTGTTTTCGCCCGCCGCCTTGAGGGCTTTTTCCCAGTCAACGTTGAGCAGCAGATCCCAGCCTGGATTTTCATTTTTCACCCGGCATGAGCAGCGCCCGACCAGGAACATGGAGGACTCCTCCAGGGCGGCATCATCCAGCTGCTGGAGCGGCCAGGCGCCCAGGACTCGTCCGCGGCCGAACACGGGGGCGGCGAAGGCCTGGCCTCGGGCGACCTTGCCCTCGGGGCCGGCGAGCATTGAGATCAAAATTTGTTCGGCGGGATCCTTCACGTCGATGTGCAGCGTGGTGAACTTCAGCCTCAGGGCCGGGCCGGGGCCGAGCTGGCTGTCCGGGTCATTGGGATCCTGAATGGGCAGGCTGGCGACGTTTTCGAGGAACTTGAGGCGCTTTTCGATCCTGTCGGCATCCTCTTTTGCGCCAGGGCTGCCATCGTCGACGATGACCCAGATGATGGAATCGCCCGCCAGGACGTGACTCAGGATTTTCTGGCGGCCGGGGGAGTCGAGCAGGGAGTCGAGGGAGGATTTGTCCAGGGTGCCTGACCAGATTTTCTGCTGCCGGGTCTTGGAGTCGAGCAGGGTGGCCTGGGTGACGCCCGGCTCCCTGGCGGTGGTGATGTCGAGGTTGGCCCTGCCGTTGGCCCGCAGGGGGCGGAGCAGGTCGGTGACAGCATCGCCGGGGGAGGTGCTTGCCGGGACGATGAGCTGGAAGCGGTCCGTTTCCCAGCGATCCAGGGCGTAGCGGAAGACCGGAATGGTGCACGCACAGGTCTGAGCCTGGATCAGGGCGGCGGTGAAGAGGATGAACAGACCGGGGCGTAGCATGAGAGGCAGGGCACGCTTGAACGACGAGAAGGCGGGTGAAGTTGCTCGCAAACTTTGAAGGAAGGGTGCGGGCGCGGGAAGGGGCGGGTCCAAGTCCTTTCAGATCCTGGACACAGGATTCACAGGAGTCGCATGATTCACAGGATGGGATCAGATCCTGTGGAGCGTGAGAATGCCGGCTTGGCGGCCAGGAAGCCCAGGTGCAAGCCCTGGGCGGGGTCTTACTTCACCTCGGCGCGTTTTTCAGGCGGCAGCCACTGGAAGTCACTGGTTGAGCCGGCCTTCTTGGAACCGCCCAGGAAGATGTCGCCGGTGTCCTTCAGGGTGACGAAGATGATGAAGCCGAAGAGCAGGAGCACGCAGGCCGTCTGCACGACTTCGAGGAAGCGTCCCTGGAGCGGGCGGCGGCGGACGGCCTCGCCGATGGCCAGGGTGATGTGGCCGCCGTCCAGCACTGGGAAGGGCAGGAGGTTCATCAGGGCGAGGTTGACGTTGAGCACCACGCTGAACCAGAGCACCTGAAGGAGGGCGGCGGGATCCTGGAGCAGGTTGTAATAGACACGTCCGATGCCGACGGGGCCGCTCATGTGGGCCGGGCTGATGTCGGAGTTCGAATAGACCAGCTTCTGCACCATGCTGACGAGGGACTTGGCGGCGCCGGAGACCTGTTCCCACACTCCTGGGTAGGCCAGCTTGCGTGCTCCGGTGGCGTGCCAGACGATGCCGACCATGGGATCCTTCCAGTCGGCGGGGTGCTTGTCGGGCACACGGGGGGTGAGGGTGGCGAGTACTTCCTTGCCATCACGACGCACGGTGAGCTGCACGGCCTGGCCGTTGCGGGTCTTGATGTATTCGGAAAGCTGGCCGCGATGAGTGATGAGGATGTCATCAACCTTGAGCAGCTCGTCACCGGCCTTGAGTCCGGCCTCCTCCGCCGGGCTGTGGGGCTGAAGGGCGCCGACCATGGGGGTTTCCTTGCCCGTGATGCCCACCTCGCGGAGCGGGGGACGCTTGAAGACGGCGTCGAGGGTGCTGCCGAGCCAAGACTTGGATTTTTCCTCGGCGGCTTCCGGCCATTCGGCGGCGACCTGGATGGCAGGCAGGGCCTGGCCGTTGCGCTCCACCTCGAACTGGATGGTCTTGCCCTCGCTGGAGATGACGTTCCAGCGGACGGTGTCGGTCGTCATGCCCTCAAAGCGGTGGATTTCCGCGCCGTCGATGCGCAGGATCTTGTCACCTGCCTGGAGGCCGGCCTTGGCGGCGGGGCTGTCCTTGGCGACATAACCAATGGTGGTGGTGACGAAGGCCTCCGTCTGCGGCTTGCCCAGCCAGCTGACCAGGACGGCGAAGGCGCAGGCGAGCAGGAAGCTGAAGAGCGGGCCGGCGAAGGCGACGATGATCTTGTCCGTGGGCGAGATCGGGGGCAGGGGCTCGGTGCTGCTGCTTTCGCCTTCGATGGCGTCCATGGGAGCCATCTGGGGAAGCTTTACAAAGCCGCCCGCCGGAATGCTGCCGAGGCCGTACTCGACGCCATTGATCGTTTTTTTCCAGAGGGGTTTGCCGAACCAGATGTAGAACGCCTCGACCCTCAGGCCGCGCCAGCGGGCGGCGAGGAAGTGACCCCATTCGTGGACGAGGATCATGAGGTTGAAGACCAGCAGGACTTCGATGATCAGGATGACGATGCGAAGGACTTCGCCGACGGGGCCGAGGGATGAAAGCCAGGACATGAGGGGTGGGGAAAAGGAAAGGGCCGGTATGGTGATACGCCCGGAAGGGCCGGAAAGCTAACACCCGCACCGGAGTCGGCAACGTGGATGTGCAGGCTGACCATTTTCTCACACTTCGGCGGTGAGAAGCCGGACGGCCTCTGCCGCCAGGGCAAAGCCGAAGGTGCCGGTGACAAAGGTGGCCGCGCCAAAGCCCGCCGAGCAGTCGAGGTGCAGGCCGACCTCGGTGGTGTCAGCCCGGGAGGTCGCGCAGCTTCCGTCCGGCTGCGGATACACGGCTTTTTCCGTGGAAAAAACACAGGACACCCCCCAGTGCACAGCGCGTCCATCAGGGCTTTTGGGAAAGCCATGGTCCTCCCGCAGGCGACGTCTCACCTGCTGGATCAGCGGATCGGAGCCCGCCTGGCCGAGGTCAGCGGTCTTCACCTGGGTGGGGTCGCGCCTGCCGCCGGCACTGCCGGAAACGACGACGGGCACGCCCAGCTGCCGGGCCTTGGCGATAATGAGGGCCTTTACTGCGGTGTCGTCCACCGCATCGACGATCAGGTCAAAGCCGCCCGTAAGAAGGCGGTCGGCGCTGCTTGTCAGGAAAAACTCCACAGCAGGGGCCACGGTGCATTCCGGAGCGATCTGGCGGACGCGTTCGGCCAGCACCTCGACCTTGGGGCGGCCGAGGGTGGGGGTGAGGGCGGGGAGCTGGCGGTTGGTGTTGGTGATGCAGACATCGTCCATGTCGATCAGGGTCAGGCTGCCGATGCCGCTGCGGGCCAGGGCTTCGACCGTCCAGGAACCGACCCCGCCGACGCCGATCACCGCCACCCGGGAACTGTGCAGGCGGGACAGGGCGGCGGTGCCGTAAAGGCGGGCGATGCCACCGAAACGCTGGAGATAATCCTCGGTCATGGCGGTGCTGATAGCAGGCCTTCAGGCGGGCGGCAAAGATTGCATGATTTTTCCCCGAGGGCAGTACTTGTCCTCCCCCGTTTGCACGCTAAACGCAAAGAGTCGTCCATCACGGCACGACATCCGCTCCCTTTCCATTTCCAAAAACAACCCCCAAAACGCCCACCCACCATGTCCGTCGTCTCCAAAGGTCTTGAAGGAATCGTTGCTGCTGAAACCCGTCTTGGTGAGGTGCGTGGAGCGGAAGGAGTGCTGTTTTATTGTGGCTACGACATCAATGAACTGGCCGGCAAGGCGACCTACGAGGAGATTGTCCACCTGCTTTTCTACAACCGCCTGCCCAACCGCGCCGAGCTGGAGAAGCTGACCACCGCGCTGCGCGCCGAGCGTGAGCTGCCCCAGGGTGTGATCGACTTCCTCAAGAGCGCTCCGAAGTCCGCCCGTCCGATCGACATCATGCGCACGGCGGTCTCCATGCTCGGCTGCTATGACCTCAACCGTCATGACATCGACGTGGGTGAAAACCTCGCCAACGCCATCCGTCTGGTTTCCCAGATCGGCGTCATCGCCGCCTATTTCCACCGTTCCCGCCAGGGGTTGGAGCTGCCGCCCGTGCGCAAGGATCTCAGCGAGGCCGCGCATTTCCTTTACCTGATGAACGGCGAGGTTCCCAGCGCCGAGGCTGAAAAGACCCTGGACGTGGCCTATGTGCTGCACGCCGAGCACGGATTCAACGCCTCCACTTTCACCGCCCGCGTCGTGGCCTCGACCCTGAGCGACATGTTCTCCGCGATCAGCGCCGCCATCGGCGCGCTCAAGGGCCCGCTTCACGGCGGCGCCAATGAAGGCGTGATCCACATGCTGCAGGAGATCGGCAGCCTGGACAAGGTGGACGGCTGGGTCGAGGACGCCCTGGCGCAGAAGAAGAAGATCATGGGCATCGGTCACCGCGTTTACAAGGTGCTCGACCCCCGAGCCCCGCACCTTCGCGAGATGGCGATCCAGCTCACCAGCCAGCTGGGCGAGACCAAATGGATCGACATGTCGGAGCGCATCGCCCAGATCATGCGCGAGCGGAAGAACCTGAACGCCAACGTCGACTTCTACAGCGCCACGGTTTATTACAGCCTCGGCATTCCGACCGACCTGTTCACCCCGATCTTTGCCATCGCCCGCATGAGCGGCTGGACCGCCCACGTTCTTGAGCAGTGGAGCGAAAACCGCCTGTTCCGTCCGCTGAGCGAATACGTCGGCAAGCCTTACGGCCAGAAGTTCGTGCCGATCGACGAACGCTGATCGACCCCGGCGCAATCCCAGCCACTCGTGCGCCTCGACGTCATCACTCTATTTCCCGAGCTCGTCACGGTGCCGATGGGCACCAGCATCATGCGACGCGCCCAGGACAAGGGCGCGGTTGAGCTGGGCGTGCATGACCTGCGTCAGTTCGGGCTAGGCAAGCATCGTCAGGTGGATGACACGCCCTGTGGAGGCGGTCCAGGCATGGTGCTGCGGCCCGAGCCCCTGTTTGCCGCCCTGGAGCAGGTGCACACATCGGAAAGCCGGGTCATCCTGACCTCGCCCGCCGGGCGTCGCTTTGATCAGGCCACGGCGCAGCGTCTGAGTTCGGAAAAGCATCTCATCTTCATCTCCGGCCATTATGAGGGTGTGGACCAGCGGGTGATCGACCACTGGGTGGATGAGGAGATCAGCCTGGGAGATTATGTGCTGACGAATGGTGCCATCGCCGCCGTGGTGATGATGGACGCCATCGTGCGGCTTCTGCCTGGCGTACTGGGGGATGAACTGAGCGCCGTGGAGGAATCCTTCGGACCCACCGGCCTGCTGGAGGCGCCGCAGTACACCAAGCCGGCCGAGTTTCAGGGCATGGCCGTGCCGGAAATCTTGTTAGGCGGCAACCATGCCAGGATTGCCGAATGGCGCGCCCGGCAGTCCCTGGAGCGCACGCGCAGGATGCGGCCGGATCTGCTGGGGCCTGCCTGACGTCGGTACGGCTCAAGAAGTGCCGGAGTTGTTGGCAAAGGGACTTGGGAAAATCTTTCTGCCCCCCATTTTTTGCTCTTCAGGACGCAACCCTGGGGGCGTCATTCCAAAGCCTGAACCTGGGTGTTCCCATCCGGTGGGCTTGGCGGGCACGGGGGTGTGGGCAGAAAGATTGGGGGCAGAAAAATGGGATGAGTCGGGCATTGGGACGGAGTACCGAATGGGTGTGTTTCCCCGGGAGAGCC
Source organism: Prosthecobacter sp. (assembly GCA_044345155.1). GTDB lineage: Bacteria > Verrucomicrobiota > Verrucomicrobiia > Verrucomicrobiales > Verrucomicrobiaceae > Prosthecobacter. The sequence continues at coordinate 675 of JBIJBP010000035.1, read as the reverse complement.
GGATGCGCGATCCAAGTATCTTGGCCACTGGTTACAGGGACTTGGGAAAATCTTTCTGCCCCCCATTTTTTGCCCTTCAGGTCTGAAACTTCCGGGCGTCATTCCAAAGCCTGAACCTGGGTGTTCCCGTCCGGTAGGCTTGGCGGACATGGGAGTTTGGGCAGAAAGATTGGGGGCAGAAAAATGTGGTTAGTCCGGCATTGGGACGGAGCACCGAATGGGTGTGTTTCCCCGGGAGAGCCGGATGCGCGATCCAAGTATCTTGGCCCCTGGTAACAGGGACTTGGGAAAATCTTTCTGCCCCCCATTTTTTGCCCTTCAGGACGCAACCCTGGGGGCGTCATTCCAAAGCCTGAACCTGCGTGTTCCCGTCCGGTAGGCATGGCGGGCACGGGGGTGTGGGCAGAAAGATTGGGGGCAGAAAAATGGGATGAGTCCGGCATTGGGACGGAGCACCGAATGGGTGTGTTTCCCCGGGAGAGCCGGATGCGCGATCCAAGTATCTTGGCCACTGGTAACAGGGGCTTGGAAAAATCTTTCTGCCCCCCATTTTTCTGCCCTTCAGGTCTGAAACTTCGGGGCGTCATTCCAATGCCTGAACCTGGGTGTTCCCGTCCGGTGGGCTTGGCGGACATGGGAGTTTGGGCAGAAAGATTGGGGGCAGAAAAAGGGATG
>JBIJBP010000034.1:0-40590 GCA_044345155.1 Prosthecobacter sp. | reverse complement strand
GGTGGAGGTCGTGTTGAACGGTTCTCCGGAGGTGCTTTCCGCCTCGCTCGGCAGCGCCACTTCCAGCACCTCGGTTCCATGGAGCCTGGGCATCGTGCCGGTCGAAGGCATCACCAACACGCTGGCGATCACGGCCTACGACCTGCGCGGCAACGCCTCCGTCACCGTCAGTCGAAGCTTCACCTTCACCCGGCGTTACAGCCTGGCCATCCGGCGTGTGGTTCCGGAAGGAACTGCCGCTGGTTCGGCAGGCTCGGTGACCATCACCGCCACGCCGGCGGCAGCGGCTTCGGCTCAAAGCCCGGCGGCTGTAAACGCCAGTCCTAAGTTGAGCGCCATCCTTCCAGGGACACCCGTGAAGCTGACCGCCACGCCCAAGCCGGGTTATGTTTTCAGCCATTGGAGCAGCCTGCCGCCGGGAGCCGTGGCCCTGGGGCATGTGGCCAGCTTTGTGATGCCTGCCGTGGACGCTGATGCGGAGGCCGTGTTTGTCCGCAACGGCTTTCTGTCCACCCTGGGCGAGGGCAACGGCTTTTACGGGCTGCTCCACCGTGAACCCGGCCTTGCCATCATCGGCTACATCACCGGCACCCTGGTGCCATCCACGGGCGGCTTCACCGGCAAAATCCTTCTGGACGGTTCCTCCCATGCCGTCACCGGCCGTTTTTATGGCGACGGGCGCATCCTTTACAGCATGGCAGGCGTGAAGAGCTACGAGCACTGGATCGGAGCCCGCAGGCTGGAAATGTTTTACGGCATGCATGGCATCGTGGCGATGCTCAGCGAAGACATGGGCATGAACCTGGTCTGGGGCCATGCCGCGCGAGCGGTTTACAGCAGCACGAACAAAGTGCCGGCGGCGCTGCTGAATCAAAAAGTGCCGGTCACGGCGCCGGTGGACAACAGGGGTTTCTTCACGTTTGCCATGCCGGCGAAGGAGCAGACACCGGAACGTGACATTCATGCCTATCCGCAGGGAGAGGGCTTTGGCAGCATCACGCTCTCCGATGTGGGGGCGGTGACCTGGACGGGCACGCTGGCCGACGGCAGCACGTTCACGTCCGGCAGCGGGCTGGTCATGCTTGATGAATGTCCGGTCTTCGCAGCCCTGGTCACGCCCGGGCAGCCTGTGACCCTCAAGGGCGGGCGGCTTGGCGGAGTGCTTCATTTCGCTGCTGGACCCGAAAGCGACGTGACCGGCGTGGATCTTCAGTGGATGCGCCCGGAGGTGAAACAGATGCCTGGCACGGCGGCGCTGGCGAAGGCGACGCAGCTCTACACGGCGGGCTGGCCGGAGGGCATTGTCCTGGATGCCGTGGGAGCCCTTTACAACAAGACGGTTGATGTAAAAACCGCCCTGGGGCTGGATCCGGTGAATCCAGTCGATGGCAACGGCAGGCTTGAGTTCACCGGGGGATGGCTGGTGGGAGATCCCGTCGGCAGGGTCGGCGTGACCCGGTTCAACATTGCCCCAGGCACGATGGCCGGCACGAGCGTGGTGACGAAGATACCAGCCACGAACAGCAGCTTCACCCTGACCTTGAACCAGGGACAGGGGACCTTTGGCGGAACATTCACCCCAAACTGGACGCCGGCGTCCACGGCGAAGCCTTCCTTCAAGGGCATCCTCATTCAGAAGGGGGGCGGCAAGGGGGGGCATGGGTATTTCATCAGCAACCGCCCCGACGACCTCGATCCAGAATCAGGCAGGGTCGTCCTGGGCAGACCTTGAGACAGAGCTGAGGGCTTCCGGTTTGCCGATACTATCGAGTGGACAGACGGGGAGGTTGAAAAAATCCTTTTGCGCCCTGGCGGTGCATCCCTCATAGCTCCAGGCCTTTAAACCCCACCCCCCATCATGCCCACCTACGACTACGAATGCACCAAGTGCGGTCATCAGTTCGAAGCGCGCCAGTCGATGAAGGACCCACACCTGACGGACTGCCCCCAGGCGGGCTGTCCAGGACCCGTGAAACGGCGGATTGGAGCAGGGGCAGGTTTTATCTTCAAGGGTTCAGGCTTCTACATCACGGACTACCGCAGTGACTCCTACAAGGCGGCGGCAAAGCAGGATTCTCAGACGTCATCATCAGGTTCCTCCGGCAGCAGTTCATCTTCTTCCGGGAGCTCAGGACAGTCGTCAGCATCAGGTGCTGCCAAGCCTGCCGGGACCTCCACGTGATGCAGGGATCTGATGCATGATCATGGTTTCTGTCTCAAGGAAGGGCCGTGACTGAAGACTGGCTGCCTGGGTTGCATGTGATGACGCTTCTTGCGGATTGACGACGGATGCACCCGGGGCTCATTTTCAACCTGTTCCAACACCGTTCACCCTTTCCCTCATGCCCTACATTGAACCCCACGGCCACATGGTCAGCCGGACCACTGATGATTATGAGAGGATGGCGCTGGCAGGCTGCCAGGTGATCTGTGAGCCGGCCTTCTGGGCAGGCTTTGACCGGGCCTCCGCCCAGGGCTTTTACGACTACTTCCGGCAGATCACCGAATATGAGCCGAAGAGGGCGGCGAAGTTTGGCATCCAGCATTTCTCCTGGCTCTGCATCAATCCCAAGGAGGCGGAGGACACCAAGCTGGCGGAGGAGGTGATCGCGCTCATTCCGCAGTTCCTGGGCAGGCCGAATGTGCTGGGCATCGGCGAGATCGGCCTGAACAAAAACAGCCGCAATGAGCTGAGGATCTTCGAGCAGCATGTGCAGCTTGCCCAGGATCACGGCCAGCTGGTGCTCATCCACACCCCGCACCTGGAGGACAAGCTGAAGGGCACGCGGCTGATCGTCGAAGCACTCAAGAACTTTTCCGGCATCAAGCCGGAACGGGTGATCATCGATCATGTGGAGGAGCACACGATTGATCATGTGCTTGACCAGGGGTTCTGGGCCGGCATCACGCTGTACCCGGAGAGCAAGTGCACGCCACACCGGGCCATCGACATGCTGGAGCATCGCCGTGCGGAGCGGATCTGGATGAACAGCGCCTGCGACTGGGGCGTGAGCGACCCACTGGCCGTGCCGAAGACGATGCAGGCCATGCGTCAGCGCGGCTGGAGCGCGGAGATGATCCAGAAGGTGGCCTGGGACAATCCCAGGCAGTTCATGTGCCAGACGGTAAAGTTTACGGCTTGAACCGGGTGAAAAAAGAGACCGGAGCGTGGCTCCGGTCTCCGAGATGCTTGATGCTGCCTGGCGGCGCAGATCAGAAGTTGATCTGGGCCTGGATGCCGATGTAGCTGGCCTTGACGTCCGGATAGTGGTTGGCAGCGCTGACCTTGTCGCTGCTGGAGGTGTTGATGCGGTTGCCGTGGGAGTACATCAGGGTGAGTTCAAGCTCAGGATACGGGACATAGCGCAGGCCGATGCCAAGCTCGTCCACCTGGTTGCGGGGCGCGTTGGTGGCAAACTTGCGGCCGCCGTCGTAATGCTGCCAGCGGATGAAGGGGATGAGCTCCTGCTGGTCGGCGAAGATGTGACGGTAGCTGGCCTGGATGTAGCCTCCCGACAGGCTGTCCGAAGTGATGGTCTTCAGGTCGTCGCTGAGGGTCGGGCCGCGTCCCCAGTTCCACTCGGCCTCGATGCCGAAGGGTTGCGGGTAAAGGATGGCGCTGACACCAACACGCTGGTCGCGGACACCCTTGGGATCCACCGTGGGCGCCGCCGCATCGCTGAACTTCTGGGTGCTGGGCAGGAAATTGCCGGTGTAGCCCTGGACGCCGAGTTCGAAGAACTGTCCGTTGGGGAATTCAAAGGGATAGGCAAGGCGGGCCATGTAATGGGGCTGGCCGTTGTTGTCACCCCTGTTCAGGCCGTTGCCGGAGTAGGCGCCGAGGGCCACGACACCGTAGTCGCCGGAGCCGCGCAGTCCCATTTTGACAAGGTCCTTCAAGCGGTTGCGGATTTCATAAGGGGCCCACATGAGGTAGGCGCCGATGTCACGCTCGCCCTCGACGGCGGAGTTGATGGCGTCGGCTCGTTCCAGGGCCAGGCGGTTTTGGGAGGACTGCATGTTGGACCAGCCATAGGGCACCTTGGACTGGCCGAGGCGGATTCGAAACTCGCGGGCGGAATCCAGGGAGACATCAGCGTAGTAATCACGGGCCTGAAGGGCGTTGGTGCCGCTCAGGTTGCCGAAGTAGTCGGCCTGGAGATACATATAGAGATGGTTGGTCACGTCACCGCTGAACACCATGCGTCCGCGGCGCAGGCCAAAGGTCTGGAGGTCATTGGCCAGGGCATCGTTGGGCACGTTGAGGGTGCCGCCTTCCTCATCCAGGACGCCGTGATAGCGGAACTGGGCATAGCCTCGCAGCTTCATGCGTTCATACCACTTGTCGGCCAGCAGGTCATCCAGCTCAGCCTTGTTCAGGGTGGAGGGAGAGGTGTTGTCGGTGATGCGGGAAAGCTCCTCCACCTGGCCCTTGGTGCCCATCAGGATGTCCTCCAGCTTCTCCACCTTGCCGGCGAGTCCCGTGGCTTCGGGTTCGGAGGTCTTGGCGGCAATCTGCTCGACCTTGGTCTTGGTGCCGTTCAGGGCTGATTCGAGCTGCTTGATGCGGTTTTCCTGGGCGGCCAGCCTGGCCTCCAGGGCGGCGGTGTTGGCGGCTGGCGCAGCAGACTTAGCGCTGGAGGTGGGGGAAGGGGATGAAGCCGGGGGCGTGGCGGCAGGCGGACCTGCCGTAGCCTTGGCTTCGTCGGCCTTCATGGCCGCCACCAGCAGGTCATATTCAGCCGGGGAAATGCTGCCCTTGGCCTTCAGGATGCCGAAGAGCTGCTCCATGGCCTGGCTGGCCAGCACAGGGGAGGTTGGGGTGAGAGCCACCGTGGCGGCGGTGAAGAGGCTGCAAAGCCTCCAGCGGAGTCGTGTCGGGTTGATGCGGAGCATGATGGAGTGTCGTCGAGGGTCCAGGCTTCCTGAAGTTCAGGCGTTTTTGTCACACAGACAGACAGGCCTGCGTGACAACACTGTGATGTATCAATCTCGTCACAAACCGCGCCACCCTTCGAATGTTACATGATTGTCACATTGAGGGATTTTCTGGTTGGTCAGGCATAATCCAAACATTTTCAACGGTTTGCCATGTCTTGGGTGGGCGGTGTGGCGGTGGTTTGTGACGGTGTTCTGTCACATTGCCGGTTTGTGTGACAAACTCGTCACACGAAGGGTTTTGCGAGCTCGTTGCTGCCGCCCATAGGACGCCCCGTCCATCAAACACATCCCAACAACATCCATGAAAACCGCTTTTTACACCCTGGCGCTCCTCGCTGTGACGGCTGCTTCAAGCCTTCAGGCCCAGACCACCCTGCGCATCCGTGGTTCCGACACGCTTGGTGCCAAGCTGGTCCCCCAGCTGGCTGAAGCCTTCAAGAAGAATGGTGGCAAGGTCAGTTTCGACATCGCGGCCGAAGGCTCCTCCACGGCGTTCACCAACCTCGCCGCAGGCACTGCGGAAATCGGCATGTCCTCCCGCAAGGTGAAGGCGGATGAGCGTGCGCTCTGCCGCTCCAAGGGCGTGAAGCTGACGGAGTTTGAGATCGCCTGGGACATGATTGCGATCCTCGTGAACAAGAACAATCCGGTTTCCGACCTGAGCAAGAAGCAGGTCCTGCAGATCTTCGCCGGCGACATCAAGGACTGGAGTGAGGTCGGGGGCACCCCCGGACCGATCTCGCTTTACACACGCAACACCTCCTCAGGCACCTATAAGGACTTCATCGACCGTGCGATGAAGGGCCGTGAGTACGGTAAGAACAGCCAGAAGATGGCTGGTAATGAGCAGATTGCCTCGGAAGTCGGCTCCAACGTCAACGGCGTCGGCTATGTCGGCCTGGCCTACATTGGTTCAAAGGGCACGAAGGTGGTCACCATTGATGGGGCGATGCCTAGCGCCGCCACGGTGAAGGACTATCCATATTCCCGTCCGACCTACCTTTACACGAATGGTGAACCTGCCGGGACGACCAAGGAGTTCATCGACTACTGCCTCAGCTCCGTGGGCGATGGCATCGTGGGCAAGGTTGGTTTCGTGCCGAAGTCGGTCGCCCAGTAACCGGGTGCAGGATTCTTCTGATCGTCGTGGAGCTGGGGGTTGTCCGCCTCTCCACGATGATGCGGTTTTGGATTCTGCCCAATTCGTGCTTTTGAGACGTTTGACACGCAAGCCACCCTCCGACACAAAATCCCGTGTCTCCTGACCGCCCACCGCTTCACAGCCTCATCCTGAAAAAGAAGAGGGGCACCCTTCTGGGCCTGGACCCGCAGCGCGGCATCCGGGTGTTTTTTGCGACCAACGCCAGCGTCACCATCATCGTGCTGGCCATGATCATGATCTTCCTCCTGCGTGAGGGGGCTGGCTTCCTTGGCACTTACAAGCATGAGCTGGAGATCTACCGCCGTGCCGGGCTGGAGTTCTGCGACATCGTGGACCGTCCGCTGGCCGATCAGCAGGAGCTATCCTCCAAGCTCCGCCGGGCCGTCACATCGAGCCTGGATCCTTTGATTCAGTCTGCACGGGCCAGGCGTGATGCCGCCTTCCTGCTGAAGCGTGAGGTGGAGGAGCAGGCCAAAATTCCCCGGGAGGCCCTGGAGGCTGCGCTGGAAAAAGAGCCGGTGCCTTCTGTCGGCGAGCTCGAGACCTTGAGGGGGCAGTTGGCGGCTGCGACGGGCAAGGTGGTCGAATCCATGCAGGTATCCGATCTCTTCACCACTGAGGAAGCCCGGCGGCTGCGGGCAGAGTTTGCCAGGCTGAGCCCCGAGGTGAGCGAAATGCCGCCCATGCTGATGAAGTTGAGCGCCGCTTTCACGGCCAGGGACAAGGAGGCCAAGTCCAGGTTTGGTCCGCTGGTGGAGGCTTCCGACTCGCTCGAAGAGGCCCCCGAGTCACTTCGGGAGGTTCTGGGCGAACTCAAGGAGGAGGTGCTGGCCACCAAGGAGGAGGCGACAACGCACTTCACCCTGGAAGAGGGCCGCCAGAAGCTTCTCAAGGCCGCCGAAGCGGCCGCAGATCCGGAGGAAAAGCAGGCCCTGCTGGAAGAGGCGAAGGCCTCGGAAACTCCCGAGCCTGACTATGTCGGGAGCATGGCCCCTGTGCTGGAAAGACGCGATGAGCTGATTGAAAAGGTGGTCTCCTACGCCGCCGCCATTGACTCTGCAGCCCTGCATCTGCCCAAGGAGGGTGGGACCCTTGAGGCCACGAAGCTCCTTGCGGAAGTTCGTGAAGCCCTGCCTCCTCATGCAAAAGCCCTGCGCGACAGCGTAGACGGCCTGCGCCAGTGGCAGCAGGACAAGCCGGTGTCGATCTTCTCGGTCATCGGAGCCTTTTTCTTCGGGACCAACTGGCTGACCAACTCCTCCTGGCAGGATTTCTTCGGCTTCGTGCCCCTCCTGGCCGGTTCGCTGGTGATCGCGCTGATCGCCATCGTCATTGCCACCCCGCTGAGCGTGGCCGCCGCCATCTACACCAATCAGTTTGCCTCGGAGCGTGAAAAGGAGCTGATCAAGCCGGTGATCGAATTCATCCAGGCCATCCCGTCCGTGGTTCTGGGTTTCATCGGTATCACCCTGGTGGGTGACCTGATCAAGGAAGTCAGCGGGTTCTCGTGGCTGAGCTGGCTGCCGGGCTTTCCCATCCAGGAACGCCTGAACATGTTCAATGCCGGCTGCTTGCTGGCCCTCATGGCTGTGCCGACCATGTTCAGCCTTGCCGAGGACGCATTGAACAACGTGCCGCAGGCCTACATCGACGCTTCCGACGCCCTGGGAGCGACGAAGTTGCAGACGGTCTTCCGGGTGATTGTTCCGGCCGCCCTTTCCGGCATTGCGGCGGCTATCCTCCTGGGGCTGGGACGTGTGATCGGCGAAACCATGGTGGTGCTGCTGGTTGCCGGAAACCGCATTGCGATTCCTGATTTCTCCAGCGGTCCGGGCGTGATCTTTCAGCCGGCCCACACCCTGACGGGCATCATTGCCCAGGAGCTTGGCGAGGTGTCGCGCGGCAGCGCCCACTGGCAGGCGCTTTTCATGGTTGGCATCGTCCTGTTTGTGATCTCGCTTGGTGTGAACGCCTGCGCACGGGCCGTGGTGCGTCGATTTGAACTTCCGAAAGCATGAGCGACCTGACCGCCAATCCATTTGCCGGAGACCTGTCCTCCGTCCGCCGTCGTGAGACCACGGTGCGCTGGCTGCTGCGGGTCAGCACCCTGCTCATCGTGGCGGTCACGATCAGCATCGTGGCCCACATCTTCATCAAGGGAGCGCCCATCACCTTTCGCAGCGAGTTTCCGTTTGTGAACGTGAAGTTTCTCACGGAGCTGCCTGGCACACTGCATGTCATCGTCGACAAGCAGGGGAAGGCGTTTGAGACGGACGTCAACGGCGCCGATGCCATCAAGAAGCAGCTTGGCGACAACTTCCGGGAGGAGAAGACCATCTCCTATTCCGGCGGCGGCATCCTGGGTCCGATCGTCGGCACGGCCCTCCTGGTGGTTGTCAGCGTGGCCGTGGCGCTCTTCCTGGGCGTGGCCAGCGCGATCTACCTCAGCGAATATGCCAGCAAGGGCAGGCGGGTGGAGCTGATCCGACTGGCCATCCTGAACCTGGCCGGCGTTCCATCCGTGGTGTTCGGCCTGTTTGGCCTTGGGGCCTTCGTGCTGACGGCTCCCGTGCTGACCGACGCCCCTCACGAACGCACGCTGCTGGCCATCCCCCTGGGCTTCACCACACTCAGCTTCCAGGGCTGGGACACCTGCGTGCTTAGCGGCGGCTTCACTCTCGCCTTCGTCATCCTGCCGGTCATCATCACCGCCAGCGAGCAGTGCCTGCAGGCCGTGCCGCAGGGTTTCCGTGAAACCTCGATGGCGCTTGGTGCCACCCGCTGGCAGACGATCTGGCGCGCTGTGCTGCCCTTCGCTACCCCGGGGATCCTCACCAGCAGCATCCTGGGCATCGCCCGCGCCGCCGGTGAAACCGCTCCGATCATGTTCACCGCCGCGCTGGCCTTCAAGGACAAGCTTCCCTGGCAGAAGGACGTGACGCCCCTGCCTGCCGATGCCGGCTGGTTCGCCCACTGGGAGCAGGCTGTGGAGCGCTTCCTCGGCATCTTTACCGAATCTGTCCAGGCGCTGCCCTACCACATCTACACTCTCGCGGCCCGCATTCCGCACAACGAGTATTCGGAACGGGCCCAGTATGGCTCCGTTTTCGTCTTCCTCCTTCTGGTTGCCAGCCTGGCCGCCACCTCCATCTGGATGCGCCGCCGTCTGCGTGGCAAGTACAAGTGGTAGGATCCCGGGCGATCCCGTAAGGAATGGGGTGGCTTTTGCCTGTTCTGTGGTGAATAGAACCTGGTCCGACCCCTCCGCTGATCCTGTGCTGACTTCCGACTTCGACTACCATCTGCCGCCTGAACTGATCGCCAGCGAACCTCTGCCCGAGCGTTCGGCCTCCAGGATGCTGGTGGTGCATCGCGACACCGGGAAATTGGAGCATCGGTTGTTCAGCGACCTGCCCTCGTTCCTGCGTTCCGACGACCTTCTCGTGCTCAACAACACGCGCGTCGTACCCGCCCGCTTTTTCTCCGACGATGGCAGCCGTGAGCTGCTGCGTGTGGACACGCTTCAGCCCCTGCTCTGGCGCTGCATGGTGCGACCCGGGAAAAAGTTCCGCATCGGGCACCAGGTGCGCGTCGGCGGCTCCACGGGCACGGTTCGCGAAATCCTGGACAATGGCGATCGTCTGATTGCCTGGGATCAGCCGGTGGATGAGGAAAGGCACGGGCATCTGGCGCTGCCTCACTACATGGGACGTGATGACCAGCCGGCGGATCGTGAACGCTATCAGACCGTGTTCGCCCAGGCCGCCGGTGCGATTGCTGCTCCCACGGCAGGACTGCACTTCACCCCGGAACTGCTGGCCCGCCTGCCTCATGCCTTTCTTACCCTGCATGTCGGGGTGGGCACCTTTCAACCGGTGAAGGTGGACAAGGTGGAGGAGCATCAAATGCATTCGGAGAGATATGAGGTGCCTCCGGAAACTGCCTCCCGGATTGCGGCTGCCGGACGCGTGCTCGCCGTTGGCACGACCTCAATGCGCACTCTGGAAACCGTCGCCCGAGACCACGGCAAAATCGTGGCCACCTCCGGCAGCACGGACATTTTCATCTACCCGGGTTTTCAGTTCCGGGCCGTTGGCGCGCTGTTGACCAATTTTCACCTGCCGAAATCGACCCTCATGATGTTGGTGAGCGCTTTTGCCGGCAAGGAACTGATTTTCAAGGGCTACCAGGAAGCCATTCAGCAAAAATATCGATTCTACAGTTATGGCGACTGCATGCTGATCTTGTGAGGTTGGAATATAATAGTTGACTATACGTCTAGTTGATGTTTTAAGGCTCGTATGGGACGAACCTCCGATGCCAAAGAGCGCCTGCTGGAAGCCATGATGGAACTCATCTGGACCGGCAGCTACGGCACGACCTCCGTGGATCATATCTGCGAGAAGGCCGGGGTGAAAAAGGGAAGCTTCTATCACTTCTTCGAATCCAAGACCGAGCTTGCCGTGGCGAGCGTGGAGCATGGCTGGTCGGAGCATCGCAAACTCCTGGACCAGACCTTTTCCCCTGTGAACCCGCCCCTGGAGCGCATCTGGAAATGCTTTCAGGATTTTCGCCAGGAGCAGGAGGAGATGCAGCGGAAACATGGCCGTGTGCTGGGTTGCCCAATTCACAGTCTTGGGGCCGAGGTGAGCACGACGGACGACCGCCTGCGTGACAAGCTTCAGGAGATCCTCTCCCAGTTCATCCGCTACTATGAGAGCGCCATCCGTGACGCCCACTATCAGGGCTTCATCGAGGCGCCCGACGCACCGGCTCTGGCACGCATTTTATTTGCCTACGGCGAGGGCCTGCTGCTGCACGCCCGAATCTGGAACGACCTTGGTCACCTGGACGAGATGGAGGCCGGCGCCCGGCGCATCCTGGGAGTCAAAGAAGCCGATTCTTGAGTCAGACAGCTCTATTATTTTGATTTCAAATTAACCAACTGGTCAACTTAAACCAGGCAACCCCTTCCACCATGCCCCCCCGCACCCTCCTCCCACTCACCCTGTTCCTCGCCGCCTGTGGCCAGCACCCTGAAGGTGCTGGTCATGGCGGCGGTCAGATGCCCCCTGCGCCGGTCTCGGTCGCTCAGGTGGAGCAGAAGGAACTCGTCGAATGGGAGGAGTTCACCGGGCGTGTTGAGGCGGTCGAAACCGTCGAACTGAGGCCAAGGGTCTCCGGCTACATCACCGAGGTGCACTTTCAGGCAGGTGCTCTGGTGAAGAAGGGCGATGTGCTTTTCACCATCGACCAGCGCCCGTTTGAAACCCGCTTGCGTGCGGCCAGGGCGGAGGTGGCGCGTGCCAAGGCTGGCGCCGAGGCGGCCAAGCGCGAGTTTGACCGTGTTTCCGCGCTGCTGGCGGCCAAGGCCATCGCTCCGGAGCAGGCGGAGACGCGTGAGTCTATGTTTAAGCAGGGGGAAGCGGCACTGGAAGCCGCGCGTGCTGCGGAACACAGCGCCGAGATTGAGTTTGAGCACAGCACCGTCAAGGCGCCGATCTCCGGCCGCATCAGCCGGGCGATCACGACAACGGGCAACTATGTGACGGCTGGCGCAACGCTGCTCACGACCATCGTCACGGTGGATCCGGTCTATGTGTATGCGGACATTGACGAAAACAGCCTGCTCAAGCTGCAGGCGCTGCTGAGAGACAAGAAGCTCTTCACCAACGGTGACAAGCAGGTGCCGGTGGAGCTTCAGCTTTCCAACGAAAACGGTTTCCCCCATCAGGGGCATGTCGAGTCCTTTGACAACCGGCTGGACGCAGGCACGGGCAGCATGATCCTTCGTGCTGAGTTTGCCAATCCCGACGGCAAGCTGACCCCCGGGCTTTTCGCCCGCATCCGCCTGCCGATGACCGGCAAATACAAGGCTTTGCTGGTGGATGAAAAGAGCATCCTCACCGATCAGGCGAACAAGTATGTCCTCGGCATTGATGAATCGAAGCAGCCTGCACTGTCGGTTTACAAGCCGGTCAGCATCGGCCCGGTGATCGACGGCAGGCGCATCATCCGCACCGGCCTGCAGCCCGGCGACAAGATCATCATCAACGGCCAGGCCCGCCTGCCACAGCCTGGAATGCCGGTGACGCCGGTGGCCGACGAGCCTGCAAAGCAGGCTGCGGCGAAATGACCAGCGGCTCTACCCCCGGCTCCGGTTGGGCCTGACGCCAGGCATTGGCCTGCGCAATCCCGCCTGAGGCTTCTTCGGCCCCTGTTTTTCCAAACGCCACATTTTTGTTCCGATGAACTTTTCCTCCTTCTTCATCACCCGCCCGATCTTCGCGGGCGTGCTTTCGCTCCTGACCTTCATCCTCGGGGCGATCGCGCTTTTTCAACTGCCCATCTCCGAATATCCGGAGGTTGCCCCGCCGACGGTGATCGTCACGGCGACCTATCCCGGGGCCAATCCGAAGACCATTGCCGAAACCGTCGCGTCACCGCTTGAGCAGACCATCAACGGCATCGAAAACATGCTCTACATGTCGTCGCAGAGCACCGCCAACGGCGTGATGACGCTGACGGTCACGTTCAAGATCGGCACGGACCTCGACCTGGCGCAGATGCAGGTGCAGAACCGCGTCTCCCAGGTGCTGCCGAAGCTGCCTGAGGAGGTGCGGCGCTTTGGAGTGACCACGGTGAAGTCATCCCCGGACATGACGCTTGTGGTGCACCTGCTTTCCCCCAATGACCGCTATGACGAGATCTACCTGCGCAACTACGCCACCCTGAACGTCAAGGATGAGCTGTCACGCCTGCCCGGCGTCGGCCAGGTCAACATCTTTGGCGGCGGTGATTATGCGATGCGCATCTGGATTGACCCTGACAAGGCGGCGGCACGCGGCCTCACCTCCGGGGACATCGTCAACGCCATCCGCGAGCAGAACATCCAGGTGGCGGCGGGCACCATCGGCCAGCAGCCGGTGAAGGACTCCGCCTTTGAACTCACCGTGAACGCCAAGGGGCGTCTTGTCTCGGAGGAGGAGTTTGAGCAGATCATCGTCAAGACGGGCCCGAACGGGGAAAAGCTGCGCCTGCGTGATGTCGCCCGCGCCGAGATCGGCTCCGGTGACTACTCTCTGCGCAGCCTCATCAACAACAAGAAGGCCGTCGGCATGGGCGTGTTCCAGCTTCCCGGAGCCAATGCGCTGGCGGTCTCCGAGGCGGTGCGCACCCGCATGGCCGAGCTGAAGAAGAAGATGCCGGAGGGCGTTGACTTTGACATCGCCTACGACCCGACGGTCTTCGTTCGCAAGTCCATCGACGCCGTCATCCACACTCTCATTGAGGCGATCCTCCTCGTCGTCATCGTCGTGGTCATCTTCCTGCAGACCTGGCGTGCCTCGATCATCCCGCTGGCCGCGGTTCCCGTGTCGCTTGTCGGCACCTTTGCGGTGATGCATGCCCTCGGCTTTTCAATCAACAACCTCAGCCTCTTCGGCCTGGTGCTGGCCATCGGCATCGTCGTCGATGACGCCATCGTGGTGGTGGAGAACGTCGAGCGCAACATCCGCAACGGCCTGCGTCCTCTGGAGGCCACCCAGCAGGCCATGAAGGAGGTCACGGGCCCGATCATCGCCACGGCCCTGGTGCTCTGCGCCGTGTTCATCCCCACGGCCTTCATCAGCGGCCTCAGCGGCCAGTTTTACAAGCAGTTCGCCGTCACCATCGCCATCTCGACGGTCATCTCGGCGATCAACTCCCTGACGCTTTCCCCGGCGCTTTCCGCCCTGCTGCTCAAGGGGCATCATGACAAGAAGGACATCCTGACGCGGATCATCGATGCGCTGCTGGGCTGGTTCTTCCGTCCCTTCAACCGCTTCTTCGAGTGGTCGTCCAACGTCTATGTCGGCATCGTCAAACGTGCCATCCGGCTCAGCGTCATCGCACTGCTGATCTACGGCGGTCTGGTGTGGGCGACCTGGAAGGGCTTTCAAATCGTGCCCGAAGGATTCGTGCCCGGGCAGGACAAGCAGTACCTCGTCGGTTTCGCGCAGCTTCCGGAAGGCTCCTCCCTGGACCGCACGGAGGATGTCATGCGCCGCATGTCGCAGATTGCCATGGATCATCCGGGGGTGAAGGACGCCATCGCCTTTCCGGGTCTCAGCATCCAGGGCTTCACCATCAGCCCGAACGCCGGCATCGTGTTTGTCGGCCTGGATGACTTTGAAGAGCGCCGGTCCCCGGAGCTCAGCGGGCAGGCCATCGCCAACGCGCTCAATGGCAAGTACATGGCGATCCAGGACGCCCTGGTGCTCATGCTCACGCCGCCGCCGGTGAACGGCATCGGCACCACGGGCGGCTTCAAGCTCATGGTCGAGGACCGCGGCAACCTGGGCTATTCCGCGCTTTACCAGGCGACGCAAAAGCTGGTTGGGGCGGCGTATGGAAGCCAGAAGCTGACGCAGGTGTTCTCGGGCTACACGGTGAACGTGCCGCAGCTGGAGGCCGATGTGGACCGTGAGAAGGCGAAGATCCAGGGCGTGCCGCTGGCGAACCTGTTCGAAACGCTGCAGATCAACCTGGGCAGCCTTTACGTGAACGACTTCAACCGCTTCGGCCGCACCTACCAGGTGGTGGCGCAGGCCGAGACGCAGTTCCGTGATGATGTCGGCGACATCACCCGCCTCAAGACCCGCAACACCGCCGGTGAGATGGTGCCGGTCGGCTCCCTGGTGAAGGTGAAGGAGGGCTTTGGTCCGGATCGTGTCACGCACTACAACGGCTTCCTGGCCGCCGATCTCAATGGGGCGCCCCTGCCGCCGCTCAGTTCGGGGCAGGCCGAGGAGCTCATCGCCGGGCTGGCGCGTGAGGTCCTGCCCGCAGGCTTCGAATTTGAATGGACCGACCTGACCTATCAGAAGATCATCGCGGGCAACACGGCGGTTTATATTTACCCGCTCTGCATCCTGCTCGTCTTCATGGTGCTGGCCGCCCAGTATGAAAGCCTGCGCCTGCCGCTGGCGATCATCCTCATCGTGCCTCTCTGTCTTCTGTTCGCCCTTGCGGGTGTGCATCTTACGCACGGGGATAACAACATCTTCACCCAGATCGGCTTCATTGTGCTCATCGGCCTGGCCTGCAAGAACGCCATCCTTATCGTCGAGTTCGCCAAGGAGAAGAACGACCATGGGCTGACGCCCGTCCAAGCGGCGCTGGAGGCCTGCCGCCTGCGTCTGCGTCCGATCCTGATGACCTCCATCGCCTTCATCGCCGGGGTGTATCCGCTGGTGGTCAGCACCGGGGCGGGGTCCGAAATGAGGCGCGCCATGGGCACCGCCGTGTTCAGCGGCATGATCGGTGTCACCCTGCTCGGCCTGTTCCTGACGCCTGTGTTTTATGTGCTGGTGATGATCGGTAAAAAGAAGTCCGCCGGTCAGGCTCACGCTCACTCTCAAGACCCATCCCTTTGATTCACGCCATGCGTACTCTGCTGCTTTTTATCATCACCGGATCCGCCTTCGCCCAGGTCGGTCCCAACTATGAGCGTCCGGCCACGGCCACACCGCCCGCCTTCAAAGGCGTGACCTGGAGGGCCGCGACGCCTTCTGCGCATCTGCCGAAAGGAACCTGGTGGACGGTGTTCCAGGATTCCAGGCTCAGTGCCCTCATGACCGCCGCCACGGCAAACAATCAGCAGCTCAAAGCCGCTGTGGCCCGGTTTGACCAGGCCAGGGCCGCGGCCCGCATGGCGCGTGGCGACTTCTTCCCGACGGCCAGCCTGCCGCTTTCCGTGGAAAACCAGCGCACCTCCGAACACATGCCCTCGCCGTTTCCCCTGAACGGCCTGCATTATGTCGGGCCGGCCTTCAACGCGCCGATTGAGTTTGGCTGGGAGCTGGACCTCTGGGGCAAGATCCGCCGTCAGAACGAAGGAGCGCGCGCCGATGCCGCCGCCGCCGGTGATGCGGTCCATAACATTCTCCTCGGCATCCAGGCCGAGGTGGCGGTGAACTACTTCAAGCTGCGCACGCTCGACCATGAGATGAGCATCGTGACGGAGGCCGTTGGCTGGCGTCAGGAGGCCCGGAACATCGCCGCCGCACGAGTCAAGGCGGGGGCGGGAAGCGAGCTCGAACTCGCCCAGGCCGAGACCGAGGTGGCCACCGCCGAGGCGGAGATCTCCGCGCTTCAGGCCCAGCATGACCAGCTTGAAAACGTGCTGGCGATCCTGACCGGAGCGAACGCCGCCAGTTTCCGGATCGGCAAGGCTTCGGGCAGCTTGCAGTCGCCGCCACGGATTCCTTCCGGGGTGCCCAGCGACCTTCTGGAGCGTCGTCCCGACATCTCGCAGGCGGAGCGTCAGCTTCATGCCGCGACCGCGCGGATCGGCGTCGCCAAGGCTCAGTTCTTCCCGAGTGTGAAGCTGCTGGGCCGCGGCGGATTTCAGAGCGGCGACATCGACCTGCTGTTTGAGCCGGGGGCGCTCATGTGGAGCGTCGGGCCGAACATCAGCGTGCCGCTTTTTTCGGGAAACAAGAACCGCTGGAACCTGAGCAAGTCGAAGGCGGTGCATGACGAGGTTCTGGCGAATTACCGGCAGGCCTTTCTCTCGGCCATCGCTGACGTGGAGACCAGCCTTTCCGCGATTCACAACCTGGGCAGGCAGGCCGAGACCCAGGGGCGTGCCAGGACCAGTGCGGAAAAGGCTGCGCAGCTGGCCAAGACACGTTATGAGGCCGGCACCAGTCCGTACCTGGACGTGATCGAAGCGAACCGCACGACGCTGGCCACCCAGCGTGCGACTGCCCAGATTGCCGGGCAGCGCTTGATTGCGACCGTCGGCCTGGTGAAGGCCCTGGGGGGCGGCTGGCAGGCCTCGCAGCCCGCTCCGATGCCGGAGATGGTGGGGGATCCTGCGGCCCGGCTGAATGGCGAGATGGACCGTCCGGGGTTCCTGGCCCGGTTCAAAGGGCTGTTTCAAAAGCGGAATTGATGGCCTTTCCTCTTGCGCTTGGAGCAATGTGCCCCAATATCCGGCCCGCTTCCGAACTGGAGGCCTGTTTCGGGACGTAGCTCAGCCTGGTAGAGCGCTTGCTTTGGGAGCAAGAAGTCGTGAGTTCGAATCTCGCCGTCCCGACCACGTTTCCCACACGGAACGTCCACTGCATCCTCCTCTGATGGCCTCCGAACTCTTTTCCACCACGCTGTCCGCCTTCAAGGCCCAGGGCTGGGCCTTCCGGCAGGTGAGCGGCCTCGAAGTAATCGAGGCGGACTTTGAAGCCCACCACACCCGCGTGCCGCTGCATGTGCAGGTGCATGGCGGTCCCGGCGTCATCAGCGTCGTGTCACGGCTTCCCTCACAGGTGCCTGCGACGCATCGCCTGGCGGTCTGCGAACTCCTGATGCGCACCAACAAGGAGCTGAACGTGGGGAACTTTGAATCGGACTGGGATGACGGCGTGGTCATGTTCCGCGTCACCAACATCTTCCCGGCCGGCAAGGCGGATCCGCGGATCATCGCGGGCCTGGTGCATGCCGTGGTGGCGGAGACGGACCGCCTGACCCCCTTTCTCAGCGAGGTCTGCCGCACCCCCAAGGGTGAGCTTCTGCTGCTGGACATCCCGCGCCTCATGAAGCGTGAGGATCTGCTGCCGCCTCCTCCGGAAAGT
The DNA here is from genome assembly GCA_044345155.1 of Prosthecobacter sp. Taxonomy (GTDB): domain Bacteria; phylum Verrucomicrobiota; class Verrucomicrobiia; order Verrucomicrobiales; family Verrucomicrobiaceae; genus Prosthecobacter. The sequence goes on along the minus strand of JBIJBP010000034.1, from coordinate 22,872 downwards.
TAGCCGCCCGGCATTTTGAGGTTTTCAATTCGATGTGAGGCGTGTGCAATCGGTGACATCCAGCAGCGTTACGAAAACTCCATGCGCTACCTCCTTCACCATCATCCGGCCTTTCCCGGCCTGCTGTCCAAGGAGGATCTCTATGCCCTGGTGGACCGTGGATCTCTGGCCAGGGGCGACCTGTGCACGGATGTTCAGACGGGAAGGGATCACACCGTCGGCGAGGTCATCAGCGGCATGAGGCCGCCGCGTGCCCGTACGCCGGCGCGGGTGGAAAGGCCTGCCTACCAGGAGTTCCGCGCCGATGATCCCTATGAGGAGGCGCTGGAGGCCTGCGATGAGGATGATGATGATGAGCCGCCGGAAGAGAAGGCCCCGGAGTTCAGGCTCAGTGAAAGCGGCGAACGCATCTACTGCTTCGCCCATCCCTCCTGGCTGAGCTACTGGAAGGCGCTGTTCCTGATGCTGCTCTTCCTGGTGTCCGCAGGCCTGCTGGTCAACATCGACGAGGGTTATGCGCTGGTCGCGGTGCTTGCAGGGATCGCCACCCTCATCTGCATCGCCATCGCCAGGTCCTCGCAGGATTACATCGTCACCGATGAACGTGTGGAGCATGTCTGGGGCATCCTGGGACGCAGTTCCAAGGAGGTGCGTGTCTGCGACATCCGCAGCATCGATGTGCATGAAAGCGGCCTGAAGGGGCTGCTTGGACTTGGTACGCTTGATGTGTCATCGGCCGGCACCGCCGGGGTCGAGGTGCGGTTCAGGGACATGCGAAGGGCGCACGATGTGAAGCAGCTCATCCGCCAGCTGCAGCGCGGTGATCTTGTCGCCGAGGGGTGAGGCCGTCTTCTTTATCTGGCAGGCTTGACCACGGGCGGCACCTGCTTCGGATGGCCCTCAAGCTGCACAGGTGAGGTTTTTTCAGCGGTTGGGAAATCCGCTGGAATCTCCGCCGTGCGGGTGACTGCACCCGTGGCGACCCATTCCGTGCCACGCTGGAGGGTTTCATAGAAGCCCCGGTCGAGCATGGAATAGTCGGCATGGCCCAGGGTGGTGTGGAAGACCCGTCCCTTGCCATGCTGGATCACCATCAGGTTGGGCTCGTTTTCAGCCGTCAGGTCGGATTTGGCGGTGGCCAGGATCTCGATGTTCTCCGCAGGTCCGCGCAGACGGCTGTAGAGCTCGTCCTTGCAATGCAGCCAGCGGGCGGGAAGGCCCCGGGTGATGGGATGCTCCGGGTTTTGAATTTCGACGACGAACTCATGCTGCGGGCCATGGGCACCGCCAGAGCCTGCGCTGGTGTTGCGGAAGAGCTTGCCGTCCTTCACATACAGCCAGGGGCCGGAAACTTCGTTGCGACCACCCCAGCCTCCGACGCCGATCATCTGGTTGTATTCCTTCCATTCAGGAAAGGAGTTGTTGGCGGCGTGAACGGACACAAAGCCGCCGCCTGAATGCACATAGGCCTGGAAGTCAGCACGGACCGGGGCCGGCCAGGGCTCGCCGTTGTAATTGCTGACCACTGCCGCGTAATCGGCAAACTTGGGCTGCCAGGCGTTCCAGGCGTCAGCAGGGGCGCCCTTCGGCGGGGTCGTGGTCACGCTGACCTGGAAGGCACCGCTGCTTTCCAGCGCATGCTTCAGCACCGGGGTGGTGATCTCCCACTTGTGGTTGTTCTGGCCATCCACGATCAGAACCTTCAGCGGCTCGGAGGCCTGGAGGCTGGTGATGCAGGCAAGCAGGGGAAGGGCGGATAGGAACGGGCGAGGCATAGGCGTGTTTTTTTAGCAACTTGGAGAACCCACCGCAACTCTGGTGATAAGAGGGGATTGAGTTCGGTCTTGCCTGGGGTTATAATTACTATAAGTTTAGTTTTGTTAATGATCGATTTCACTGACAGACGAAACCCAGGCTTCTGGCACCTTGCCGCCAAGGTGGTCGCCTGCCTTTGGTTTGCGTTGGGTGTCGTTCGAGCGGTCCCGACGGCGGAGCAGCAATACATGCTCGAACTGGTGAACCGGCTGAGGATGAGCCCGGCGGATGAACTGGAGAACATGGTGAACATGTCCTCACCGGGCGTGTGGGGCAGCCCGATGTCGGATGACCCGTTGGTGGCTGCGGCGCTTTCTTTTTATCAGGTGAGCGCCAGCGCGCTGGCCTCGCAATGGGGCAGCCTGGTCGCAGCGCCACCGGTGGCCTGGAATGATTCGCTGGCGGCGGCGGGCAGTCTGTATTCCGACCTGATGATCAACCTGGACCAGCAGGCCCACGGGCTCGGAGGCGTGTCGCTTTCCCAGCGACTGGTCACCGCGGGATATTCGGCGAACTGGGGGGATGTGGCCCAGCTGCTTTTTGCCACGGCCGGCGGTTTGAATCATGCACACGCCGCGCTGGCGATCGACTGGGGCCCGGACGGCGGCAGCGGCACGGGAATCCAGGCCGGAGCCAGTCACCGCGCGGCGCTCATGGACCCTCTGTTCAAGGAGTTCGGCATCGGCTTTCAAACCATCGCCATCCCGCTCACCAACGTCAGTGTGACCGGTGACCTGGTCATCACCGAGCACATGGCCAACACGATCCGTTCGAACGGCATCGGTCTGGTTTCGGACGCCATTCTGACGGGATCCGTGATCAACGACAGCGTGCTGGCCGATTCGTTTTACACACCCGGAGAGGGGCTGGCTGATGTGCTATTGTTTGTTTACGACAACAGCAACGGGGCGCTGGTGGCCTCTGGACAAACCAACAGTGCGGGCGGTTTTAACATCAGTCTGGCCGGGCTCTCTGAAGGCGTCACCTACAGGGTCGAAGCACCGGAGACGGGGCAGGCCGCCCGGCTTTTCAGCCTCAACAGCTGGCAGGAGAACTATGGCACGCCCTCCAGCCCTGCCTGGGTCACATTCTACGACAATGTCTACGCCTCCTTCATCGCCGTGCCGGAACCCGGCAGCCTGGGACTGATGTTTGTCGCCCTGCTGTTCCGTCCGCGAAGCCGCTCCTGCTGACCCTCATTTCCATCCAAGACCATGAAGACCCTCCTGCCTCTGATCCTGATGATGCTGACCGCCGCCTCCGCCCAGGAGCCGGATGTCACTGCCAAGGCCATTCGCGCCGCGATCGACGAGTATGAAAATTCCGTGCGGGCGAACACGATGAAGATCATCGAGGCGAAGACGGAGGAGGAGAAGAACAAGTATCGCGCCACGGTGCCGAGTGCCGAACCCTGTGCGAAGAAGGTGCTGAAGATCGTCCAGGAGCATCTCAGCGAGCCCGGAACCGCCCGTGGGGTCTCCTGGCTGGTGACGCAGGCGGCGGCTTTTCCAGAAGGGCAGACCGCGCTGCAGATGCTCGGCACCTCGCATGCCGCCATGGAGGGGGTTGCTGAAGCGGTGAAGTCGCTGGAGTACTATCCTTTTGAAGTGGCCTCGCCGATCCTGAAGGCGGTGCGGGAGAAGAACCCGAACGCTGCGGAGAAGGCGGCCGCCACCTATGCGCTTGGCATGCAGCACCTGCGCCGGTTTGAGATGGCGGCGGATGAGCAGGCCGGGGCTGCGGACAAGGAGAAGGCGATGGAATATCTTCAGGAGATCAGCGCGCGCTATGCCACCACCACGATCAACGGCTTTCCCATCGCCGAGCAGGCCGGCAGGACCATGTTTGAGCTGGCCAATCTCTCCGTGGGCAGCGATTGCCCGGAGATTGAGGGCAAGGAGCTGAACGGCGCCGCCTTCAAGCTCAGCGAGCATCGCGGCAAACATGTGGTGCTGATGTTCTGGGGCGGCTGGTGCCATGCCTGCCATGATGCGATCCCGCTGGTGAACCAGTTTGCCACAGCCACTGCGGACAAGGGTGTGGTGGTCCTGGGCGTCAACACGGATGTGCCCGAGGAGGCCAGGAAGGCCTATGAGACCTTCAAGGTGAACTTCAGGAACTGGTCGGATGGCACCACCAGCGGTCCCATCACCAGCATGTTCAACCTGCGCAGCTTCCCGACCTTCTACCTGCTCGACCCCAAGGGGAGGATCGTGCTGAAAAACACCAGCCTGGACGCCATTCGTTCAAGGCTCTCGCTCTGACCCGGCGGACGGCTCAGAAGCCGCGCGGCATCATCGTGTAAAGGCCAAGCGTCACCTCATAGGCGTCGAGGATGTTCATGTACTTCCGTTCGTGGCCTGCGCCCCAGGAATCGGTGAAGATGACCTGGTTCTTCGCGCTGTTGTAGCCGATGATCATGCGCATGTGGCCGCCGCTGACCTGGCCGCCCGCGGGCAGGGGCGGGACTTCATCCTTCATGCCTAGCTCGAGCGCCCACAGCAGCGGCGTGCCCTTGCCAACCTGCTCGACCAGCTCGCTCTCAAAGCGCTTGAAGGAGACACGGCGGCTTCTTCCGGAATAATAGTTGGTTGGGTCGACGATGGGCCTGAAGGTCGTGCCGAACCTGCCGTTGAGGCGTGTCAGGCTCTTCTGCATGACCAGCGCATTGACGCCCCTGTCGGCATCCGCGTTGAGAAGCTGGGCAAGCTCATGCTGGTCGCAGGGGATGCGCATGTATTCAAAAAGGCGCTGGCAGCTGGCGGCCACGCAGTAGCCCTTGGCCCCCTGGTCCACCATCGGCACGCCGGAGATGAAGACATCGCCCTGCGGCTCCTTGACCACGTTCTTTTGAACTGCCATGCGCTGCACGCCCATGCTGATCCTGCCCATGCTCCAGTCCGCCTGGTCCGGCGCGGCGAGCTTCAGCCGGAGAAACTCGGGCTTTCCCTGGGTTCCGCCCGGCCCTGATTGAAAGTCGTTGTGCTCAAGCAGGGCGAGTCCGGCCGGGGTCGTCCAGGACCAGGTCACGGTCTTCAGGGCGGATGCACCGGCGGTGAGCTGGCGCTTGGGGGCCACCTTCAGGATGCCGCCGATCTCCTGGCCTGTCCTGCGGAAAAGGCCTTCGAAGTCCTTGATGCTGATCGGTCCTGAGTCACCCCGGTTGTAAATGGAGACCGTGGCGCGGGAGGCTCGGCCGTTGGTGAACTCGACCACTGCCTCCTCGGCCTTTACAATACCCCCGAACAGGCTCAGCTCGGTTTTCGCATCGATAAACATCTGCCGCGAAAAGCGGGCCCGGCTGCGGCTGGTGTCCAGCCATTCAAACTGCGGCGGCTTCTCCTGCCCACCTTCGGTCCTGGGCACATAGATCTGCTCGAATTTGTCCGCCGGGGTGGTCCAGATTGCCTGAAAATTCAGCAGGGGATCCAGGTCGGCCTTCAGTTCAAACTGCTGGGCTGGCGCCCATAGTGCAAGTGCTGCCATGCCTGAAACCATGGCGGCAAGGCAGATTTTTTTCATGGCTCTCAGGATGCTAGCTGGAACCCGGCGCAGGCGTCAACGATTTCTCCCTGCCTGCCATGCGACTGCTGTTTCTGGCCTGGGCCGGGCTAGGAGGCCTGGTAAAGAAACGTGGTCAGGGGACTGGTCGCCACCGCCTCTTTCTGGCGTTCTGCCAGCCCCATCTCGTAGGCGGCACGCCCTGCCTCAACGGCTGCCTTGAAGGCCCGGCCCATGCGGGGAGGATCACTGGCGATGGCGATGGCCGTATTGACCAGCACCGCGTCTGCTCCCATTTCCAGGGCTTCGGCGGCATGGCTTGGTGCGCCAATGCCTGCGTCCACCACCACGGGCACGGTCGCCTGGGTGATGATGATCTCGATCTGCTTCCGGGTCGTGATGCCCTGATGTGAGCCGATGGGGGATCCCAGGGGCATGACCGTGGCGGTGCCAACATCCTGAAGCCGTCGCGCCAGAACGGGATCAGCGTTGATGTAGGGCAGGACGGTGAAGCCTTCCTTCACCAGGATTTCGGCGGCCTTCAGGGTTTCAATCGGGTCCGGCAGCAGGTAGCGGGGATCCGGATGAATCTCCAGCTTCACCCAGTTGGGGAGCCCTGCGGCGACGGCGAGACGGGCAAGACGCACGGCCTCCTCGGCGTTCATCGCCCCGCTGGTGTTGGGCAGCAGCAGGACTTCCTTCGGGATGAAATCGAGGATGTTGGCGAACGGATCGTTTTTGCCGCTGAGGTCGGCCCGGCGCAGCGCCACGGTGACGATCTCCGTCTCCGAGGCCTGGATGGCCTGCCGCATGAGGTCTCCCGAGGCAAACTTACCGGTGCCCAGCATGAGGCGGGACTGGAAGCTGCGTCCGGCGATGGTGAGTGGCTGGTTGGGCATGGCCGGTCAGGTCAGCTGGACGCGCTCAAGCAGTTCGTCGATCGTCAACTGGATGCCGATGTAAAAGTCACCGAACTCGCCGAACTGGGTCGTGACTTCATCCCAGCGCATCTCATAGACGATGCTTTTGATCTGGAAGATGTCGTGGGCGAAGAGGGTGACACCCCACTCATGGCTGTCGAGGCCGGTGGAGCCGGTCACAAGCTGGCGGACCTTGCCGGAGTATTTGCGGCCTGTCTTGGCATGGCCTCCCATCAGTTCGCGACGTTTGGCGAAGTCCTGGGCGTACCAGTTGGCGCCGACGTTGCGGCGCTTGCTCATCGGGTAGAAACACATGACCTGCCAGTCCGGCATGTTCGGGTAGAGGCGGTCGCTATAGTACTTGTCCATGTGGCCCTTCCATTCGGCCATGCGCTTGGCATGGGCTTCGGACCCGGGCTCCAGGCCTTCGGTGCGATGGATGCGTTCGGAGGCCTCCTCCTCCTTCTCGCTGTACTCGGTCCATTCGGTCATGGAGAGGTAGCTATAGGTCGGGTTCAGCACGTCAGGGCCGAGGCCCAGGCTGAGCTCCTTTTCAAAGCGGTTGGCGTCCTGGAGGTCGGGGGTCAGCAGCATGAAGCCCAGTTCCGACTTGGGGCTGACCATGCTGAAGCTCAGAAGCTGGGTCTTCGGGTGGCTGCGGATGCGCTGCACGGTTTCGTTCAGGCAGGCAGTGCGCTCGGCCTTTTCCTCCGGCGTCAGGGCGGCCCAGAAGCCGTGGTCGATGTTGTAAAACAGGTGCTGAACGATCCAGCCTTCGTGAGGGATGATGGGGGACATGGCGGGGCGGGGGAGTTGGTCGGCGAAATTCAATCCGCAGGCGGCGGATAACATCTATGAACCACGGCAAACGCCGCCGAACAACCGCCAACTGTGGCAAAGTGAGGGAGCCTAATTTGACCGTGAAACCCGGGTTGACACCCCCTCCCTGGCGATTATGCAATGCGACCCGGTGCGGATTCTGCTCCGGGTTCTCTCAACTCCCACCCCCTCATATCAATGGTCAAAATCGGCATCAATGGTTTCGGGCGCATCGGTCGCCTCGTTTTTCGTGCAATCTGTGATCAGGGCCTCCTGGGCAAGGAAATCCAGGTCGTCGCCGTGAATGACCTCGTCCCTGCGGACAACCTGGCCTACCTCGTCAAATACGACTCCACCCAGGGCAAGGCCAAGGAGGAAGTGTATTCCAAGAAGAGCAGCCCCGATGTCGCCGAGGACGACATCCTGGTCGTCGACGGCCAGGAGATCAAGTGTCTCGCCGTCCGTGAAGGTCCGGCCGCCCTCCCCTGGAAGGAGCTGGGCGTGGACATCGTGATTGAATCCACCGGCCTGTTCACCGAGGCTGAGAAGGCCAAGGGTCACCTTGCCGCCGGCGCCAAGAAGGTCATCATCTCGGCTCCCGCCAAGAACGAGGACATCACCGTCGTCATGGGCGTCAACCATGAGAAGTATGACGCCGCCGCCCACAACATCATCTCCAACGCCTCCTGCACCACGAACTGCCTTGCGCCGATCGTGCACGTGCTGCTGAAGGAAGGTTTCGGCGTCGAGGAAGGTCTCATGACCACCGTTCACTCCTACACCGCCACGCAGAAGACCGTGGACGGACCGTCCAAGAAGGACTGGAAGGGTGGACGCAGCGCCGCCATCAACATCATTCCTTCCACGACCGGTGCCGCCAAGGCCGTCGGCCTCGCCATCCCGGAAGTGAAAGGCAAGCTCACCGGCATGTCCTTCCGCGTGCCGACCCCGACCGTCTCCGTGGTGGACCTCACCGTAAAGACCGTCAAGGAAACCAGCTACGCTGAGATCAGCGCCGCCATGAAGAAGGCCAGCGAGACCTACCTGAAGGGCATCCTGGGCTGGACCAACGATGAAGTGGTCTCCACCGACTTCATCCACGACCAGAGCAGCTCCATCTTCGACGCCGGCAGCGGCATCGAGCTGAACAGCCGCTTCTTCAAGCTGGTGAGCTGGTACGACAACGAGTGGGGCTACAGCAACCGCGTGGTTGACCTCGTGAAGTACATCGTTTCCAAGGGCCTGTAATCCAGTCCTCAGGTTTCCGAATCCTTCGAAGCCGGTTCCGCAAGGGGCCGGCTTCCTTTTTGAGCTTTCGAGCTTGCGTTCCGATCCACGCACCGGGGCGCGGATTTCCAAATCCGCAGCAAGCGGGTTCGCTTCTGCGTTTCGAAGCTTCCTACCACTCGCTTCAACTCAAAGGACGGGCCTGGAATTCGAAGAAGACTAAAGGTTCCTCCACGCTTCTTCTGCGTTTGCGATGCTGCGGAAGCGGAGTTCCGCGCTCCGTTCCGATCCACGCACCGGGGCGCGGATTTCCAAATCCGCAGCAAACGGGTTCGCTTCTGCGCACAAAACCTTCCTGCAGCCCCCTTCAAAACGATGAAGGGACAGGCCCGAAGATTCGAAGGAAGCGAAAGACTGCTCAACGCTGCCCCCGCGTTAGCGATGCTGCGGAATCGGAGTTCCGCGCTCCGTTCCGTTCCACGCACCGGGGCGCGGATTTTTAAATCCGCAGCCTGGCCATGTCATCTGGCTTGAAGTTTTTCCGGGAGGTCAGTCAGCGGGTTGATCGACAGAGCCGGCAGCTTCCTTCTCCTCAGGCAGCAGCAGGGCGATGATGGCTGCGGGGATGAACAGCATGCCTGCCAGGTAGAGGGCGCGGTGATAGTCGCCTACGGGCGCATAGAGCTTGAAGACGACCGTACCCACGGCCGCCACAATGCGGCCGATATTGTAGCAGAAACCCGCCCCGGTGGTCCGCAGCAGGGTGGGGAACAACGGCGGCAGGCACATCGTAAAGAGTCCAAACACCCCCTGGCAAAGGCCGATGACGGCATACCACCAGAGCATCTGCTCATGGGTCCAGGCCGTGGAGCTGTGGAAGGCGGCAAGCATGGCGGCGGCATAGCCCAGCAACATGATGACAATGGAGGCACGATAACCCCAGAGCTTGGCGAAAAAGCCCGCCACATAATTGCCCAGGATGGAACCTGCCATGATCCAGACCAGGGCTTCCACCACGGCACGCGTCTGGTCCGGGCCGGGCAGTGACTTCACTTCAGGCAGCGCACGGATCAGGCTCTGCTGCCAGAACATGAAGGCCCAGTGGGCGGTCAGCGACACGGCGCAGATGACCAGGACGCGCCATGTGGTTCCGGAAACCTGGGGGCCGAAGAGTTCCCGGATCCTGGGCGGCTTTCTGTCCTTCGCCGCATGCTCCCATTCCTCGGTTTCGGGAACCGCCTTGCGAATCCAAAGGGTGATCAGGGCTGGAAGGATACCCACCAGGAAGACCACCCGGTGGCTCATGGCCTCGGTCATCCAGCCCTGGTTGACCACCCAGGCAAAAATGGCTCCGGCAGCACAGGCCAGCAAAACGCCCATGTTGACGGCGGTTTGAAGGGTGGCGGCGATCCATGGGCGCCACTTTTTCGGCCAGGTTTCCGACAGCAAGGAAGCTCCGACCGCCCACTCACCCCCGATTCCGAGCGCTGATAGGAAGCGGCAGATCAGCAGATGCCACCACTCCGTGCAAAAAGCGGAGAGCCCGGTGAATCCGGCGTAAAAGAGAATCGTCAGGACCAGGGTCCGGCTGCGGCCTAAGATATCCCCCAGGCGTCCGAAAAAACCACCTCCCAGTGCCCAGCCCACCAGAAAGGCCGCCTGAATGATTGAGGCCTTGGTGTCCACGTCCTTCGGTTCTGCTGCCAGCCCATCATGCATCAGAAGGGCGGCGACAAATGGTGTCGCCACCAAGGTGTAGATGTGCATGTCAAGACCATCAAAAAGCCAGCCCAGCCAGGCGGCGATGCCCGATCGTTTCTGATGAGGCGTGAGATCTTTCAGACTGCGGACTTCGGCTGGGGCGGATGAGGATGACATGAGCAAGACAGCAAAATGGGCTGTGTGAGACATGTTTGGCAAGCGCTCAAGCAAGAAGTCGGGTTTGCATTGCTTGGAGGAAAGGTTAAATTAACCATAAATTAAATCCAATAGATAAAATCTATATGACTGTATCATTCCCAATCCCTTAATTACTGTAATTTCCGTGAAAATAGTTGCAATCATGCGCCACAAGTTTTAGAATTTGCGAAAGTTTGAGTTGTTGCCGTGCCAGCAACTCCTGGATCCCGCTGTTTCGTCGGCACGATTTGCGCTCATTTCACCCTTCATGATCCATGGTCACTGAAAATGCCAACTTCGATCATCTGACTCTCTCGCGTCGAGCCAACGGAGAGACGGTCAGGCTTGTTCGTTCTCCTGATGAACAGGTTCTGCTGGCCTTTGACACGCAGATCAAAAGGCTGGTGGAGCTGCACCTGCTGAATTCCGGCCAGCCTATGGAGAGCCAGGCCAGGAAAACCGCAATCGAACGGGCGACGGCGGCAGCTGACATCTGCGGCCCCAGCTTCATGCGCATCCTGGAAGTGGGAGAGGATGAAGAACTGGTCTACTACACGAGCAACCTTAACGAGGGCGAGTTTGCCCTTGATTATGTCACCCGGCGTGGAGCCCTGCCCCCTGCCACGGCTTTTGCGATGCTGCTACAGCTGCTGGATGATGTCCTGCTGCTGGGCGAACGACAGCGGCTGGTTCCGCATCTCATGCTGGACCGGGCGATGGTGGCGACCGTTGAAGACACCTTCCTTCAGCTGCGCCTCTTTGATTATGGCCTAGGCAATCCCGAAACGCCGGGGAGTGATGGCAGGCATGCCGGCCAGGTTTGCCAGCTGATCTTCCTTCTGCTGACCGGCCAGGCGTACGCTGGAGACAATCCGGACAGATATCCGGCGTTGACCGCCCTTCCCATGAGCCTTCGCACCAGCCTGCGTGCCGCCCTGGCGGATCCTGGCAATGCTCCGGTCTCGATCGAGAAGCTGCGTGACGATGTGCGTGAAGCCTACTCTTCAGTGGTCAGCAGCATTCATGCCCGCAATGCGCGCAAGCAGCTGGTCGTGACCGCGGCCCTTCAGCCACGTTCCCAGCTTCAGGACCTCCTGCTGGAAGGCGTGCCGGTCGAGCGTGTGCTTGGCAGCCGGTTTACTGTGGAAGACGAGGAAAGTGTCCGTCGCTATCCGTTTTCGATACCATGCCTGAATTCGAAAAACGACCAGCCGATCACGGTGCATCTGCTGCCTCCTTCCCGAATCGTCGAGAAAACCCTTTATGACGCCGTGCCTCTGCAAAGCTGGCGCTTCAATCCAGACAAGCATCCAAACATCCTGCGCAGCCTCAGCCTGTGGGAGAGCCCTGAGTGGAGCTTCCTCACCGAGGAGCGTGAGCCCGGGTTCTCCCTGAGCCGGCTGCTGACCGAACGACTGGCCTTGAATCCTGCTGAGGTTCTGGTCGTGCTGCGCCAGGTGCAGGCGGGGATCGAGCAGGCGCTCGACTGCGGGGTGCAGCGCCTTGACCTGCATCCTTCCAACCTGTTTCTTCGTGTTGGCAAAAACGGACCGACTCTGGCGCGCGAACATGAGCGTCTCATGCAAAAGCGCCTGGATGCATGGCCGCCCTTCCATGTGAAGCTGCGCGCTCATGTCACCATGCGTCATCTTTATGAGCCGCCCCTCGCCGAACCACCTGAAGCTGGGCGTTTCGAGAATGAACATCTGGCGGACAAGGAGGATCGTGCATGCGCCTTTGTGGCCCTGGCGGCCTTCCTTCTGACGGGACAGCGCCAGGTTGGAGGCACCCCCGTGTTTTCCGAGGCCGTTCCGGAGACCCTTTCCGCGTTTATGCGCGAGGTTCTTGAGGGGACCCGGGCAGGCGGCCTGACACCCTCTCCTGCGGACTTTGTGGCCAGGTTTGAAGCCGCCATGTCCGCGACTGCCGTGCCGGATCTTGCTTCGCGTCTGCGGGGTTCCCTCGTGCCTGTCGAGGAGATGGAGAGTGCCGGCAGTGTGTCAGACTTCGATGATGATCAGCCCTTTGCCGCTGATGTGGAAGTGGCGATGCCCGTCTCCCCGATCTCCCGTCGGCTGCACGCTCACGAATTTGAAAAGCTGCCGAGCCGGGGCATGCAAAAAGGCCCTGTACTTGCCGCTGCCGCCGTGGTGCTCGGTGCCTTCCTTGGCTGGTTGCTGATGCCTGCCACGTCCTTGGATTCAGGGGGCGTTGCAAAGTCCTCCCCGGTCCCATTGGCGCCAGTTGCTGAGCTGGCTGAAAAAGTTGAGGCTCCCAACGTCGATGCTCAGAAGGTCGATAAAAAGATCGCTGCCGCGGAAACTGCCCGCCAGGAATCCGTGCCCGCAGAGATGAAACCTGAGCAGCCCAGGTCCGTGAAACCCGCTGAACCCGATGCCGTGACGGCTGTCCGTCCAGCTCCTCCAACCATCACGTCTCCCGTCGTCGTATCGAAGCTTGAGAAGTCCTCTGAGCCTGCGAAGGTTCAGCTTGTACCGTCGTCAGACGAGACCGTGACGGCGATGACCGTCAACAAGTCCGGCCCTGAGGTGACCGTCGTTGATTCTGGCAAGGCACCTGAGGCAACGGCGCCTGCCGTCACGACTCCCATCGTCGCATCGAGGCCTGAGAAGGCTTCTGAGCCTGCGAAGGCGCTGCTTGTGCCGTCGTCAGACGAAACCGTGAAGGCGGTGACCGTGAACAAGTCCGGACCTGAGGCGGCGGTCGTTGATTCCGGCAAGGCCCCGGAGACACCGGTGCCTGCCATCATGACTCCCATCGTTGCATCAAAGCCTGAGAAGGCCTTTGAGCCTGTGGAGATGCAGGAGTTGTCTTCATCTGTCGAGCCTGTGGCGGCCATGACGCTGCGCAAGGCCGAGCCTGAAGTGGCGGTCTTGGATTCCGTCCAAGCTCCTGAAGTGCAGACGCCTTCGGCAACTGTCGTCAAGGCGCCAGAACCTCCGGCACCCCGTCTGAAAACCGATGTTCCGGCGGCTGCCTCGCCAGCACCTGCGCCTCCGGCCAGTCCGGTCATTATCCGCAAGGCCATCATGCCGACGCAGGAGGAGATCAGCCGGTTCAAGCAGGGGTTGGTGGAGCCCAAGCCCCAGCTTCCCGCCCAGGTGACCCCTTCGGAAAACAACCCGACGCAGCCTCAGTCTCCCGTGAACAGTCTTCCGCAGCAGCTCGGCAGCGTGCCGTTCATGAAGATGGCCTCGCCAACGCCAAAGGCCCCTTGATCCGGCGTTGGCTCAAGAGCGGATCGCCGCCAGGGCTTCGCGCAGGTGTTCCTCGCTGACTTCCTTGCTGACAAAGGCTTCCCCCAGGCTGCGCAGCAGCACGAAACGAATCCGGCCCTGGTCGAATTTCTTGTCCATCTTCGCAATGCGCAGGACCTCGTCGCTTTCAAAATCAGGCGAGAGCACGGTGGGAAGCTCAAAGCGTTTCAGCAGGGTGACAATTCGCTCAACGTCTCCTTGGCCCAGCCCGGACAGCCTGGCCGAAAGCACAGCGGCCGTTCGCAGGCCCAGCGAGATGGCTTCGCCGTGCAGCAGTTTGCCATAACCCGCCGCAGCCTCGATGGCATGACCGAGCGTGTGGCCGAAGTTCAGCAGGGCGCGGGTGCCGGTGGTTTCAAACTCGTCCTCCTCGACCACACGCGCCTTGATGGCGATGTTGCGTCGGATGAGCTCCGCCAGGTCGCCCATGCCGGCGGCGATTTCATCAACCAGCGGCAGCATGGCGGCATCCCGGATGCAGGCGTGCTTGATGATCTCGGCAAAGCCTTCGTTGAACTCGCGCTTCGGCAGTGTGGAGAGCGTGTCGGTGTCGGCGATGACATGGGCGGGCTGATGAAAGGCGCCGACCATGTTCTTGGCGTCGGGCAGGTTGACGCCGGTCTTGCCGCCGACGCTGCTGTCCACCTGGCTGAGCACGGTGGTCGGCACCTGGATGTAAGGAATGCCGCGCTGGTAGATGCTGGCGCAGAAACCGCCAAGGTCGCCGATCACGCCGCCTCCAAGAGCCACGACGAAGCTTTTCCGGTCCAGGCCGCTGCGCGCCATTTCGCCGCAGACCTGCTCGGCGACGATCAGCGACTTGCTGGCCTCGCCAGACGGCACCGTGATGAGCGTGACCTGCCTGCCCGCGGTCTTCAGGCTTTCCAGGGCGGTGGCGGCATAGAACGGCCCGACCTTGGAATCGGTGATCACCACACAGGTCTTGCGGTCGCCAAAGCGTTCGTCCGCCACGGCACCAAGGTTTTTCAGCAGGCCCGGGCCGACATCGACACGGTAGCTGCGTGAACCTAGGTCAACGTGGACAGAGTGGGCGGGCTGGGCGTGGGTTTCAGGCATGGAAAAAGGTCGATGAGGTGTCGGGCCGCCGATTCTGGCGTGGTGGAGGCGTCCAGGCAAACCGTTTGCAGCCACGTTTCCCTGCGAAACCAGGTTCCCTGGCGCTTGGCATACTGCCGGGTGGCCTGCTGCATGGCGGCAACGGCTTCGCCAAGGCTGCATTCTCCGGCGAGATGGGCGCGCAGCTCCCGAACGCCGATGGCCCTGGCCACGCCGGTGTCGCCATGCAGCGCAGCGACCTCCGCGAGGGCGCCTTCGCGGACCATGTCCAGCACGCGCCGGTTGATCCGTTCATGAAGGGCGTCGCGTTCCCAGGTCAGGACGACGCCGACCCCCTCCGGCCTTGTGTCTTCAAAGGTCCGCCGGAGCGCGGACTGCGGCCGCCCGGTCAGCAGGCAGATCTCGAGGGCGCGCTCGACATAACGAGGATTGCTCAACGGCACATTGCCCGGGGCCTCCGGGTCCAGCTCAAGAAGCTGCCGGACCTTCTCGTCCAGGGGCAGGGCACGTAGCCGTTCGCGCAGGGCTTCGTCACCCGCCGGAAGGCCGGCCAGGCCGTGCGAAAGCGCCTTGATGTAAAGCCCGGAGCCGCCGACGATGATCGGAAGACGCCCCCGCGAGACGATGCCGGCGATCACCGGCGCCGCCATTTCACGATACTTCTGCGCGTCACAGGCCTCCCCGGGCTCCAGAACGCCAAACAAATGATGTGGCACACGCCTGCACTCGCTGGCGGAGGGCTTGGCGGTGAGGATGTCCAGGCCCTTGTAAAGCTGGAAGGCGTCCGCGTTCACCACCTCGCCGCCCGCCAGTTCGGCCAGGGCGACGGCGATGCCCGACTTTCCCGAAGCCGTGGGGCCGGTGATGAAGAAGGGACGGGTGGGGGCTGTGTCGGTCACTTCCCGCGCATACCGCAGCTTTGTGCTCCAGGCAAACCCAGGCCCGCCTCATGACGGCTCACTTCAGCTTCGCATCGAGCTCGCTGAGCTTGAAGCGCACGCTGACGACATAGGCAGGCTCGTTTTCTGTCCAGTGGCCGTAGGTGGTGGTGACGATGGTGTCGTCCGGCAGCACCTCGACGCCGGGATAGGTGCAGTCGGCGCCCTTGGTGTTGTCCATGATGCGGACGCGATACTGGCCTTCGCTGCCGTTGACGATGTCCTCGTAGTGGCCGACCCAGCCCACCCAGTCGCCCTTCGTTGGGCTGACGTGCGTGGTGTCGCGGAAGCTGATGAACAGGCGTCCGTCGCGGGTGTATTTGGCAACATGACGGTCCCCGGTGAGCGCGGCGGGCAGCTCCTTAGGCTCGGTCCAGGTCAGGCCTTCGTCGTTGGAGAAGATGACGAAGCTGTTGTACTTTCGTGAGTTTTCGCGCAGCAGCACGGCGATCTGGCCGCTATCGGGCGACCGCAGCACGCCGGGTTCGCAGAGGCTGGCGTCGGGCAGCATGGCGATGGGGGCGGGCATGCTCCAGGTCAGTCCGCCGTCCCTGGACAGGGTGGTGTAAACCCAGAAGCGCCAGGGCTTGGCCGCCGTGCCCACATAGTCTTCGGCATGGGGGCTTTTGACGAAGTACTTCTTCTCATCGCCGCCGCGGATGAAGCGGCCGTCGTCATGAAAAAAAGCCAGGTAATGCCCGGGCGTCTTCAGGTCGATGACGGAGGCCATGGTGACCACGCCGCCAAAGTCGCCGATGGGTTTCAGTCCGCTCCAGCTCGCGCCGTCATCCTCGGAAACGGCCATGCGGATGGGATAAAGGCCGCTGAACATGATGAGGCGTATTTTGCCGGCGGCATCGACCACACGGTGCAGGGTGGGCACCTCCAGCGAGGTCTCCCAGTTCTTCGGTGTCGGAAGGCGGTCGCTCCAGGTCAGCCCGGTGTCACTGCTGCGCTTGTAGACGATGGCGCCGCGGCCGTGGCCCTTGGGATAGACGGTGAGCATCGTCTTCTGGTCTTCCAGCAGCACAGTGGTCGGGTGCCCTAGATACTGGCCCTGTTCACGGTCCACGATGACCTGGCGCGCCTTCTCGCCACTGATGTCCACGACGGGGATCGTGTAGCCGGGTGCGAGCCGTGTCCGGAGGTTTTTCGGCGGTGCCAGCACGACATCCTTCTTCTGAAGGGAGGTCTGCTGGGCATGGAGGGGGCCGCCGATGATGGCGACAGCAAAAAGTGTGAACGTGAGTGCCGGTGCTTTCATGGCGGTTGGGTGCTGGTCTGGCGATCCTTTCAGGCAAACGACGGACGGGCACACATTCCTTGCTGGTCACTTTCCCCGTCCACGTCAACTTGTCGGGCTCCAGGCTTTGACAAAGCGGTGCCGCCGGGGATGGGTCATGCCGCGCACTATGGCTGAAATCTCAATGTTCACGGGCGGCATCGCCCAGACAAATGGCTATCTCATCACCCTTCCCGGGGGCACCGCCCTGGTGGACGCACCCGAGGGCGTGGCCCGCTGGATCCGCAGCCAGGGCAGGAAGGTTGACGCGGTGCTGCTGACCCATCAGCACTTTGACCATGTGCTGGACGCGGCCGCCGTCGTCTCGGAGCATGAGTGCCCCGTCCTGGCATGGTCGGCCTATTCGCCTGACCTGACGTTGGAACGTTTGTTCGGCGCGGCGACAGGGTCTTCGTTCTCGGTGCCCGCCTTTGAGGTGACCGAGGTTCTGGAGGGCAGGGGCGAGATGGAGCTTCTTGGCGCCAGGATGAACCTCTTTCATGTGCCTGGCCATTCGCCGGACAGCGTCTGCTTTCACCTGCCCGGATCCGGCATTCTGTTTGGCGGGGACGTGCTGTTCCTGGATGGCGTGGGACGAACCGACTTTCCCGGCGGTTCCTTCACGCAGCTGGCTCAGGGCATCGAACGCCACCTCTGGCCGCTGCCGGACGGCACGGTGGTGTATCCGGGCCATGGCGATGACACGACCATCGGCCGCGAACGTGAGGAGAATCCGTTTGTCGGAGCCTGTGCCTGAGCTTACGGCCTGAACAGCATGAGCGATTTTTCCCCCATCGTCCCGCCGCCTGACATGCTCAACAACGACGAGCACTTCATGCGTGAGGCCCTGCGCCTGGCCCGCAAGGCGGCCCGGCTCGACGAGGTGCCCATCGGGGCCGTCATCGTGCATCAGGGCCGCATCATCGCACGTTCATGGAACCAGGTGGAGACTCTCAAGGACGCCACCGCTCATGCCGAGATGCTGGCCCTGACACAGGCGGAAAGCGCTCTTGAGGACTGGCGGCTGGCGGACTGTGACCTTTATGTGACCAAGGAACCCTGTCCGATGTGCGCCGGCGCCATCGTCCACTGCCGCATCCGGCGCGTGATCTTCGGCTGTCCTGACGTCAAGGGAGGTGCCGCCGGCGGCTTCTGGAACCTGCTGCAGGCGCCTAACCTCAACCATCGCTGCGAAATCAGCCAGGGTGTGCTGGGTGAGGAATGCGTCGCCGTGCTCAAGGACTTCTTTGCCGAGGCCCGCCGCCGCAAGGCCGAGGGCGTGCCGCACAAGAAGGGCGCCACCTCCCTGGACGCCTCTTCGGAGACTCCACGGTTCGACGGTCCCTGAGGCTCTGCCTTGAAGAGAAACGGCGGGCCGGTTGAAGCCAGGGTTTCTGCATCAATCGGGCAGTGTTGAAAAAACACGACGCCGAAGTGTGATGCTCTGGCGTAACACTCTGGCAGACAACGACCATGGCAACCGCGCTTTCCGGCCTTCCTGAACACTTCAAACCTCCTGAGACGCTTGGGTTGATCGTGCTGGAGGACTGCTTTCATTTCCCGGGCTGCTTCCTGCCTCTCTACATCTTTGAACAGCGCTACCGTCGGATGCTTGAGGATGCCCTGGCCAGTTCGCGCATGATCGGCGTTGGCACGCTGGTGGACGGAGAATTGCTGCCTGTCACCACCCTTGGCCTGATCCGGGCCAGCAAGAAGGGCCTGGACGGCACCTCGCACGTCATGCTCTACGGCGTGACCCGGGTGCGCTTCACCGGCTGGGTGCAGGAGAAGCCCTACCGCATCGCCACCATCGAGCCCTTCACCACCCTTGTGGACAGTTCGAAGGATTTTCTCGAAGCCCTGCGTGACCGCGCCCTGCGTCTTCTTCCTCCTGTCACTCCTGAGTGTGGTGAGGCCATGCAGAAGCTGCGCACCCTGCTTTCGGACATGGAATGTCCGGACATGGTCTGCGACATTCTCAGTTATCATTTTGTCCGCGATCCCGCCGCCGCTGCCCGCTTGCTCACCGAGCCCAACCTTGAACAGCGTTATCAAATCCTGATCAACCAGCTCGACAAGCTCCGCGCGGATGTGGAGGGCTAGGTCGCTGCAGCCTTGGGTGGCGGCGCCCGCCTGGTTTCAGGCCAAGATTCGGGTTGCTGATGAGGGGGCTTTGAACGTATCGGCCTATCCGCCCGCTTTCAGCCGTGGCGGTCTCGGCTTCCCTCACGCACCCTTCTTGTGAAAACGGTCCTTCGTGTCTTCTCCTACCTGCGTCGTTACCCGCTCATGGCGTCGGCGCAGCTCTTCTGCGCCATCACCGGCACGCTCATGGTCGTCGTGTTTCCCGCTGTCACCCGCGAGGTGCTTGACGTGGTGGTGCCGCAGGCGCAGTGGGAAAGGCTGACCCCCCTGGCCCTGGCGGCTCTGGGCGCCTATTTCGCCCAGCACCTGTTCAACTCCCTGCGCATCCAGCTTAACAACACCTTCGAGCAGAAGGTCATCTACGACCTGCGCAGCGACATCTACCAGCGTCTGCAGACCCTGCCTCTGCGCTGGTTCGACAACCGCCCGACCGGCGACATCATGACCACGGTCAGCGAGGACATCCCCAGCGTCGAGCGAGTGCTCATCGACGGCATCGAGCAGGGGCTGGTGGCCGTGCTGCAGATCCTCGTGGTGGGTGCCTTCATGTTTCAGGCGGACGCGCAGCTCGCCCTTTACGCACTCATTCCCATCCCGTTCCTGGCTGTTGGCGCCATGAGCTACACGATGACCTCCCGCGACAGGCATCGCGCCGTCCGCAAGGCCAGCAGCGCCATGAACAGCCTGCTGCACGACAACGTCGCGGGGATGCGTCAGATCAAGGCCTACGCCATGGAGCGCGAGGAGCATGACCGCTTCAACGCCGCCAGTGGCGCGTTGAAAAGGGCGACTCTTCACGTCATGCGCATCTGGGCCATCTACCGGCCCGGCATGCATTTTCTGAGCAGCCTGGGCATGGTCATCGTCCTTTGGGTGGGGGCTCATGCGCTCAAGGACGGACGCATTGAAAAGGGCGATCTCGCTGCCTTCCTGCTGCTGCTGAAGTTCTTCTACGACCCCATCGAAAGCCTGCATCAGCTCAACCAGATCATCCAGGGCGGCCGCGCCGCCGGGGAGCGCGTCTTTGACATCCTCGACGCCGAGCCGGAGAACGACACCCGGGGAGGTCGTGAGCTGCCGCCGGTGCTCGGCCATGTCCGGTTTGAAAACATCGGCTTCAGCTACACCGGTAAAATGCCCACCGTGCATGGCATCACGCTTGAGGCCCGGCCCGGCCAGACCATCGCCCTGGTCGGCCCCACCGGGGCGGGCAAGTCCACCCTGATCAACCTGCTCACCCGTTTTTATGAATACGACGAGGGTGTCATCACCATCGACGGCATCCCGGTCCATGAGCTGAACAAGGCCTCGCTGCGACGCCAGATCGGCTACGTCACGCAGGAGAGCTTCATGTTCAATGGCACCGTGCGCGAGAACCTGCGCATCGGCCGGCGCGACGCCACCGACGAGCAGCTCTGGGAGGTGCTGCGCAGCGCCAATGCGGAGGAGTTTGTCAAACGCCTGCCCGCCCAGCTCGACACCCATGTCGGCGAACGCGGCGTGAAGCTCAGCGTTGGTGAAAAGCAGCGCCTCAGCATCGCCCGAGCTCTTCTACGCAATCCTCCGATCCTGCTGCTCGATGAGGCCACCGCAAGCGTGGACACCGAGACCGAGCGGCAGATCCAGGCGGCGCTCGACCGGCTCATGGAAGGCCGAACCAGTTTTGTGATCGCTCACCGTCTGAGCACCGTGCGTCATGCCCACCGGATCTATGTCCTGGAGCAGGGGCGGATCACCGAGCAGGGCAGCCACGACGAGCTGCTCGCCCATGGCGGTCTCTATGCAAACCTGTGCAAAACCTCCCTCATCGAAAAGTGACCCCGGTCCGGTGAAGTGCGGCAAGCCTTTGTTTGCATGGCCGCCGGTTCGCGTGCAAACCTTCCGGCCCCCATGTCCAACCGTCCCCTCATCCTTGGCACTCGCGGCAGCGAGCTGGCCCTGAAGCAGACCGAAATGGTCACCGCCGTGCTGCAAGCCGCCCATCCCGGCCTGGCCGTCGAACGCCGCATCATCCAGACCAGCGGTGACAAGCGCCAGGACCTGCGGTTCTCCGAGTTCGCGGGTGTGGCCCAGGTGGACAAGGGCATCTTCATCAAGGAACTCGAGATCGCCCTCGAGCGCGGGGAGATCGACGCCGCCGTGCACAGCCTGAAGGACGTGCCGAGCGACCTCGCCCCCGGCTTTGAAATCGCCGCCGTCATGCCCCGCGCACCCATTGAGGATGTGCTGATCACCCGTGAGTCCTGCACGTTGGAAACCCTGCCTAAAGGAGCCCGCGTGGGCACGAGCAGCGTCCGCCGCGCCGCCCAGATCAAGTGGCTACGACCCGATGTCGAGATCGTCGAGATCCGCGGCAACGTGCCGACCCGCGTGAAAAAGGTTCTGGGGGAGGCGCCCCTGGACGCCGTGCTTCTCGCCGCCGCCGGCCTGATCCGGCTGGGCCTTCTCAAGGACGGACGGATTGAGATCGAGGGTGCCGTCCTGCACGGCCTGACACTGGATCCGCGTCAGTTCCTGCCGGCCGCCGGGCAGGGAGCCATCGCCATGGAATGCCGGACCGGGGACGACTCCACCCGCAGCCTGCTTCGCGCCATCAATCATGCCGACACGGAGACGCGGGTCATCGCTGAGCGCGACTTTCTGCGCCTGCTCGGCGCCGGCTGTCAGACTCCGGTGGGTGCGCACACCTGGCTCCAGGATGGCGAGCTGTTCATGGCCGTGCGCGTCTTCAACGAGGCCAACCTGGCCGAAAAGCCGGTGGAGATGGAGATGCACGCCCCGGACTCCCTGCCGCGTCAGCTTTCCTCCAGCCTCGCCTCGGCCTACCAAAAAACGCTTCCATCCGCCTGAACTGATCCTTCATCTGAACCGTCATGATCCCTGTCACACCCGTTGGCAACCACGTCTCCGTCTGGGGCGAAGGCCCCCTCTGGCATCAGAACCGCCTGCTTTACGTCGACATCGAGGCCTACAAGATCATCGCCTTCAACCCGGTCACCGGTGAGGAGAAGATCTGGAACGTGGGCGAGCGCGTCGGCACCGTCGTGCCACGTGCCAAAGGCGGCCTCGTGTGGGCGGGCGACACCGGCTTTCATTTTCTCGATGAGTCCACGGGTGTCAGCACTGCGATTGGCGATCCCGAGACCGGCCTGCCGGACAACCGGTTCAACGACGGCAAGTGCGATCCCGCCGGACGCTTCTGGGCGGGCAGCATCTGCCTGAAAAAGCAGCCGGAAGGCTCGCTCTACTGCCTGCATACCGACCTGCGCATCGAGAAGAAGTTTTCCCCGGTGACCAACTCCAACGGCATCGTCTGGACACGTGACGCGTCAGTCATGTATTACATCGACACGCCGAGCAAAAAAATCCGCGCCTTCGATTTCGACAAATCGAGCAGCGCCATCAGCAACGAACGTGTGGTCTGGGACACCAGCGCCGACTCGAGCAGCCCGGATGGCATGACCATCGACAGCGAAGATCGCCTGTGGGTCGCCTTCTGTCATGGGGCCAAGGTTCTCTGCTTTGACCCAGCCTCACGCAAGGTGCTGGAGCAGGTGGACTTTCCCTGCGTGGAGACAACCGCCTGCGCCTTTGGCGGGCCAGATCTGGCTGACCTCTACGTCACCACCGGGCTGAAGCCGGGGCTTCAGGAAGAACTCGCTGGTCGTTTGTTCGTCTGCCGTCCGGGAGCTCGGGGAGTGCCTGCGGATGCCTTCGCGGGCTGAGTCCGTGACGGAGCACGGAACTCCGCTTCCGCAGCACCGCGAACGCGGGGGCAGCGTGGAGCAGGCTTTCGCAGTCTTCGAATCTTCGGGCCTGTCCCTTCATCGTTTTAAAGGGGGCGGCAGGAAGGTTTCGTGCGCAGAAGCGAACCGCCCGGCTGCGGATTTGGAAATCCGCGCCCCGGTGCGTGGATCGGAACGGAGCGCGGAACTCCGCTTCCGCAGCACCGCGAACGCGGGGCAGCGTGG
>JBIJBP010000033.1:0-40614 GCA_044345155.1 Prosthecobacter sp. | reverse complement strand
GGACCTTGATGAGCTGCGCAAACGCGGCCTGGAATCCCTCGCCCTCGCCAAAATTGAGGCCATCAAGCGCCGCTTCTGCGACCTCTCGCTCTTCGTCAAGGAGGTCAAGGAACGCTTCAGCCGCTGGTTCAACAAACGCCGCGGCCGAAAGGGCACGCTGTGGATGGACCGCTTCAAGAGCGTCATGGTGGAGGGACAGGGCGAGCCGCTGCACACGATGGCGGCCTACATCGACCTCAACCCGGTGAGGGCGGGCCTGGTGGAGGATCCGAAGGACTACCGCTGGTGCGGCTATGGCGAGGCGATGGGCGGCAGCCGGAGGGCTCAGCGCGGGCTGGCACGGGTGACGGGCAGCCGACTGGAGAACCGACACATCACTCAGGGCGGCCTAGCCAGCGATCAGGCAGCGGTAGGAGAAGAGGCCAGCGCAGGGCCTGACGAAGCGGGCAATCACGACCCAGTTCCCGCTTCCGCAGTCTTCAGCGAGACCAGCGTGCCCGTGATGCCGCAGGCGGCCTGCCAGGAAGGCTCGCCACAAACCCCAGGCTCAAGCTTCGCCGAGGCGTCAACTCTGACGGCCGTGAGTGCCAACCAGGTTCACGACGAAGCCAGGCAGGAGCTTCCAAGCAAGAACACCATCCATGAAGCACCAAGCAGCGAGGTTCCGTCGCCCGAAGCCCATGTAGGATGGACCGAGGCGTACCGCTGCCTGCTGTTCAGCAGCGGCGTGGAGGTGAGGGACGCGCAGAACGAAAACGTGGTCAGGCGAGGGGTGAGCGCGGAGGCGGCGCGGGAGGTGCTGAAGGCGGGCGGGAGGCTGGGTTCGGGGGAACTGGTGAGGCTGCGGGTGAGGTATTTCAGCGACGGGCTGGTGCTGGGGAGCCGTGAGTTTGTGGAGGGTGTGTTCGAGGAGAACCGTGAGAAGTTCGGTCCGAAGCGGAAGCACGGCGCACGCAGGATCGCCGAGGCGACGGGCGGTCTGCACTCGATGCGCAAACTCCGACGACTGCCCGTCGGTTGATGCCAGAACGAAGAATAGGCATTGAACTCAAGACGCTCTTTGCGGCCCTGCATCGAATCCAGCGGGCCTGGGGATGAGTCGACGCTTTCCAGGCAGCCCGATTTGCTGGCAGAAAGATGGGGGGCAGAAAGATTTTCCAAGCAGTCGTCAGGCCCCGATGGCGAGCCAGTTGAACTCCACGGCATAGACACGGGTGTTCGCCCAGGTCCAGACCTCGCCCCCCCCGTCGGCGTGATGTCCGCCACACTGAGACTGACAAGCGCGGTGTCCCGCTGCTCGATATCGAAGCCGGTGAGTCCGAGCTCGACCACGGGCACGGACCCAAAGGGCGAATCAAAGACCACCTCCATGCGGAAGCAGCGGGATTCCGCGCTCTCCGAGTCATCCCTGGCCCCAGGCAAGAGCCATCCGTCAAGACGCCGAGGCAGACATGGGAAGAGAGAACTTTCCAAAGAAAAAGATGCCAGGCTTTTTGTACAGTGCTCCATCAAGACTCGTCGCGAAGTGCCGTTAATGCCATGCCGTTAATGCCAGGCATTCTGCATGCGAGGCCTGCCGACTTTGCAGCAGCAGCATCAGGTTATTGCGGGACGGCCTCGATTCTCCAAAAGGCGCGCTCTTCGTCTGACAGGCTGTCTTCCAAGATGATCTCCTGGAAGTTCTCAGGCATTCGCGGCGCAGTCACGGACGTCCAGTTTTGAAGGTCGGTGGATTTCTGAAGCACCTAGCTGGCACCAGGAATGGCATCGAAGGCAAACCCGATCCGGCCGGTCGTCGGGTTGTAAACTCCACTTTTAATGTGCCGAAAGTAGATGGCAGGCATTCTATACCGGTGTCTTCCATGGTTCCACCTCAGAAGGGGGAAACGGGGTCAGGAGACCTTCATTTCTTCCCTTGGCAACCCCCCCATCCAGGCGCAGGGAACAGCCATGTCACATCCCTTTCACACACTCGGCGTGCCGCATGCGATGATTCGCGGCCTTGAAGAACTCGGCATCGTCACACCCACGCCGGTGCAGGAGCACGTGATCCCGTTTTTGATCCAAAACACCTCCGATCTCATCGCACAGGCGCAGACGGGCACAGGCAAGACCGCCGCCTTCGGCCTGCCGCTGCTCATGAAGATCGATCCGACGCACGGCGAGATCCAGGGCCTCGTGCTCGCGCCGACTCGCGAGCTGGCCAAGCAGATCGGCAAGCAGCTCTTCCGCTACACGAAATACTGCGACCAAAAAATCTTCATCGAGGTGGCCTGCGGCGGCGACAAGATCGACATGCAGATCGAGCGCCTGAGCCGTCCCACGCACATTCTCGTCGCCACGCCGGGCCGGTTGACCGAGCTGCTCGAAAAAGACGCCCTCACGCTCGAATTCGTGCGCTACGCCGTGCTCGATGAGGCCGACGAGATGCTCAGCATGGGCTTCAAAAAGCACATCGTCGAGATTTTGAAGATCGCCGCCATGCGCCGCGCCACCTGGCTCTTCTCCGCCACCTTCCCCGATGCCGTGGGCGACCTGATCAAAGGCTGCTTGTCCGCGAATGCGCACCGCATCCAGATCGACACCGAGCAGGTCGTGAACCGTGACATCGACCACCGCTACCATGTCTGCCATCGCGGCGAAAAGAGCGCCTTCATCATCGACTACCTCAAACGCCAGCGCGAGGAGCGCGGCCTCATCTTTTGCCGCACCAAATGGGGCGCCATCCACCTCGGCGAGGAACTCCGCAAGGCCGGCCTCGCCGTCGAAGTACTCCAGGGCGATCTCGCCCAGCGGGATCGCGACAAAGTGATGCGTGCCTTTAAAAAAGAGCGCTCACAATTCCTCGTCGCCACCGATGTGGCCGCTCGCGGCATCGACGTGGCCGGCTTGAGCTTCGTGCTGCATCACCAACTGCCCGACCAGCTCGAATACTACACCCACCGCAGCGGCCGCACCGCCCGCGCCGGAAATAAAGGCACCTCCCTCGTCCTCATCGAGCCGCAGGAAAAGCCCCAGCTCAACGCCATCGCCCAAAAACTCCGCGTCGAGTTCACCGAGTGGCGGCGGTGATCATTGCACGCCGAGAATTGGCCGGACCTCGAACATGAAGGCGCTTTCAGACAGCCCCATGTGCGGGCAGAAAGATGGAGGGCAGAAAGATTTTCCCAAGCAGCCCTCAGCCCTCTGAAATTTTTCTGCCCCCAATCTTTCTGCCAGCTTCATTCATAACGCCTGTCACTCACAACCCGACAGCCGCACCCTCGTCAGTAGCGATGATTTGTTAAAGAACCATGGCCTTCACCCAATGCCTGATGCTCAGGCCCCGATGGCGAGCCAGTTGAACTCCACGGCATAGACACGGGTGTTCGCCCAGGTCCAGACCTCGGCCATAAACCCCGTCGGCGTGATGTCCGCCACCCTGAGACTAACACGCGCGGTGTCCCGTTGGTCGATGTCGAAGCCGGTGAGCCCGAGTTGGACCACGGGCACGGACGAAAAGGGCAAATCAAAGACCACCGCGATGCGGAAGCAGCGGGATTCCGGGCCTTCCGAGTCCTCCCTGGCGTCCAAGCACCAACCGTCCGTCAGAATACCAAGACCGAGATGGGAGGAGAGAACTTTCCAGGGAACAGGGGAGGTTTGCATCGTCATCATCAATGGGAAGCAGCATTCGGGCCGGACTGAGCCTTCTCTTTACAAGGAGGAAACGTGGTCAGGCTGCACCAGGCTGACCAATATCCTTTCTCTTTCGTGGCTGCTCTCTCGACTCGAATCAGCCAGAGCCGAGCCTCGAAAAGCGTGGTCATTCTCCTGCCATTTCACGTTCAGGCGGTTCAGAGTAGGTTTTCCAAGTACAGCGGGTTGCCAGATCGCTCAGGCTGGGGGTAGACTTCCTCATGAAGTCAGCCTCAGACGCACCGTCCTTGCCCGCAGGTTTGTCCGTGGAGGGCTCCGGCTCCAACCGGGTCATCTCGATCAGTTGGCGAAACATGACTTCATGGGGCTTGCTACCGTTGGGCGTAGTAGCGGCGGCAATTCCCGTGGGGCTGTTTTTCAAACTGAATGAAATGCCGTGGAATCATCCGATTCAACTGCTGGTGGTGGTGTTTGGCGTCGTCGGCCTGCTCTTCACCTACATGGTGGTCCGGCGGTTGGTAAATGTGACACGTCTGGATGTCACGCCCCAGCGCATCACCATCAGCCACGGCCCAGTGCCTTGGCGGCGGCCTGTCGAGGTGGCCACAGAAACGATCTGCACGGTCGAGGTGCGCCCTTACCAATGGCGTCACAAGGGCAGTGTGGTGACGCACCATCATGTCTGGTCGGTGCATGAAGATGGACATGAGACCTGCCTTCTGGAGCGGGACACGGATGCAGAACAAGCCAGGCAAGTTCGAGATGAAATCCAGAGTGTGCTCGATGCCGGCGCGGCGGAGAAACAAAGGCAGGCGGCAGCTGGCTAACACAAACGCTCCCCATCCCTAGCGCCACATCACGCCCAGAAACAGATGCCATTCATGCCTTGCATTCAGCACGAGAAAGGCCTTTCCGCCACCCGCCCCAAAGGTAGCCCCAAAGAGCCGCCAATGCCCCAAGGGCCGCCGGACTATCACCCTGGATGACGTTTGAAAGCACCACTTCAGGAGTCTGGCGACCAAGACTGAGGGGTCCTTTCATCTCGTTCGTGTGCAGAGCCATTCTACAGGGGCGAAGTCGCCGGGGGGTAACGGTTAGCCGGAGTCACCTCGCAGGCGGTGTCGCCTGAAAGACCCTCGTCCGACTCTCGTCTGACAGATGCTCGAACGGGTAGGTAACCTCGCGTCCTTCGGGCAGGCGCAGGATCGCGACCTCGCCGTGAACCCGCAGCAACATGGCACGAATGGTGCGCCTCTCGGTTGGTCCAAAATGAATGCAAGCCAGTAAGCAAAGGCACATGCTCCAGCGGCTACAAACCACGCTTGGAAACAGTTTGCGAAAGTTATTAACAATGAACCGCTAATCCCACCAACTTCATGCACAACATGTCTCCTGTGCCACAGGTCATCAAAGTAAGTGGCAGGTCCAAGTCATCTCACTTGAATCACCGGCTGGTAATCAGCTTGAAATAACCATGAGGCGGCAGCGCAAGATAAAAGAGTTGCATTTTCAAAAGCTGGAAACAATTCTTACTTCGCTTAACGAAGCAACAAATGTCCATCACACACATGGTTACAATCAACCGACCTCTTAAAAAGCTTCTTTGGTCATTTTTCATCAGCACGACCTGGGTTCAGGCCGCAGATCTTGAAGGATTTACATCAAGGTCTGTCACAGACCCGCTACTCATCGTCAACACGTCTGAACTTCTTCTTCCAGCCGATTCAGACAAGGTGTTGAACGCCCGTCGTGATGAAGACGGTAAACCGCCCATGTATAAGAAAGCTCTTGGCAAGTTCAATGTCCTGGTCGTTCACCCATTTGGACCTCAAAGGCCTGGTTCGCTTGACTTCTCCAAAATCACAACCCAGTCCAAGGGCAAGCTAAGCCTGGCTGTGCGCAACCATCCCCGTGGAGATTTCACCCTGATATTAAAAAAGAACGGGGAAGTCCTGGAAGAAAGGCTGATCTCCGGCGGAAATTGGAAAACCTTTGTGATACCCTATGATCACCAGCCCATCACTGCAGAAGTTAAAGCCAACAACTGGATGTGGGAACATGGCTTTTTCGACTACAGCATCAGTAAAAACTGATGATGTCTGCGCCTGCAGGGTGCATTCATGAATTCCAACTGATCTGTTGCGCTGATAGCTTGGAAGCGCCTGTCGATTCATCAGCATTCCGCTGAAAGCGGCAAAGAAAAAAAGATGCCAGGCATTGAGTGCTCTCCCCAAGGCACCGGGCATCTGCAAACCATTCACCCTCATTCCTGCCACCAAGGGTGGAACAACCGCAAGCCCATGTTCCTACAGGAGTTCCATGGGCATCGTTTCTGAGTCAGAACCGCAGTCGCAGCCCCAGGCTCAGACGGTCCTGAACCGCATCATCTGACGCAGCATCGACATCCGTGACCAGGTGCATCCAGTCAAGGTTCAGGCTCGCTCCTGGACAGATCTGACAAGAAACTCCCGCCTGGACCATGGGCTGTCTCATGGAGGCGGACAGACGCACCAGGCTGGCGGACTGAGAATCGACATCGAATCGATTGAGACCGCAGCCTGCGGAGAAGATGAATCGCCGCCACTTTTGATGAAGCAGGAGACTGCCGCCGCGGACCTGGGTGTCAGTCGCAAAAACACCGCCAGAATCCTTCAGGTCCTCATAGAAGGCACTGAGATTCATGGCAGCGCCGGCCCAAAGGCGCGCCTGCACCTCATAGTTCACATAATACGCTTCGACATAATTAGACAGAAGTCCAAGTGCGGCCTCACGACCTCCGCTAAGCTGGTGGGAAAGCCTTTCGCCCAGGGGACCGCCCAGGCTGAAGCTGGCATAGGGGCTGGCATTCAGTTCCGCGCTGTCGCCATGATTCGTGACAAAAGCCGCGGGCGAGGCTGGGGTGGCTGGGAACGGCGGAAAGAAAACGCCCAAAGGCTCGGGTGCATCAAAGCTCATCCCCTGGGCCCCCGCCTGC
This sequence comes from Prosthecobacter sp., assembly GCA_044345155.1. Classification (GTDB taxonomy): domain Bacteria; phylum Verrucomicrobiota; class Verrucomicrobiia; order Verrucomicrobiales; family Verrucomicrobiaceae; genus Prosthecobacter. The sequence continues at coordinate 34,001 of JBIJBP010000033.1, read as the reverse complement.
AGATGGAGATGCTGTCGCAACGGCAGGCGCAAGTCCGCAAACAGTCCGGCATGCCACTGCCGGCCGTCGTTGGCAAAAGACTCTTCATGCGAGGTCCAGGCATGACCGCCGCGAAGGCCCGCGCTGACGGCGGGACCGACACGCCAGGTGAGCGTCGCCAGCACGCTGTGAATGTCGCGGTTTGCCAGCACGTCGAGATCATCGTGCGGATTAAAACCGAAGGAATCCCCGGCGCTGCGAAGTGCCTGGGCGGAGGCCCAGTTGTAGTTCAGCACCAGTTCCAGATCCTGCCTCGGCTGCCAGGCGAGCACCGTGCCCAGATCGTTCTGCATGGCCGCAAAAAAAGGCGCAAGCACCGTGCCCTGAAACTGGCCAAGAAAGCTCAATGAAGCATCGGGCCGTGCGGCAAAACGCTCATAAGCACTGATCATGACATCGCCCACCCTTCGCTCAAACACCAGCGAGGATCCCGGCTGCATGAACCAGGCCGTGCCGCCACCTCCGGAGGAAAGCTGGAAGTCATCCGAGGAGGCCAGAGTGACACCGCCTGCGGCATCCAGGGTCAGACGCCCGGAATCCAGGGTCCCGTGCTGCATCGACACGGACAATCCCGTGGTGGAAAACAAGGCCTCCTGACCTGCTCCCGCGAACTCAACTCGATTCCATTCGAAGGCCTGATCCAGCGTGGCCGACAACGGCCTGCCGGAAGCCGGGGCGCGCGCGGCGGGCTCATCCACCGCACCCGGGAAACGCCGCGCTTGCTGAAACTGGCTGTGATAACCCGTCAGGTCCGCCTGCATGCGCAGGGCCCCCGAAAGGCTCATGCTCAGGAACTGGGGATCGCCCACCCGCCCCGGGGAACGTTCCCCCTCGGCAGGCTCTGGATTCCTCCGGTTTTGCCACTCATCCATCCAGCGTGCGCTTGACGACGGGGAGACGCCCTGCTGGGCCCAGGCGGCAATGCCGGGCAGAAGCAGGCAGACGCCGATGAAAAGGAGGTGTCGGAAGTTCACTCGATTCCAGATGATTGATTAGGCGTGGGTTGGGTTCAGTCAGCGGTCGATTCGGGCAGCAGCTCGATTTGAACAGACCGCATGGGCATGATGGAAGGCGGTGCCGAAGCCCCTGGACTCAGGTTGATGCCCAGGCTGAGAAAGTTTTGCCTGTAGCGCGCCGGGTCAGGCAGCAGCATGAATCCGCGTCCCCGGCGCTGGCCCGCCATGAGCACGCCACGATAGCTGCCGGTGATGGGCTTGCCAAGATAGCTGCCCATGCTCAACGTTCCTGAAAACGTGCCTTCCCCCGGCTGGATGAACAGGGTGGCCGAAGGCGTGGCAGGAGGCTCGGCATGGGCCACATGGCGGGTGTTCACGGTGAAGCGGCGCGAGGACACCAACGTATCTCCGCGGGTGCGTCCGATCAGCTTCACTGGCTGGCGATGCAGGCCCAGCAATGTCTCACCGGCAAGCGGTGGCACCAGCAGGCGGCCCTCCATCTGAAGATAGCGGCTCTGGCTGCCAAAGGCGAAGCCCTGTGGCCACGAGGGATCCGCTGGCATCGCCGGCCGGCTCCATTCCAGCTGTCCGTACAAGGCCTGGTAAGCCACCTGCACCCATCCCAGCACACGACCGCCACCGGGACTCGCGACGCAGCACAGAGGATGAAGCAGCGCCTGGTCATTCTGCCAGTCTTTCGTCAGCTCTCCCGAGCCGGTGAAGTTGCTGCCGTCCGGAAGCGCACCGGTGTAGGTCAGCCGCGCGTTTGAACCCAGACGTGCGCTGAGAATGCCGCTGCCCACAGGCAGGTCGGCCGCTGCTGGCGCCCTTCCATCCACCGTCGTAAGCGCGGTAGGATACTTGCCGGCAAAGTGCAGGGATGGATCCAGTTGACGAACCACCCTGGAGGCATGGAACTGAACCAGGGCTTCGGACGGGGACTCCGCATCCGACTCCAGCACGGAGCCGTTCCAACGAACCGGATGCCCCAGCCATCCGGGCGCGCTGACCTTCTGCAGCCGTCCACGCATGCGGCCGGTGGCCTGGTCAAACATCAGCGTTGCAACCCCCTGAATCCGGGGTGAACCCAGAATCTGCAGGCTCACTTGATTGCCGGTCAGCTCACCCTGAACTTTCGCGGGCTGACGCAGTCCAGGCAGCAGGCCCGGCTGAGCCAGGCCTGCCATACCCCCGTCCGGCCAGCGCCGATGCACCTGCAACGTCATCTGGCGCGTGGTCTGTCCATAGGCCGTGTGCACTGTCACAAACACCCGGTGGCTGGAACTGCCCGTGGCAGGCGTGCCAGGCAGAATCGAGCTTTGCAGAAGGACGCCCTGAATGCGGCCCGTCTGCGGATCCAGCTTCAACTCCGTCGGAAGACCTTGCGCACTGAAGTATTTCGGTCGCTCGCTGATCGCCATCAGGGTCAGATCATAGCGCAGGCCCACCATCGCATGCCCCAGCGATTCGGTCTGCAGCACGGGCAGAGGCACAACCTGCAGAGAAACCTCGGAGGCGGTTGGTGAGCGCAGCAACCACCCCTCCCTGCTCCCATCAGGCATCAGGGCGGTGCCTGAAAAGGTGCCCTGATGCTGGAGCGACACCGGATTCAACCGGAGGGTCAAGCCCTCCTCGGCGATGCCGGGAATCTCCGCCATGGCCAGGCCGCTGCTGTGCCGCAGAAAGGTCAGACCAGGTGCCTCTGCCGTGCCTCTGCTCATGATGAAATGCTGCTCGCGGATCTCCGGCCCCACGACCTTGGGAGCGCCTAAAATCATCAGTTGCGGTGGATCAAAGGTCAGCGTTCGCGGCTCAGCCTGGACGCTGGCCACGCCGCCCAGGAAACACGACAAGCCTAATAAAAGATAAAAAAGCCGCAGCAGAAAATCCATGATTCAGAAATTCTGCTAACCGCTAGCCTCTAGACTGACAAGAACTTTGCCCAACACCAAATTAGGCAAACGATGAATTTCGGGTCAAACAGTTGATTTGGCCTGAAGCAACAACCTCGTCACACTCCACCTGCCAAGGCTCTACACACCCCAGTTTCTGCCAGACAATGTCCTCTCCACCCATGCCTTCGGTTTCCGTGCTCATGCCGGTGCGCGATGCGCAGGGCTCGGTCATGGCGGCGGTGGCGAGCATTCAAGCGCAGTCCCTGCGCGACTGGGAACTCGTTCTCGTGGATGACGGTTCCCAGGACGCAACCCCCGCCCTGCTTGAGGACGCCTGCAAACAAGATCCCCGGCTGCATCGGATCCGCATCCCTGCCTCCGGCATCGTCCAGGCGCTGAACACCGGTCTCGCCGCCTGCCGAGCCCCCCTCATCGCCCGGATGGATGCCGATGACCTGATGCATCCGCAACGACTCGCCCTGCAGCTCAGGCACCTGCAGGAAAATCCGGATGTCGGCCTTGTCTCCTGTCGCGTGCGCTACCAGGGAAACGGCGTCGGCTACGCGGATCATGTGAACTGGATCAACACGCTCATGAGCCCCGAAAGCATGAGCCTGCGACGCTTTGTCGAAGCCCCCGTCGCGCACCCCAGCGTCATGTTTCGCAGAAGCCTTGCCGAACGACACGGTGGCTGGCGCGACGGTGCTTTTCCGGAGGATTACGAGCTCTGGCTGCGCTGGCTGGAGGAGGGCGTGCGCTTTGCCAAACTGCCGGAGGAACTGCTCACCTGGAACGACCCGCCGGGCCGGCTGTCGCGAACGGACCCGCGTTATTCAACGGAGGCGTTTTATGAACTCAAGAGCAGACACCTCGCCCGCTGGCTGCAAAGCCAGATCGGCGGGCATCGCGGTCTCTGGCTCTGGGGCTCGGGCCGCATCACGCGCAGACGCTTCGACTCACTCGAAGAACTGGGCCTGCGCTTCACGGGCTTCATCGACGTCAACCCCGCAAAACGCGGGCGGCTTATCGATAACCGCAGCGTGAGGCTGCCCGATGAACTTCCCGGGATGGCTGAAAGCTTCATCCTCGCCGGGGTTGGCGCGCGCGGTGCGAGAGAAAACATCCACGCACATCTCAGCGAGCGCGGCTGGGTGGAGGGGCGTGACTTCCTGCTCGCCGCCTAACCCGTCTTCTGGCAACAAAAGCCAGGCCCCGAGGCATGCAGAGGGACGGGGCAGCCTTGCCCCATGAAAGATGACCAGGCAGCCAAAAGTCAAAAGATGCGGGCCGCAAGAGACGTCATACAAGACCCCGTTTTGAAGCCTCCGTCCCCTCAAGATCGTACTCCGCGGCCTGTCTGGCCCATGCTCCCGACCTGGCTGTGCCTTTTCCTGGCGCTTGTCACCTCACCGCCGCTGATGGCCGAGGAGGACAAGGAGCTTGCCGCCATGCAGGCCGAGGCTCAGAAAGCCTTCAAGCAGAACGTCGAAAAGTTCGTGGCGAAATACTGCATCGAGTGTCATGCGGACCGCCCGAAGGCGGGCCTCAACCTGCGCGTTGCGGTCAAGAAGCCGGGCGACCCCGCCTTCAGCCGCAAGTGGATGGAATGCATCGCCAACGTCAACGCGCACGACATGCCGCCTGACGACGCCGACCAGCCCTCCGAAGAGGAACGCCAGCGCTTTCTCGACGCGCTCGCCAGGATCAAGTACCTCAGCGCACGCGACCCCGGCCCCTTCGTGATCCGGCGCCTGACCAAGACCGAGTTTGGCAACACCCTCCATGATCTCTTCGGTGTGGACGCCTCCGTCGCGGCGGAGCTGCCCGACGAAGTTCCAGGAGAAGGCTACCTCAACTCGCTTTCCCCGATGCAGACCGAGCAGTATCTCGGCATCGCCGCCACGGTGATCCAGAAGACGCCCGCCAGCCGGTTGAATCATTGGTTGGGCACCCCCTCGGCAGGCCCGGCCGACGCCCGGGATGCCGCGCGCCAGGCGGCCCGCAGGATCGCCCGCAGCGCCTACCGACGTCCGCCCACCGAGACCGAGCTGGACGTGCTGATGGATGTCTATGAGCTCGGCCGCTCCAGCAATCTCGACCATCCGGCCGCCCTGAAGCTGATGTTCAAGGCCGTGCTTGTCTCGCCCCAGTTCCTGTTCATCACCCCCTCCACGGAAGCACCCGCCGGCCAGAAGATCGTGCCGCTCGACGACCACCAGCTCGCCTCGCGTCTCTCCTACCTCCTCTGGGCCACGATGCCGGATGCCGAGCTGTCCAGGCTCGCCGACGAAGGCAGGCTCCACGAGCCGGAGGTGCTCAAGGCGCAGACACGACGCCTTCTTGCCGACCCGCGCTCGCGTGCGCTCTTTGACGGCTTTGGCGCACAGTGGCTGGGGGCGGCGGAGCTGAAGGACAAGACCTTCGATGCAACCCGGTTTCCGGAGATGACGCCGGAGCTTCGTCAGGCGATGTATGACGAGGCGCGCCTCTTCTTTGAAAGCATCGTGCGCGAGAACCGCAGCGTGGTCGGTTTCGTTAACAGCGACTACACCTATCTCAACGGCACGCTCGCGAAGATCTATGGCCTCGACAAAAAGATCTCCGGCCCCGGCATGCAGAAGGTGAAGCTCACCGACGCCAACCGCGGCGGCATCCTGGCCATGCCCGGCGTGCTGGCCACCACCTCCTTCGCCACGCGCACCAGCGCCGTGAAGCGCGGCGTCTGGGTGCTTGAGCAGGTGCTCGGTCAGCGCGTGCCGCCCGCGCCGCCCAACGTGCCCGCGCTCGAAAAGCAGGACCCGAAGAAGGTCGCCAGCCTCACCCTGCGCCAGCGCACCGAGCTGCATCGCACCAACGCTGTCTGCGCCAACTGCCACAAGATCCTCGACCCCATCGGCTTCGGCCTGGAGAACTTCGACGCCATCGGCCGCTGGCGTGACAAGGACGAGTCCGGAGGCCCCATCGACGCCGTCGGCGAGCTGCCGGGCGGCAGGCGCTTCGCCTCCCCAAAGGAGCTCAAGGCCATCATCGCCGAACGCCAGGACGACCTTTCCCGCAACCTCACCGAGAAGCTGCTCGCCTACGCCCTCTGCCGCCAGCTCGACGGCTATGACCACATCATCGTGGACCAGATGATGAAGACCATCTCCAGGGACGGCCACCGGATGCAGACGCTCATCACCGAGATCGTGACAAGCTACCCGTTTTTAAACCGTAGAGTCCAGGAATAACCCACCTCATGCCCGCTCACCCCCACCTCAGCCGCCGCGCCTGCCTGCGCGGCCTCGGCGCCTCCCTCGGCCTGCCCCTGCTTGAAACCATGGGCTGGGCGGACAGCACCCGGGGGAAGACAGCCTACAAGCCGCCGGTTCGCCTCGGCTTCATGTACATGCCGCACGGCGTCATCATGGACCAGTTCTGGCCGAAATCGCCGGAGGGCTTCCTCAGTTCGCCACCGCCCGCTCTTGAGTCGTTGCGCCCGATCCTGGACCAGTGCCTCCTGATGAAGGGCATCTCCGGCGTGCCCATCGCGCCATTTGGCAGCGCACCCCATGCCCTGGAGCTGTCCACCTGGCTCACGGCCACGCTGCCGGACGCGGCGAAACGCAACCAGATCCACATCGCCATCTCCGCCGACCAGATCTTTGCGAACTATTATGGCGCCCTCACCTCCCTGCCCTCGCTGGAGCTGGCCACCATGCCGCAGACGCACAAGGAGAACCAGGAGGGCCTGAACGAGGGCTACTACTCGCACTGCAGCTTCCGCTCGCCCACCCAGGCCATGCCCGCCGAGATCAACCCGCGCAGCGTTCTGAATCGTTTGTTCGGCAAGTCCGGCCAGGGCGGCAGGGCGGCCGCCGCCGACCCGCTCGACCGCCAGATGCTTGACCTGGTCATCGGCGGCGCGAAGGACCTTCGGCGCAGGCTTCCGCACAGTGACCAGCAGAAGCTCGATGAGTACCTCGACAGCGTCCGCTCCGTCGAACGGCGCATCGCCGCCATCGAGCAGCGGCAGAAGGAGGCCGCACTGGAGAAGGCCGGCGTCGCCCCGAGCAGGCGCAAGGCCACGGACTCGCCGCCCATCGAGGTCAGGATTCCTGAAGGTGACAAACGCAGCGAGTACATGCAGGTCATGTGCGACCTCACCGTCCTGGCCTTCCAGACTGACACCACCCGTGTCAGCACCTACATCGGCTCCACGCCCAACGGTGTCTCCTATCCCGAGCTGGGCTTCAGCGACACGCACCACGGGCCCACGCATCACAACAACGAGGCGGAGAAGGTGCGCAAGGTGGCCGCCATCACCAAGTTCAACATCGACCAGTTCGCCTACATGGTGAAGAAGATGGCCGCCATCCGCGAGGGCGACGGCACCCTGCTCGACAACTGCATCATGATGTGGGGCAGCGGCCTGGAGGACGGCAACAAGCACACGCGTGAAAACCTGCCCTTCATCATCGCCGGCAAGGGCGGCGGATCGGTCAACACCGGACGTTTCATCAACAGCGTCAAAGGCAACCAGGGCGACCTGCTCACCACATTGCTCGCCTGCGCCGGAGTGCCCCTCGACCGCCCCATTGGCATCGCCACCCGCCAGATCCCCGAGATGATGAAGGCCTGAGCCTGATTCACCTGCCCGGCTTTCCGCCATCACCGGAAGGCGGGTTCAGGACAATCCCAACAAAATGTGCCGGAAAAAGCAGGTGCGCTCCGCCCTCGACATCCGGCCCGCCTTCCGCCATGGATGGCCATTTCATGAAGCTGTCATATCTGTTCCTGACCTCCGCGACCATCCTGCTCGTCGCCTGTGAATCCAGCCCCGCAAAGAAGGAACCCGCCGCCTCGGCAGCCCCGGTGCCGCTTCCTGAATCAGCCCTGCCGGCAGCACAGGCCCCGCCACCAGCCAGCACCACGGATGCCTCCGGCGTCACCACCACGCCCAGCGGCCTGCGTTACCGGGTCCTGGCATCCGGCCCGGCCGACGGCAGATCGCCTTCCTACTTTGATTCCGTCATGGTCCACTATCGGGGCACGCTCACCAACGGCACGGTTTTCGACAGCTCCTATGAACGTGGCAGCCCGGCGACCTTTGGCGTCGGCCAGGTGATTCCCGGATGGACCGAGGCCCTCAAGCTCATGAAGCCGGGTGACAAATGGATGCTGCACATCCCCTCACGCCTTGCCTATGGCGGCCGTGCCGTGGGAGACAAGATCCCACCGAACAGCGACCTCATCTTCCAGGTGGAGCTGCTTCAGGTGTTCAGCGGTCTTTGATCCATCATTCGCATGAGCACAGTCCCAGTCCTTCCCTCCATCATCAGCCTGCCCGGGACCGGCAAGGTCCTGCGCGCGCTCGGCGACGAGGTCACGGTCCTCCTCAGCGGTGAGCAGACCGGCGGTGCTTTCACCATGGTGCAGGTCGTCACGCCCCCGGGCGGAGGACCGCCTCCGCACTGGCACACGCTTGAGGACGAATGGTTTCACATCCTGGAGGGCCGTGCCGAGTTCTGGCAGGACGGAGTCTGGACGGAGGTTCCCGCAGGCACGACCGCCTTCCTGCCCAGAAATTCAAGGCACACCTATCGCAACTGCGGCGACACCCTGCTGCGCATGATCGTACATGCAGCCCCCGCAGGTTTTGAAGTGTTCTTTGAGCGCATTGCCGAAGCCTTCAACGCCCCCGGCGGACCCGACATGGGGCGGATTGTGGAGATCAGCACCGAGCACGGCATCCACTATGTGCAACCAGGCACCTCAGGGTGAAACGCCAGCCTGGACTCGACGCCCCCAATTCATGAAGTCATCGGAAGCCAGTCACCTTCCCGAACCGCTCCTGGAACAGGTGCTCGCCAGGCTCGGCTTCACGGCCCGTCCTGATCCCACCGAGGCCGGACTTCGTCAGATCTACGCCGCCTGGTGCCAGAGCGTGCCTTTCGACAATGTTCAGAAGCTCGTTCATCTGCACCAGCAGCGTCCCGGGCCGCTGCCGGGAACCACGGCTGAAGACTACTTCACCTCCTGGCTCAAGCATGGCACCGGCGGCACCTGCTGGGCAGGATCCAACGCCCTCCACGCGCTGCTCACAATGCTCGGCTTTGAAGCCGAGCGCAGCATCGCCACCATGCTCGTCGTTCCCGACCTGCCGCCTAACCATGGTTCGGTGCGAGTCACCGTCGAAGGCCGCCCCTAGCTGGCCGACACTTCCATTCTTTTTGGCGAACCCCTGCCGCTGGGCGCCCCGGAGGAGACCATCATCCCGCACCCTTCATGGGGAGTGCGCGCCAGGATCACCGACGGCCTCTGGCAGGTGAACTGGAGACCGCTGCACATGACCGATGGCTTCCCCTGCCGGTTTGACCGGTTCGGCGCGGATCATGAGGAATACGTCCGACGTTATGACGACACCCGTGGCTGGAGCCCCTTCAACTACCAGCTCACGGCCAGACGCAACCGTGGCGAGGAGACCTTTGGCATGGCGTTTGGCGAGTCCGTCCGCCTTCGTTCTGACGGCGGCGTCGAGAAGACGTCGATTGACGATGACGAGCGCCGTCGCAGGCTGGTCGAGGACTTTGGCATGAGCGAGGAGATCGTCAGCCTGCTTCCCGCCGACCGACCGACGCCTCCGCCACCGGGATCCAACACCGCGGCGCAGCAGCAGGGCTGAGGCCGTTGGACGCCTCGGTCAGGCCGGCCTGAAGCCGACCACCATGGAGTCCGGCCCAACCAAAGGTTCGACACGACAGTCACGGAAGCCCGCCTGCTCCATCCAGCCGATGCAGTCGCACCCCGTGTAGTCAAACCCGCCGGGCGTCTCGATGAGCATGTTCAGGCTCATCAGCAAACCGAAGGCGTTGCTCCTTCGCCCGTCATCAATGATCGAGTCATAGACAATCACGGCCCCGCCGGGCGGCACGGCGACGAAGGCCTTGCGCAGCAGCATGAGCTTGGATTCGAGGTCCCAGTCGTGGAGGATGTGGCCGAACAGGATCACATCCGCTCCCGGCAGATCATCCGTGAAGAAACTGCCGCCCTGGAAGCTCACACGTTCGGACAGGCCGTTGTCAGCGATGTAATCCTCAAAGACAGGTCCGACCTCGGGCAGGTCAAAGCCGATGCCACGCAGGTGCGGACTGGCTCGGCAGATCTGCATGACCAGGTCCCCCTGCGCGGTGCCGATGTCCGCGCAGCTTGAATAATCCTTCCATGGAAACTTCTGCGCGATGGTCATGTTGGCTCCGCGGCTGACTCCTGACATCGCATGCAGGAACTCACGCAGTTTTGCCGGATCGGCATAGAGCGCCTTGAAAGGATCATGCCCGCCCTTGGATTCATTCTGCGACTCGCCCGTGCGCACTGCCGTCGTCAGCTCGCCCCAGTAGCGGTAGAGCCTGTGGTTCGCCATCTCGAGGATGCCGCCGATGTAGGACGGCTTGGCCTTGTCGAGGTAAAAATCAGTTTCCACCGTGTTGCGATAGATGCCGTCCTCACGACTCAGAAATCCAAGCGCGACCAGGGCGTCCAGAAAATCCCGGGCTGCGCGCGGATGCAGGCCCATCCTGCCCTGCACGCTGGCGAGGTCACCCGGATGCCGCGCCAGGTCGGTGAAAAGCCCGATCTCAACGGCGGTGAGCAGCGCTTTGGAGTTCCAGAAGGCCAGGCCGGTCTGAAGAATGTGATCAGGTGCGGGATGCATGAGTCGCATCATGCCGGTGAAGCGCCTGATCGCAAGGATGGCCGGGCGCCGGGCACCTGAAGGGTTTGTGCCGACACGGACGTTGATATCCCCGCTCATGATCCGCTCACTCCTTTTCTGCAGCCTTCTTGTCACAGGTTTTCACACGGTCCTGGCCGGCATCACCATCGGCCGTTATGACATGGCGTCGGTGCGCGATGCCTCGACGCTGGAGACACGCGTCATCGAAGACTGGAAGCCCCTCGCCAAGGATCCTGCGCTGAGATCCAAGGTTGTCGAGATCACCATCTGCGAATGGTGGCCGGGGCAGAAGGTCCGGCTGCCGGTGGCCATGCTGGCACCGGTCGGCAAAACCTGCAGCAACGTGCTCATCGAGAACATGGGGCTGACCCCCAAGGCGCCCATGCCGACGGGTGCGAAGCTCCGGCTGCTCAAGGAGCATGGCGTCGGCCTGGTGTTTGTCGGCATGGTCCCCATCACGGACATGGAGCCCGTCGGCAGGCTGCACCTGCTCATGGAGGAGCACTTCGTCCAGACCAAGGACACCCGTTACACCCCCGCCTGGATCTGGGGCCTGAGCGACATGCGCGCCCTCACGGCCGCGATGGCCGAACAAGATGTCTTTCAACCGCGCCGGGTGCTCACCACCGGAGGCTCCAAGCGCGGCGTCGGCGCGGCGGCAGCCTGCATCGCCGATGACCGCATCACTGCCATGATGCCGGTGGTGGCCCCCATCCTCGACAGCCCCGGCGGCCCCTATGTCGAGGGCACGCAGGACCCGGCGATCACCCGCATGAACGACGAGTTCATCGCCGCCATGAAATCGGAAGCCGGACGCAACGCGATGCTGGTGCGGCAGAAGGCGCGCTCCGACGAACGCCTCACCCTGGAATCCGTGAAGGCCGCCGGCTGGAGCGACGACGAGATCAAGGCCGCAAGCAGCCTCGCCTGGGAGGTGTGCCGCACCACCAATTACCTCGACGCCCTCGGAAGGCGCGGCGTGGACATCCTCTACTGCCAGGGATCCAACGACAACGTCAGCCCCGGACTCATCGAACTCGGGGTGAAGTATCCCGAACTTCCCGTGTACATCATGCCTGGCGGCCAGCATGGAGGCGCCAAGGAGGCCGGTTTCACCCAACCTGTGAACTCACAGGCCGACGTTGATGAAAACCTTTACGCTTTCGCCATGCATCATTTCTTTGACGCACGAAGGCTCATCCGGTCGCCAAGGATCGAGGCAAAGGCTGACGAAGGACTGCGCCGCTGCCAGGTCAGCGTCAGCTTCCCCGATGGCACCGAGCCTCAGTCGAATGAACTTCACTGGTCCGTGAACCGTCATCCGGACTACAGCATCCTCATGGAGTTTGATGCCTGGCAGAGCACCCCGCTGAAGAAGACGGGCAAGGGCTCCTATTCAGCCGAGGTGGTGCTGGAGGGAGATATGAAGAGGGTGGATTTCATCTCCGTGCACAGGCATCAGGAGGCGGGCACCACGCTCACCGTCTCCAGCCATGAAATGCGCCTGAAACGTTAGGCCTTTCATTCACCAGGCGGGACCCGGCAGGATCAGGGCAGAGACTGGCGTCGCTTCTTCCGCTCCTCATCCTCCTCGCCCTCACCGCCGCCGTAGCCAAGCACCTCCACGCTCATCATGGAAGGCGTCTGGCTGTCATCATTCTGCGCCACCGTGCCATCCTTGGCCGCACCAGGCTTCGTGGCGGCGGTGTTGGAGGCGGCCGCGACCGTGTTGGAGGAGGCTGACATGCCGGAGACATTCACCGCTGCCGCGGCAGGAGCCGCAGCGCCGCCGGAGGCCGTGCCACCGACACTGATGTTGCCGCTATTGAGGACCACCGTTGCGGCGATGTTGAGATTGCCGGTGGCACGGATGCCGGCATCGCCCGCATCCACCGTGCCATTGGGGGCGATGAGATCGACGTTCCCCGGAGGGATTCCGGCGACCGTGGCCAGCACCCCGATGCCGCCGCCGGTGGCAAGGCCGGCAAGGTCCGTCTTCAGGTCGGCGCTCTGCGGATCAATGATCACGCGCGTGGGCGGAGCCGACTGCACCGTCTTCGAGGAGCTGCCCGCCGCAATGTCACCCTTTGACGACCAGATCACCTCGTCACCGCCGCGCAGCGTGAAGATTCGAGCAATGCCGATGTCCACATCCTGGTTGGCGAAGATGTTGATGCCGCCTCCGCCTTCCGTGATGATGCCGGGAGGTGCGAGGGAGTTGCCCAGCAGCGCCGTGGCCAGCTTCAGGCCGCCGCCCGGCACCAGGATGTCAATCGCGCCACCACTTTTGGTTCGGATGTCACGGGCCTGGGTGGTGATGTCACCGCTCCAGGCCGTGCCTGGGAAGAGCGACGCAATCGCCGCGAAGCCATCCTCGTAATCCGTGCCCTCAGACGAATGTTCACGGCCGGCCGTGCGCAGCGCGATGGCAAAGACACCCAGCGCCACGCGGCGCTGCTCGTCCGGTGAAAGCGCCTGAAACTCCGACAGCGTGTCCACGGATGATCCGGCGGCCTTGGCGTAGTCAGCCAGATACTTGCCGCCACGGGGACCGTTGATGACCTCGGTGATGAAGCGGCTGAAGTCCACGTTGCTGGAGGCCAGCCCGGCCGACGGGCCGATGCCAGCGGCAAGCGTGAGGCTCGCGCCGTCAAACGGCAGGCTCGGGTTCCGGCCGTTGCCGATGCTGGTGATGCCCACCCCGGTGCCATCCGTGTTGTTGCCACCGCTGCCAAGGTCAAGATGACGTCCCGCCAGCACCTGAAGCGATCCCGGTCCGCTGACCTGGATGTCGCCCGCCAGGGGGCTGTCGCCGACATTGATGATGTTGCCGGAGGAGTTTGCCTGCGTGCGCAGCAGGCTGCCGGCATCGTAGAGGATCATGTCACGCCCGCTGGAAACCACGCTCACATCGGAGGCGGCGGTGTTTTGCAGGTAAAAGGCCACGTCACGGATGTCGCGTGCAGCCAGGATCCTCGCCATCTTGGGCGTGAAAAGCCCGAGCCCGCTGATGTCCCCCCCCTGGGAGGTCACGCGCACAGGCTCCGTGTCGCCGGCATGAAGAAGCCCCTGGGCATGCAGCGCCTGCTTGGCCTGAAGCACGCCAAAGGCCCCCTGTGTGGAGCCGGTTTCACGAAGGCTCGCGTCCAGGAAGAGCAGGAAGTTGTCGCCCGACGCACTGGCCGTGCTTGCCGCCAGGCCGCCGATGGTCTGGAACGCGAAGGGATTGGCCAGGCCTGGAATCGACTGCGGGCTGGCATCGGAGACGTTGATGATGCTGCTGCCCCAGGCGGTTGTTGACGCGCCGTTGACCGTGGTGCGCCCGTTCGGTTGCAGGGCGTTGACGGAACCTGTGGCCAGGATGTCCAGCGTGCCCCGGCTCGAAGGCGCCAGGGTGAAACCGCCGACGACATTCACATCCCCGCCAAGGGCCGCCAGTTTCAGCGATCCAGGGGCAAGCGACGCCACCGTGCCAAAGGAGTCCACCTTCGTCTCATTGAGGCGCAGCCAGGGATGGTAGAAGGAGGATGTGCCCGGGTTCTGAGCATTGTAGAGCAGCTGGTTTTGGATCCAGGCCAGCAGCACGGACATGGCTCCTCCCCCGCCGACCGTGGGCAGCGTCGTGGAGGAACGCATCGTCACGGAGCCAGAGAGCGAGGTGACGGAGACCGAGGCATCCTGGGAATAGGTGTTGAAGTAGGTCTTGTACCAGAAGCTGTTGCTGTAGCCGCCCGGGAGCAGGAACGGATTCGAGGCCGGGGCGATCAGCACGTCACGCCCGGCGCGCACGTCAAAGGAGGATTTCCCAACAAAAAGCAGGGTTGGAAGCCAGGTCTGCGGCGCAAGCGGGGCGGCGTCGGCCAGGTTGGTCAGCGAGGGCGAGCGCGTGGCGTTGGTGATGATCGCCCCCCCGGCACGCAGGCTTCCGGCCCCGCGCTCCACATAGTAGACGCCGGCGTCCAGGTTGCGTCCGGCGCGCACGCTGAGGCTGCCACCGCCCAGCTCGAGCAGCACGCCGTCCTTGGAAAGACGCGCGTTTGTCGGCACCACCGCGTCCACGTTGGCGATGTCGCGTCCGGCGCTCATCGAGACATTGCCGCCGCCGAGGGCGCCGACCCCTTCAAAGAAGTTGCTGTAGTCCACCCACCACGAGGTCGTCGCCACATCACCGAACCGTGCCGTGCCAAACTGTCCGGTCATCGGGTCCACATAGCCGCGCCGGTAGAGCCAGTTCATGGGAAGCTGACGCTGGGAGTCCGCCACCAGCTCACCGGCGGCGTTGCGTGTGAGATGGATGATGTCATTGCCCGCACGGATCTCCACATTGCCGCCGCCCTGGGCGTACTGCACCGCATAAGGCGGCGTCTGCTGAATGGGTCCGAGGCTGCTGGTGCCTCCGGCGTAATCAAGGATCGGCAGGTCGAAGCGTCCGCCCATCGTCGGATCCGCCACACGGACTCCTGCCGAATAGATGGTCGCATACTGGTTGAGCAGGCGGACGTCGGCCCCCGTGCTGATGTCGATGCCTCCGCCACCGCTGCGGATCACCTGGTAGAAGCCAGCCACGGCCACCGAGGTCCTGGCCCTTTCACCGAGGTTGTTGGCGATTTCATTCGCATCGCCCGCGTTGCGGCCGAGCAGAAGCGAACCACTGCCCTGGACCACCGAGCGATGATCGACCGAGCTGAAGTCAGCGCCTGCGGCAAGCCGGTAGGACCAGCCTTCGACATGATCCGAGACCAACGAATTATTCGTCATCAACTGGGCGTTGTAGGCGGCGGAGGTGAAGCCGTCGCTCAGCGCCTCGTTGAACACCAGATTGCCGGAGGCGCGCAGGGTCAGCACACCGGCGCTCTGACGTGTGCCGAACCGGAAGCCTGACAGATCCCAGGCCGTGCTGCCCGCACCCGGGCTGGTGGTCCCCAGCGTGATGTCGCCGGTGCGGTTGACAATTTCCGCGCCTGTCAGCAGCACAAAGCTGGAGGCAAGCGCCGCATTACCGCCCGTGAACAGGCGGGAGGTGATGGCGGATTCATTGCCGGCAAAGGCGCTGCCATTGGCCAGCACCTGGTTCCTGACGGTGGTCGTGATCGTGCCGCTGCCGGTCAGGTCATGCACTTGAAAACCTTCCGCCGTGATTGCCGAGGCGCCCAGCACGGAGCCGGCGACAGGCCGCAGGGCCAGGTCCGTCGCCCCCCCGGTCTGCGGAGCACGCAGGTGCAGGGTGCCGGAATACTGCCCTGCGGAGAGCGTCGCATCCACCGACAGGTCCACCACGCTGCCGGACTGAATGTCAATCTGTCCGCCGGACTGGCCGCGCGTCTCCAGATAAACAGCACCGCCCTTGCCGGCGGAGTCCACTTTTTCAGCCGATGCATCCAGCCGTGAGCCCGACTGCAAGGTGACGCCCTTGAAGGCCAGAAGGCGGATCGTCCCACCCGTGACACCCGAGGCATCGACCTGGCCGGTGACACGAATGGCTCCGGCATCGGCACTGAGAGCCAGGCCGCTGACCCTGGCGGATCCATCCAGCAGCACATCACCCTCGCGAACCCTGAAGTCGCGCTGTCGAGTGAAGCCGGCGTTGTTCAAGAGAGAATGAAGCCCCGAGGTCGAGGCCATCTGCCGCACATCCAGTCCAAACGAAGCACCGCCGGTTCCAAGCAGGGTGGCTGCCCCCAGGCTGACCGAACCGGCAGGCACGCTGATGTCGAGACGACCCGCCTCTCCCCCTGGAACGGCGGAGACATCCAGCGTTCCGGAAACCGTGACATTGTCCTGATCTGCCGCGAGGCGGATGCTGCCGCCCTGGATCAGGCGCTGCTGACCGACGGGGCCTGAAGTGATGCCGGCGGTGCTGACTTCACCGCCCATCTGCAGGCTGCCGGATGTGGCACGAAGCGTGACGCTGCCCCCGGGCAGCGTCATGCGGCTGTCAAAGCGCAGGCTTGAACCTGTTAGGCTGAGGCTCGCGGCCGCACCACCGGCCTGAAACGCGGCCGAACCCGCGGAGGTGACCTCCATCGCACCCGTCGAGGTGATCGACTGTGAGGATCCAGCGGCCGACTTTATCCAGGGGGCCGCCAGGCTCAGGTTGCCGCCAACGGTCAGACTGCCCGAGCCGTCGAGGAAGACTCCTTTGGAAGCCTCGGCCTGCACCGCACCGTATTGAACGATGCGGGAGGCGTTGCCGCCGAGGTGCAGCTCCTCGGCCTCGATGCGCAGCGTGCCGCCCGCCGTTCCCGTCTCCGTCCCGGAGGCCGCTGCATTCGCGGTGTTGGCGATGTCCACGCGCCGCGCGGCGAAGGCAACCACACCGCCGCTGTTGCTGAAGCCGCGGATCTGAGCCGCGGAAAGGCTGAGTGAATCCAGCCCGCCGCCTCCCAGGGTGCCCGAACCATAAGTGTCGAGCGTCGTGTAGCTAAGCAGGGACAGCGAGCGTGCCGAACCAAGATTCGAAAGAGCCGTGGCATCCAGCACGAGGCCGCGCCCCGAAGGCGAACCGGATGAACCGTCCAGAAGCAGGCTGACCTGGCCGCTGCTGAAGCCGATGCTCGTTCCTTCCACCACGGCGGACGAGGCAAAGGTCGTGGCATAGGTGCTGTCGAGCAGGACGCTGAGGCCTGAAACCTGGCTGCCGGCGCCGAGGGTCATGGCGGCGGCCCCTGTTCCAGGCGTCACGCCCAATCGCCTCACCGCCGCGCCCAGGTCGCTGGAGACACGCAGCAGCGACCCCGAGCCGCTTCCCGCCGTGGTGCTGCTGCCCAGCAGCAGGGTGTCGGCTCCCCCGGAGAGAACACCCGACTGCCTGACGACCGCATCCGCCTTCAGCTCGATCAAGCCTGAGGCGGCCAGGATGATCTCCGGCCCCTCAAGCACCTCCGCCTCGCCCTGGGCTGTGTTCATGTTGTCCACCGTGATATTGCGCGTTTTCACCGCCACGGCCGTGCCATCCGCACCCTGGCTGCGCACGCCGCCGATGAGCAGGCTGCCGACTCCGAAGCTGCTCAGCTGACGCGCATTGAGCAGCAGTTTGCCAGCCACCGGAGCACTGTCCTGATGACCGATGATGATGTCCAGCGGACTGCTGATGTCGATGCTGCCGTCGCGCCCCTGAGAGGTGATGGGGCGGGCGTAAACCGTGCCGGCCAGGGACATCGCCGAAGTCGCATCAAGCACCATGCGTCCGGAATCACGAGGCAGGCGCTGGAGATCAAGCCCGCGTTGCGCGGCATAGGCGGCCAGGAAGGTGTTGGCCGAGAAGGTGTCATACTGGGCGCGCTGGGCCAGCGTGGCGGAGGACGCGATTTCAAAACGCTGCTGCAGCAGCGGCGCGGCGCGTGTCGTGCTCAAGGTGTTGTAACGCTGACCCGATGTGAGCACGGCGCCGTCAGGACGGAGCTGGCTGGAAACGGGCAAGCCTGACTGAGGCGTGATGAGAAAAGCGCCCGGAAGCAGCGCATAACGTGCCGGCAGCAGCGTGTAGATGCCGGCGGCAAGGCCAGCCCCGCCCCCCAGCTGCACACGATCCCCCACCCTGATCGTGCCGTTCACATAACCCAGGTCGCCCTTGAGGCTGGCGGCCTCGGCACCGGTGTTGAAGGCACCGAAGGGTGCAAAGAAATCCTGATAACCTGGCAGCACGGCAAAGAGGCCGTCATCAGCCAGGATGTCGCGCGTGCCGGTGGTGCCACTGACAAACCGGTAGGCCATCAGGTCACCTCCGCCACGAAGATCCTGAAGCGCGCCATCCTGCGTCGTGATCTGCTGGGAGGAAAGAAGGATGGTCTTTTCAGGCAGGCCGGCGGCGGTGATGTCAACACCCGACGGATCAATCCAGGAAACTCCGTCAGTGCTCGTGCCATAGGGAACAAGCAGGCCCTTGCCGGTGATCGGATCCACAGCGGAAACCGAGGTGATGCTGCCCGAGCCAAGAGTGAGGCTTTGCGTCACCGGAATCTGCGCCTTGGAACCTGTGATCAGGTCCTGCGGGCGCGTGCCCTCGCCATTCCAGCCAAGTTCAATGGAACCCAAGGGCGCACGCAGCACGCCGTCCTGACGGATGTTTGAGGCATACACCTTCAAGGTTCCCCCCGCACTCAACGGCAGGGCCTTGCTGCCTGCAGCCTCAAAGGCCGCCGAACCCTTCACACCCGCCGAAGGATCATAAACCGAGATCGTGAAGTCGGTGCCGGTGACCGGATAGACCTGGGCGGCGCGCATCAGCAGGCTGCCCGCCATGTTGAAGGTGCCGTTGCCGCGGATGTCGCCGTTTTCAGCGATGAAGGATGCCGAACCCATTCCTTGGAGGGAAAGGTTGCCGATGTCGATCAGCTGCGCCTGAACCGTCAGGCTTCCACCGCCGGTGGTGGGCGCAAAGAAGAACGGCTGCACGTCCTGGAGGAAGGGATTGGGCACCTCGGTGGGTGCAAGCGGAGCGTCGAAGACCTTGCCCAGCGCCACATGGCGCCCGGCGAGCAGGACGTCCGCTGAAGCCTGCAGCACGCCGCCCGTGGCGACGGCGAGGCTTCCACGCGCCTGAATGGCGACACTGCCGTCAAAGGCGACGTTGCCGCCCAGCCTGAGGTTGTCGAAGCCGCCCGAGGCAAAGTCATCCGCTGCAAAGTAGCCGATGCCGGAAGGCACCGGCGGCGCGGCGCCAATGGCTGCGGAAGGATCCGCGAAGAAGGCGCCGCCGAGGCGTGACTGAGCCACCGAGAGATTGATGTCGTCAGGCTCGGGCGTGACACCGTTCTGATAAAAACGACCCGAGGAAACTTCGAGCGTGCCGCCCTCCGCCGTGGTGCCACCGGCACGGGCACGCAGGTCAGCCTGCGTATGCAGCATCTGGCCGCCT
Organism: Prosthecobacter sp.; assembly: GCA_044345155.1. GTDB lineage: Bacteria > Verrucomicrobiota > Verrucomicrobiia > Verrucomicrobiales > Verrucomicrobiaceae > Prosthecobacter. The sequence goes on along the minus strand of JBIJBP010000033.1, from coordinate 14,540 downwards.
TTGAGGATGACCGAACCGCCATCGCTCTCCAGGCGCAACGGCCTGGAGGCGACCGCATTGACCGGAGCCGTGAGGCCGCTTGAAGGAGGCACCGAGCTGCCACCGCCTGCGAGGCTGCCACCAAGGCTGTTGCCACCCAGGTTCGCAGGGACGACATCCACCGTCTCCGCCGTTCCGCTGGCGTCCAGGCGAGAACCTTCCTCGGCAACGATGTTGCCGGAGACCTGGATCCTGCCGCCGGAGAGCAGCGTGCCGATGCGCCGCCCGAAAGGATCCGGCACGGCCAGGAAACTGCCGGCCGTGGAAAGCCTGGCGCCGGATCCCAGATAAACCGTCGTGAAGGCCTTCTGCGGATTGGGGTCAAGCGTGGGAAGCCTGTCCTCGCCCTGCACCGTGATGTTTCCCCCGCTTGCCGTCACATGGCCGAGCAGGCTCACCGTGTCGGCGATGAATGAAACCGAGCCACGTGCTCCGGCATCAATGACGGAGCCCGCACGCGCCACCAGATCACCACGCACCACCATCAGTCGGGAAAACTCATCAACAGCCCCGGTCGCTGAAAAGGTCAGTGAAGAAGGCTGGCGCAGGCCGGGATGAGGCAGCAACGTCCGGACGTTCATGTCAGGGCCGTCGGGTTCATAGATGTAGCTGATCACCTCGGGCTTCACTCGGGCGGAGGAGTCGATCACCAGGCCCGGACGGTAGGTTTCAGGACCGGACTGGACGCCGATTCCGATGAGGCTGTGGCTTGAGAAGCCGCCCAGGTTGAAGAAGCTGGAGCTCAGCAAAAGCGTGTCAGCCCCCGCCATGCCGCCCACCTGGATGAGCGGGGCCTGCAGGGTCAGCGATCCTCCCGCGACCCTTGTGCCGGCCATGCCGCGCAGATCTCCGTCCAGCTTCAGGCTGCCGCCGCCAAGCCAGTTCAGGCTCAGGTCGGCCCCCCCCTTGAGCGTCAGGCTTCCACCACGCCCGTAGGTACGGTCAAGAACACCGTCCACGCGCGCGCCACCGCTGACATCCAGCCGGCTTCCCGCCCTGACATCCACGTCGTATCCACTGATGCTCAGGCTGCCACCGGCCAGCACATACGGCGTCGTCCCCAGGGAGAACCGATCGTCCACCAGGCTGCCGCTGACGTCGATCACGGACGCCCTCCCCACGGTCACCCGCCCTCTTCCAATGTTTGCAAGCGGCGTCGATGGATCCGCACTCTGGCGAAGTTCATCCACGGCAAAAGGGGAGAGGTTGTAGGCACGCAGCGCCACGGAGCCGCCATGACTCACGATCGAACCCTGGATGTCGATGTTGGCCCCCTCCAGCGTGACACCGCCGCCGGGCTGCATTTCAAGCACCTCCCCGTCCGCCAGCACCACATCTCCGTCACGGTTGCTCACGGTCAGCTTTCCAAAACCCGCGCGTTTGAGGTTTTCCGGTGAAAGCAGCAGCGTGGTCAGCCTGTCGCCCGACAATCCCGCCGGATTCCCCGAGCCATCGACGGCAAAGTCCGGCGCGGGCGTCTGCGTCAGCCCGCTCTTGAACAGCACCGTCGGAGGTGTCGGCGACTGGTTGAAGTAGGTCGGGCCCGCGGCCTTTTGATTCTGGAGCTGGATCGACAGCGTCGAATGAGCCGCCTGCACCTCGATCTGGCGCTGACCGTTGACGGTCCCGGCGTTCATCGTTGCATCCAGCGCCAGGCTGGGAGCCTGGATGTTGAGGGAGCCTCCCGAACCGCCATACACATAACCCGCCTCAAAACGGATGCCGCGCAGAAGCTGGCTGGTGTAGGTTCGTGACACACCCCACTGATTGCTGGTCGTGGTGAAGGAACCTGTATAAAGCCCGTCATAGACCGTGTCCGGCGTGGCATCCGCAATGTCCACCAGCCGCCCGCCAAGCATGACGCGGCTGGTCGTGACCACGGCTCCCTGATAATCGACGTATCCACCCGACACATCGAGGGTGGAACCCTGCTGGAGGATGACGGAACCGCCCGAACGAATGTTGAGGTTGCCACCGTCGATGGTGAGCTGGGCGGCGTCACGCTGGATGAGGCCGACGAATCCGGAGGCGTCCGCCAGGGGAGTGCCCACCCAGGTGTGCCCGTCGAAGACGCCCTGCCTGCGGATGTCGATCATCAGGTCAACACCGCGCAGGTCGCCGTTGCGGTTGTAGGAGAAGTCGGCGAACTCGGAGCCACGCAGCTGAAGCGTGAGGATGTTCTGAAGGATTGAAGCCTGCACGGCAGCGCTGCCGGCCACATTGATGAAGGCCCCCTTTCCCACATGCACCTGGCCTTCGGAGTAGGCAAACTGGTTGCGAAGGGTGCCGCCGATGCTGTCAAGCTTCCAGGCACCCGCATCCAGGTTCACCGTGGCGTTTGGAGCCAGCAGCATGGCGTCGTCCATGAGGCGTACCACCCTGCCCCTCAGGTTCACCTGGGACGGCAGGGCCAGGCGCGTGCCGACCAGCGTTTCATTGGAATCCCACTCCGGCAGAATCTGCGTCACGCTGCCCTGGCCAAGAACCACCTCACCCGTGCCGCCAAACAGGAAGGGTGCGCCAAAGGCCGTGTTCGTCGGATCATAGATCGGGTTGGCGACCGCCGCATAACCAGCCTGGAGGTCGATGCGCCCGTTGAAGGAAACCGAGGTCGTGGCCGCAAGGATGCCGTTCTGCCGCACGCTCCTGCCCGCCATCGTGATGTTGCCCCGCTGGGCGTTGATGATGCCAAGGTTGGTCACGGTGCCCGCACTGCCGGTCCAGGCGCTCACCAGGGGGTCTTCGACCGCACCGACAAACACGTCGAGGCCACGCAGGCTGGGGTCGCTGGAGCTGTGGCCCATCATGCCCACCTGCAAGCCGGCGGCGAGGATGGCCTGGCCGTCCGGAGTGGAGATCGTGCCTTCGTTGATCACGTTCGCACCCGCCAGCACCACGCGGCCGCCGACCTTGTCCACCGTCGTCGGAGCCGTGATCTGCGCGCCGGCCTCGACCCGCACATCCCCCACCTTGCCCGTGCCGTTCAAATCCGGGGTGAACTTCGGAGTTCCCTTGCTGCCCGCCGCGACTTCGATCGCTGAAAACAGCGGCTGAAGGTCCGGGTTGTTCAGCAGGCCGCTGCTGGTGAGGTTGGTGTTCACCGGCAGCGCGGAGGCCACCAGGGCGTGTGTATTGACCTGCGAGTTGCGTCCGAAAATGATGCCATTCGCGTTGACGACGTAAACCTGCCCTTCGGCCTTGATCTGACCCAGGATCTGCGACGGCCTTCCGGTCGGATCCTTGACAGAGTTGAAGGCAATCCACTGCCCGGCGCTCTTGCCGCCCTTGGTCTGGTCAAAATGCAGCGTGGTATTGCGTCCAACATTAAACGACCGCCACTCCAGAAACGCCTGCTGCAGCTGCTGCTTCACCGTCACCGTGACCGCGCCGCCCGTGCCGGGCGTCTGCACAGGTGCATCCGCGCCCACCGGCGCTCCCAAAGGATCAAGACCGCCGCTGCCAAGGCCGTCAGGCACTGACGGAAGCGGGGTGCCCGGGCTGTTCGGATTCATGCCGTTGCCTCCCCCCACCTGGCTGCGCGCCTGAAGCTGGAGACGCTGCACGGCTTCAATGGCCCTGCTCGTACGCGCCAGGGCGTCGCCCGCATTGCGACGCGCGGCCTGCGCCGCTGCGCTTCCCGCCGTCGCGTCCGCCCCCGGCTGAGGATTGTTCCTGCGACCTCCGCCTGCAGCGGCACCACCCCGCAGGATGTCACCCGCCATCCCGTGCAGAGGCATGATCAAGGAGAGCAGAAGGGCCAGCGGCCCCTTCAAGCGACGTGGAAAACGCAGGAGGGCGCGGTGACGGATCGGCTTGTTCATGGCGCGGGCTTGCTGGCGTTGTCGGAGGGCTCGGCAGAGACTGGCCCCGCCCCGGGTGTCTGCACGGCTGCGGTGTCTGAAACGCCGCCGGCATCGGGCTTCACCTTCGCCGCCTCCACCTTCCGTGCGTAGTCGTTGATGTAGTTTTCAAACTTCACACGCATCGATCCGATGAACGGTTCCCTCGACATGATGGCCGTGCCGAGGCCGAAGCTTTCATACTTGTCCAGGATCTCGGTGGCCAGGGCGTACATCTCACGGTTCTTCCGCTCATGCTCGGCGGCCCGGCGCTCCTGCTGCAGCGCCTTGGAAACAGCCTCGATGCGCTCGGCCTCCTTGGCGAGGGCGATGGTCTTCGCCTGCTCAAAGCCCTGCCTCCACTTCTCCAGCGCCTCGGCGTATTGCTCCAGGGACTTCTCCTTCGCCTGCAGCTTCGCCTCAAGCTCCTGGATGCGGCGCTGCGTCTCGTCCTTGTAGGTCTTTGACTGCGTGACCTCGTCCTTGAGCTGCCTGGCCGTGGCCTCCTGGCGGGCCGTCATCTCCTTGAGCGAGGCCTCGGCCTGAAGCTGGGCCGCCTGGGCGTTGACCATCTGCGTCTCGGCGTCGGTGATGCGCTGCGCCAGCTTCTTCATGGCGTCACGCATGCGCTGCATCATCGGATCCTGAGCCTGCTGGGCGGGCGTCGTGGTGGGAATGGCGATGACAAGAAGCAGTAGGAAAGGAAGAGAAAGGGTACGGTTCATGGGGTCAGAACTCGGCGGTGAAGTCGAACATGAAGATGTCGGTGCTGAGGGGCGGGCCGGCGATTTCGCTGGTGCTCATCCACCTCGCGGCCATGCGGACGCGGCGGGACAGGGCCACGGATGCGCCCAGAGAGAAGCCTTCGAAGTTGGTTCCGCCACCACCGAAGTCGCTGTCGGTGAAGGCGTCGGGCATGGCGTCGGACTCCACATAGCGGTAGTCCACCCAGGCGGACCAGTCGCCACGCTTTTCAAACCTTGGGCGGCCAAACTCGGCGCGCAGCATGAAGGCGGTGTCGCCGCCCTCATAAGAACCGAGGACGTTGTTCGCAGGAGAAGGCCCGCGGTTGTTGACGGCCACCTTGTCGATCTCGGAGGGATTCCAGGCGGTGTTCTTCACATAGTCGGCGATCAGGCTCAGTCGGTAGGGCTCCCACAGATCGAAGTCCAGACGTGCATTGATGTCGATGTCGCGGAACTTCGAGGCCAGGCCGTAATACTGGAATTGGTTGATCGTGCCCATGTTGTTGTCGGCGGTCGGCAGGATGTTGCGGATCGGGCGGTAGGTGTTGCCGCGCTGGGCAAAGGAGGGACGAGATTCATCCGTGTCCCCGATGTCCTGGTCCGAGAGCGGCACGAAGGGCGATGAAAGGCGGCCTTCAATGCTGTCGAAGTCGTAGTAGGCGGCAGCGACCTTCGCCGTGATCTTCTCAGCCAGGGCGAACTGGATGCCAAGCTGGGCGCCATAGAGGTACTTGTCATTGCTGGCGACCTTCGAAGGCTGGTTGACCGCGAAGTTGAAGTCCGAGTTGAAGATGGGGAAGGCGCCGAGGGTGCCGAACACGGTGCTGCGGCCCACCTTGCGGCGACCCTTCAGTGCAAGGCCGTCAAAGGCGATGTCATCATCCCACATCATCTCGGTGAACATGAACGGATTGTTGTAGCGGCCGAGGAAGAGGTTCACGTTGTCACCCAGCTCGCTGCCCAGCTCATAACGGACGTAGGCGCGGTCCAGCCAGAGGCTGTACTTGCTGAAGTTGCCGCCCTGGCCGTTGAGCGTCACCCCAAGAGACTGGTTCTGCGTGACGGGAGAGTTGTTCTCACCGGTGCCGATGGCGGCCCCGATGAACCAGCCGTCCTCAAGCGAGGCCTCCAGGCCGGCACGCGCCAGAAGCTGGAACGTGTAGCGGTCCTGATCGACGTTGTGCTGGGGCGAAAAGTTGTTGCCCGCCGTGTCGAAGGGACGGCCGATGTTGATCAGGTTGAAGTTCGGGAAGGCGCCGGTGTTGTCGTTTCCCTGACCGGCCAGAAGGTCTCCCCGGTAGCGCATGCGAATGCTGCCGAACCAGTCGATGTTGTCGGACTTGTCGTCAGGAAGATCGAGCCACTTCTCATCACGCGCCTTCTGCATCACCTCGCCCCGGATCTCCTCGCGCAGCTCCTGCTTCACATTTTCAGGGATGTAGGTCACGCGCACGTCCCCCGGGTCGGCATGAGCCAGGGCTGCGTCCTCCAGAAGCTGGGACTTGGCCATCTCCGCCTCGGCCTGGGCCTGTGAGATCAGCGCCTCGGCCTCCTCCTGGCTGAGCAGCTTCTTCGCCACCATGAGCTTGAGCAGGTTCAGCGTCACGCTGGTGGCGGGTGAGTCGGCGGCAATCGCCGGTGTCGGCATGGCCGGCTTTGGAAGATCGTCCACGGGCGGCCCGCCAAGCAGCATGACGGCTTCATTGGAAATGCCGGGAGCACCGGCCGCCGCCACGACGGCCTGGGGCAGGTCGGCATCCTGGGACGCCTGAGGCTCTGGAACGACCGCCTGCTGGGCCCTGAGGGCCTGCGATGTCATCAGCAGAAGGCAGGAGAACACCGGCAGACGCCGGATGGAGGAAGGTAACGTCATGGAAACAAGCTTGGCGATCAAAGGTCTTCAGGGGTTGGCGGAGGCGAGTCCGCCCGATTTGCGGGCGTTGAGCCGCATCACGATGGGCATCGGCATGCCGGCGGGCGGCGGTTCATCCAGGAGCAGGCCAACGAGCACCTCGCCCTTGAGCGCGGCGTCCACGGCGGCGTCACCGGACGAACCGGTAAGCGTGGCACGCGTGATCCTGCCGGAGGCATCCGCCCAGACCCGGGCCGTCAGTGAAAAGGAGGCCGAGCGTGTGCGCGGATGACTGCGCATCGCGCCCGCGATGGTCTTCTGCACCTTGCTGGCAAAGTAGCCGTACTTGCTGCCGCCGCCGCCACCGCCAATTCGTCCGCTGCCATTGCCCTGGCCGGGCTTGAAGGCGCCAAGGCCGGCCATGCCGGGACCATTGCCGGTAAGGTTGGTGGAGATGGGCGGCGGTTCGTCCGGAGCAGGCTCCTCAGGCTTGGGCTCCTCCTCGACCTTCTCCTGCGCGACCATCTCCTCCTCCTTCGGAGGCTCGGGTTCCTCCGGCTTTGGGGGAGGAGGTGGTGGTGGCGGCGGCGGGGGCGGGGGCGGAGGGGCGATGCTCACCATCATCATCGGCTGAGCAGCGCGAACCGGAGCGTGGCTCTTCGGTCCCTTGAACATCGTCCAGGCGCCACCCCCAACCCCAGCCGTCAGCAGGATGACAAGCCAGCGGTGACGGCTGAAGAAACCATCCTCGTCATCATCTTCCATGTCGTGGGCGCTCATGTGCTGATTGAGTTTTATTTGTTAGGTTTGGTGGCCAGGCCGATCTGCTCGAAGCCCGTGCGGCCGAGCACGTCGAGCACGTCCATGATGAGCTGGTACTGGGTGGAGCTGTCCCCGCGCACGATCACCGGCGCGTCCGGCAGAGAGGCCTTGATGGAGCCGAGCTTCGATTCGAGTTCGGCGACGGAGGCCACGGGGCTGGCGTTGAGCTTGATGTTGCCCGCGTTGTCCACGGTGATCGCCTGGATCTTCGGCGCATCCATCTTCTTGGCCGCCGCATTGCTCGCCTTGGGAAGGTTGACCTTCACGCCCTGCACCCCCGCCGTCGTCATGATGATGAAGATCAGCAGCAGCACCAGGTAGAGGTCCACCATCGGCGTGACGTTGATGTCGTCGTAACTCTTGTTGTCGGCTTGCATGGGTTCAGGCCTCCTTGTGGTGCTCCGCCATCTTGGCGATGAACTCGTCAATGAAGGTCTCCATGTTGGTGACCACGTCCTTGATCCTCGAGCTGAGGTAGCTGTAGATGAACAGGCAGGGAATGGCGACCGCCAGGCCCGCGACCGTGGCCAGAAGGGCGCCAGCGATGCCCGGCGCGATGGAGTTCACCTCCACCTGTCCCGACTTGGCGATGACGGCGAAGGTGATCATGACCCCGATCACCGTTCCAAGAAGCCCCAGGTAAGGACCGCCCGCGATGCCGATGGTCAGGAAGACCAGGTTGCTGTGAAGCTTCTGCACCTCACGCACCAGACCGCCGTGCATCGTCGCCTTGATCGCCTGGATGGAGCGTCCGGACAGGCCCCTCGACTCCTTGCGCTTCGTCCCATCGAGTGTGATCTCACGCACGGTCGTGACACGCCGGGCGATCTCCTCGCTGCCCAGGTGGTAGATGTGATAGAGCGGCGACTTGCGCATCAGCTTCATCGACTTCGCATTCACCGTCCCGCCCATGCTCTTGATGCTGTCCTCGTTCTCGGAATCGAGGGCCGTCAGATCAGAGGAGATCTTCTCCCAGCGCTTGATGAACTCCTTCGAGGCCTTCTCGATGGTGTTGAGGTACATGAACTTGCCCGCCGCGATGACCATGCCCACGACGGCCAGCAGGGCGCAAAGCACGATCACCACCCAGCCATCGAAAGTCAGGTCCTTGGAGATGTCGGCCAGCAGCGACAGGTGCTTCATCAGCTCGCCCTCCTCCGCATGTTCGGAAAGCTCGTCCTGACCGATGACAACCAGCTTGCCCGCCTCGGTGGCCGGCCCCTGGGAGACAGCTTCAAACAGAACCATCCCCTTACTGCGGGCCGCCTTTGCCAGGCGCACTTCGTCAAGATCCCCCAGCGGCCCCCTACCCCCGGCCCCATCACCCCCGAGATGAACGGGAGTCTGCAGGGCTGGAAGCGTTGCGGCAAGCGTGCCGTCGGCCTTGCCATCCACAAACAGCGTCGCCTTCCCCGAACCCACAACCAGGGCGACATGGTGCCAGGCTCCCGGGGCAACCGGGGCGGTGCCAGTTCCGCGCTGACCGTTCACTTCGACATACGGAGTTCCGGCGCTGAAACCGATGGAGAGTGACTTGCCTCCGTCCTTGCGGCTCAACAGCACGCCCTCGGGGGCACCGGCCGGCTTGAACCAGGCGCTGAAGGTGAAGGAACCGCCCTCCGTCCATTCGATCTGCGGCGCAGTCTGAATCGTCAGTGGCGCCGTGCCCGTCAGCCTCTGGCCCGAACCCACATTGCCGGGGCCGGCGGCCGTCGTCCCCTCAATCGTCAGGGCGCTGGCGGTGGAATCCTTTGAAATTGAGGCTGCATCGGCAAAGTGAAACACCGCCACCGTTCCTTCATCAAACGTGCCCTTAGCATCCGCCGTGGCGACGGCATCGGTGACATTGCCGGTGTACATCCAGAGGGTCGTCGCCGCGCCGGACTTCAGCTCGGGCGCCTTTACCCAGACATAGGCCTCGTTGAGCAGGCCGTCCCATTTCTCAATGTGATGAGGCAAGACGGACTTGTTGTCATCACTGACAAAGCGCAGGTCGCTTCCGTCCTCCTTGGAGGCGAGGAAGTTGAAGTTGCCGTCATGCAGGCGCAGCAGAAGCACCGCGTCCTTGAGCTCGCCCTGGAGCTGGACACCCCCCGTGCCGGCGTCGATGACGAGCTTCTTGCGCGAAGGCCACTTCGCATCCCACCAGGGATGTGAGGCTGCGTGTTCCTCGGCATGCAGGCAGGTGAGCGCGGCAAGAAGAAGGCCGAGGCAGGCGATGGTTCGTGGGATCAGGTGAGGACGGATCATGCGTGAGGGGGGAGGTGGTTTCAAAACTCGGACCAGAGCCTGAAGCTGAGCATCAGATCGCCGCGGCGCGTGGGCTCCATGTCGAGAAGCGGGAAGCCGGCGTCGAGGACGGCGTGCCAGTGGTCCCAGAGCCGGAATTCAGACCCCACGCCCAGGCTGGCCAGGCTCCACTGCTGGCGCTGCTCCGGCAGCGAGTCGTTGATGGACAGCCAGCCGGCGTCGGCAAAGGCGTGCAGACGCCATTCCACGGAGGACGGCGTACCGTCCTCGTTCTTGCCGCTGCGGGGACCGAGGAGTGAGGGCGACCTGAATTCAAGGGTGCCGGTCACGCCCTTGTCACCCAGGGCGGCGGAGGCCAGGTAGCCGCGCACGCTTCCCTGCCCGCCTGCGGCAAACTGCTCGTTGTTGATGAGCGGATCGCCCGTGATCTGACCCGCCCCCTTGATGAAGGCCTGCCAGCCGCCGGGCAGGTCGTGAAGATGGGTCAGCTCTCCGCGCAGGTAGATGAAGCTTCCGTCGGCATTGTAGCGCTTGTCGTCAAACTCCTGACGCTCACTGGTTCCGCGGAACGCCCAGTTCAACCCGAGGCTGCCGCTGGTGAAGGAACTCTTCCGGCTGGCAAACGCATTGTAGGTCAGCGAGAAGGGCCAGTAGCGGACAGGAGCCCGGATCTCGGCGCCCGTGTCTCCAAGCATCGTGTTCTGCTTGAAGTCCTTGTAATCAAAGCCCCAGGACAGGGAATGCATGAAGCCGTCCTTCATGGGGAGGTCATGGTTGAGCCGCAGCCCGGCCACCACACCCTGGCCGACAACTGCCGAATCTCCCAGGGTGTTGATGTCGCTGCTCTGCTTCATACCGCTGAGCGTCAGGCTGGAGTTTTCACCCACGGGCAGCGTGTAATAGCCCGAATAAACCTCGCCATCCTCGATCCTCTCGGGCGCGACCTGGAAGCTGAGACCCAGGGTGTGCCCCAGAAGCCACAGGTTGGCGTAGGACAGCGCACCGTTCACCCGCAGCGGCACCGTGTTCGGGCTGTAGCGGTTGTTCAGCTCGATGCTGCCGTGAAACGGAGCCTTGTCCTCCACATCGAGGTCAATGTCGAGGAGCCTGGGATCCTCGGAGGGAGTCAGCCTCGGAGTCACCTTCATGTCCCCCGACTTGTTGAGCGCGACGATGTCACGCTGGATCTTTTCAAAGTCGGGCGGCGTGCCGGGTGCGAGTGAAGGGACTCGGTTGCGGATGGACGATGGCAGGTGCCATTTCGCGCCGTTCACATGCAGGCTGCCGACGCGCGCCTCCACCACCTCCATGCGGATGATGCCACGCCTGCCCGTTTGCTGCGGAACGGTGACGCTCACGGCCTGGTAGCCGCGCTCATGGAAGGTTTTTTCAAGCGCCTGCCTGGCCTTTTCAATGTCCTCAGCGCGCCGCCCCGGCCCCAGGTAGGGGTAGACCGCCTTTGAAACATCCAGGCTTGAGAGCAGGGTTGAGCCGCTCACGCGATACTCGCGGATGAAATAAAAAGGTTCTGGCCGGGCCTGCGCCGCAGCGTCCTGGGAAAGGAGCGCGAACGGCTTCACACAGGCCAGGAACAGCGCAGCGCACAGGAGAGGGCGGATGGCGTTTCGACGTGGCATTCAGAGGGTGCTTCGTGCGCCCAGCCTTGCTTCCTGAGCCATGCAGCCTCAATGGGATTAAGGTGACGAATCCGTTTCAGAAACGCGGCCACCCGGCCGCAAGCGTGAACAAACTGTCACACAAGCCGCCTTGGGAGGCCCGCCATGAAACAAAACATCCCGTGGAGGTGAACCACGGGATGTTTGATGCTAAAGCTTGTTAGTCCTGGCTTTCCTGGGCGGCTATTCGAACCGAACCAGCTCCACGGGGCCCGACTCGCCCAGTCCGTCAACCACCTTGGGCTTGCTGGACAGGAAGTAGCCGTAGGCGCCGGCGAACGGACCCTTCTGATAGACCCTGCCGTTGAACTTCGGCTTGGTGCCGTCCGAGTGGGTGAAGGTGCCGGTGAGCTCGCCGGAGGCGGCCGTCAGCTTCACCGAGTAGCTCTTCACGTCCGCCGCACCGGCGGCGGTGACGGAGGTCACCTTGTTGACATCGCTGATGGCAAGCCGCGCGCTGACGTCAGCAGCAAGCAGGCCGCCGCTGAAGACGAGGTTCGCATTGCCATTGACACCGATGGCCGGCAGGCCGGGAACGACGCCGCCGGCACGTGCTGGATCATAGGACGAAGCATAGAGGTCCACCTTGACCCCCTCCTCCCATCCCCAGGGATACCATTGCATGGCGTTCTGCCAGGGGCGGTACCAGAGGCAGTCCACCGCCTTCATGTCGCTGTCTGTCAGGGCGGCGTTGAGGATCAGGAGACCGCCGAAGGAGCCGCGATTGCCATACAACTGGGCGAAGAGCGGCGCCTGAAGCGTGGAGCCTGCACCATTGTTGACGGGCACGCTGATGGTGACAGCCGTGTCATCGGCAAGCCTTGCCGCCAGGGAAACCGTGCCCGTGCCGGTGATCTTGATGCTGCCGACGCCTGCTCCCTGCGGATAATCAACCGTAGTCAGGCCGTTGGTCTGATCCTTGGCCGGAATGATCACGTTGTGGACACCCTTGTTTGCCAGGAACGGCGAGGCCGGGGGCATCGGAGCCTTGGCCGTGAAGGCGGCCCGCTTCAGCGTGAAGGTGCTGCGCGAGGCGACGACGCGACGGTAATAAAGCGTGACCTTGCCAGTGATTTCGTTGGCATCCGCGTCCCAGTTCATCTCGGAAAGCTCGATCGCCGGCTTGGTCGTGCGCTCGACACGCACCATCTTCGTCGTGTCGGCGCCGAAGTAGGCCAGGCCGTCCGCCGTGAAGCTGCCTGCAGGAACGGTCAGCTTGAAGCCGTCCATCAGCAGCGTGCCCGTGAAGGTTCCCTTGGAGGTCAGCATCACCTTCATGAATCCGCTGGTGGAGTTCGACTCCGCAAAGCCGGTGTCAGCCCTGACCAGACCGTTGAACTCGCCGATTTCCGCATCGGTGAAGGGTGCGGCCGTGAAGGCGGCGGTGAGGGTCGGGGAAGTCCTGATGGCCTCGGTGTAGACGAAGACCAGTGTCGGCAGGCGCGTTGACGGATCATTGGTCAGGCCGGGAACTGTCCAGCCGTTGAAGGCCGAGCCGGCCTTGGGCGTGGCCCTGACCACATAGGTCGTGCCAGTTTCGAACTCACCTGGCTTGACCGCAACCGTGGAACCCTGACGGGTGACCGCGGACACGGTGCCGCGTGAGCCGTCGCCCGGATTCACCGCCACGGTCAGGCTGCCCTTGCGCACAAAGGTGAACTGACGCGTGGCAGTCGCCTCATTGCCGCGGGAGTCGGTGGCACGCGCCACCACGGTGTTGATGCCGCCAACGGCCGTCACCGTGCGGTTGTAAGTTCCACCGCCAAGGGTGGCGTTGACGAAAGCGCCGCCGTTGAGCGAGATTTCCACCTTTTCCAGGGCGACGTTGTCCTGGGCCTGGACGCGAACCTGCACGCTGGCACCGGCGGATTCCTCGATGCGCTGGCCAGCTGCGGGTGCCGTGAAGGCAAGCGTGGGAAGCGTGCTGTCCTGGGCAAGGAGGGTTACAGCCGTGGTCGAGGTGCCACCAATCTCAAGGTAGGAGGGGCCGTCACCCGGCTTGGCAATGGACACGCTGAAGGTGCGGTTGCCAGCGATGGCGGGATTAGTCAGCGGCACGTTGTAGCTCGCGGTGGTGTCACCCTCGGCAAACGAGACGCGGGTGCCGGCAGCGGGCGCCGTGAAGTCCGTTCCTGCAATCGCCGTGCCGTTGGTGGTGCTGATTTCAACCTCGACAGGATCCGTTCCGCCGCTGCGCACAAGCTGGATCGCCGCAGAGCCGGACTCGGCGTTCACGCGCAGGGTGGCGTTGACGAGCTGCACCGTGCTGGTGACCACCGTGTCCGAGATCGTCAGCGTCGTGGTCGTCTGCGCGCCAAGCTCGCCGTCCACGGCGTTGGAAAGCGTCAGCACAACGGTGCGGTCGCCCTGGATCCCCGGACGGTTCAGCAGGGTGAGGGATACCGTCCTCTCCGTCTGACCGGCGGAGAAGCTGACGGTGCTCACTGCAAGGGGCTGGTAATCCGTGCCAGAAACGGCGGTTCCGCCGGTGACAGCGATGCTGACCTGGCTGGCTCCCGAGGCGTTGCCACCGCGGGACAGCGTCAGCGTGACCTGGCCTGCGGTTTCCGCAGCTCCCTGCGTGGCCTGGGCAAAGGCCATGACCGCAGGACCGGACAAGTCGGGCTGATAAGTCAGCGCGCCCGTGTCGCTGATGAACAACTGGCCCAGGTAGTTCCCCGGAGCATCAATGTCAGCGCCGGTCACAGCGGGTTTCACGCGATACAGGTAAAGCGTGGCACCGGCAGTCCCGCCTTCAAAGCTTGCTTCAACCGTTGGGTTGAAGAACGCAAAGCTGGTTCCCGGCGCAGGACCGGAATTCGCCAGCGTGCCGCCAGGCTGGTAGCTGCTCCAGCTGTTGGCGTCAGAGATTGTCTGCTGCACGGCGGATGCATGGTTCAATCCGGCGGAACTTGCCGAGTTGAAGGCCGTCATCATCGCCACCATCTTGTTGGTAACAGCTCCATGAGTGGAGTTACCCTTGCGCGTCCAGGCAGTGCTGAAAACGCTGGAACCATACACCGTCTTGGCCGGATTGGTTCCGATGTCAGTGAAGGAACCGACGGTGCCTGCTGCGCCCCAGAAGAGGTCGCTGCGGTTCTTCCAATCAGTGCCGTAGATGCCCGCCAGGTCCGTGCCCAGGTTCCCCAGGTTCACCGTCCCCGTCGCGTTCTCCAGCGCCGTCGCCGCACCCAGGTTCACCACCAGGTTCTTCGTCGACCCCGTTCCCCCGGTCGCCCGGAAGCCCAGCAGAATGTCTCCATTGGCCGCCGTGGCTGCCTCCGCGCCGCCGGACGTCAGCATCGCCGCCGCCCCC
>JBIJBP010000245.1:0-4063 GCA_044345155.1 Prosthecobacter sp. | reverse complement strand
CCAGGGCGAAGTCGGTCATCTACATCTTCCTTTCCGGCGGGCTGGCGCAGCATGAGAGCTTTGACATGAAGCCGGACGCGCCCATGGAGGTGCGAGGAGAGTTCAAGCCGATCCGCACCCGGACGCCTGGAACGCACATCTGCGAGCATCTGCCGCATCTTGCGCGCATCTCTGAAAAGTGGTCGCTGGTGCGTTCGCTGACCCATGGCAGCAGCGATCATTCGCTGGGACATCACATCATGCTCACCGGGCGCAGCGACGCCCCGCCCGGCTTTGATCCGTCGAAGCCGAAGAAGTCCGACCATCCGAGCATCGCGGCCCTGGCCACGGCCCTGCTGCCGAAACGCCGCGACAACCTGCCGCCGGCGATTGTGCTGCCGGACAAGCTGGTGCACCGGACCGGACGCACCCTGGCCGGCCAGTTCGGCGGCGTGCTGGGCGCGCAGCATGATCCCTGGTTCCTGGAGATGTCGCCTTACCATCCCGACCACTATGGGGCCTATCCCAAGTTTCTGTTTCATCATGAGCGCGGGCTTGAGAAGGACGACAGGCTGCGGTTCCAGGCGCCGCATCTGTCCCTGCCCCAGGGGCTGAGCCTGGACCGCGTGCTGGACCGCGTATCGCTGCGTGACGGCCTGGAGAAGCAGGCTGATGACCTGGCAAGGATCGCCGGTGACGAGGCCTTTGACTCCACGCGGCAGGCGGCGGTCTCGCTGCTTTCCAACCGTCGCGTGCATGATGCGTTCAGTCTGGAGAAGGTGGACGCCCGGACGCTCGACCGTTACGGGCGGCACAGCTTCGGCTGGTCGCTGCTGATGGCGCGCCGGCTTGTCAGCGAGGGCGTTCGGCTGATCCAGGTGAACCTGGGCAACAATGAAACGTGGGACACGCATCAGGCGGCGTGGAGGAACCTGAAGGGCTACCTGCTGCCACCGATGGACCAGGCGGTGAGCGCGCTGATCGAGGACCTCGACGCCAGCGGCCAGCTTCAGGAGACGCTCATTGTCATGGGTGGTGAGTTTGGCCGGACGCCGAAGATCAAGAGCATCTCCGCCACCGCCCTGCCGGGGCGCGATCACTGGGGGCATGCGCAGAGCATTCTGCTGGCGGGCGGCGGCATCCAGGGCGGCCGGGTCATCGGGGCCACCGACAGCATCGGTGGTTATCCGGTCAGTGATGCACAGACGCCCGAGAACCTGGCGGCGACCATCTACGAGGCGCTGGGCCTCCCGCGCGAGACCCTGTGGCCTGACTTCACCGGCAGGCCCAACCCGCTTTATCACGGCGCGCCGATCGGCGGCCTGACCTGAATTCGTGCCGCGGGAAAAACCGGCGGCTGTTGTTGCGTAATTGGTTTGCGAAAAATTCCCCGGCCCCATGCTGAACATCCAGTCCTCCCATCTGCAGTCCGGCTTCTGCGACGGCGTCGGCCGCCGTGACTTCCTCCGCGTCGGCGGCCTGGCGATGGGCGGCCTGTCGCTGCCAGAGCTGCTGCGCGCCGAATCCGCCTCCGGAAAGGCGAAGCCGGGTCACAGGGCGGTGATCATGGTCTTCCTGCCGGGCGGTCCTCCGCACCAGGACATGTTCGACATGAAGCCGGACGCGCCCTCGGAGATCCGGGGCGAATTCAAGCCCATCGGCACGAACGTCTCCGGCCTGCAGATCTGCGAGCACCTGCCGCGCCTGGCCAGGATGATGGACAAGTGCACCGTCATCCGCTCCATCGCGGACTCGGAGGGGCGCCACGATGCCTTCCAGTGCCTTACCGGTCGCCCATCGCGCCAGCAGCCACCCGGCGGATGGCCGTCGCTCGGAGCCGTGGTTTCGCGGGTCCAGGGGATTGTCGATCCTGCCATGCCCGCTTTTGTGGGGCTGTCTCCGAAAATGGGCCACATGCCCTGGGCGGCGAACGGAGAGCCCGGTTTCCTCGGTGTCTCACATGCGCCGTTTCAGCCCAACCGCGGAGGTGGCAGGGAGGACATGACGCTGCGCGACATCACGCTGGACCGGCTGCATGACCGCGCGGGTCTGCTGAAGAGCTTTGACCAGCTCCGTCGTGACCTGGACGCCTCGGGCCTGATGGCGGGCATCGACACCTTCAACGAGCAGGCCCTGGGGGTGCTGACGAGCCCGAAGCTGCTGCACGCGCTGGATCTCAGCCGCGAGGACCGCCGTGTGGTGGAGCGCTACGGCCGGGGTGAAAACCGCAATCGTGACGACGGCGGCCCGCGACTCACGGATCATTTCCTGGCCGCGCGCCGCCTGGTCGAGGCCGGGGCCCGTGTGGTCACACTGGGCTTCAGCCGCTGGGACTATCACTCGAACAACTTCGGCCAGCTCCGCGAGGACCTGCCGCTGCTCGACAGCGCCCTGAGCGCGCTCATCACCGACCTGCATGAGCGCGGCATGGAAAAGGATGTCGCCGTGGTCGTGTGGGGTGAGTTCGGCCGTACGCCGATCATCAACGACAAGGGCGGTCGCGACCACTGGCCGCGTGTTTCCTGCGCGCTCATGGCCGGTGGCGGCATGAGGCACGGCCAGGTCATCGGTGCGACCGACAAGCATGGCGGCGAGCCGACCGAGCGGCCTGTGGCTTTTGGCGAGGTCTTCGCCACGCTGTACCGGCACCTGGGCATCGACGTGCACAAGGTGATGCTGAACGACTTCAGCGGCAGGCCCCAGCATCTTGTGGAAGGCGGGCGCCTGCCGCTTCCTGAGTTGATCTGATGCATAAAAAACCGCCCGGCACAGGGGTTGCGCAGGGCGGTGAGGGTGTGCAGGGCTCCTACTTCTTCGCCTCCAGCAGCACGCGGGCCTTGTCGGCGGTCATGCCCATGGCGGGCAGGTCGTAGCCGAGCGTGTCGCCGTTCGGTTTGAAGCCGGAGCCATCGGCGTCGACATAGATGGGGTTGTTGTAGGCGCAGGGGCGCAGTTTTGCGTAGTCGCTGGTGCCGTAACCCACCTTCTGATCACCGTCCTCGTCGATCGCCACGACGATGAGATGGGCGTCATGCTGCAGGGGTACATGGATTTTTTCATGGAACTTCACGACACCGTCCTTGAACATCTTCGGGTGGGTCGTGCGGGTGAAGTTGAGCTTCGGATCCGGACGGCTGTTCACCAGCACCTGGACGCGGTCGATGTCCATCCAGTCGGTGCACTGGACACGCACGTCCAGGTCGATGCCGCCGGTGGCGCGGTCGTCATCGCCGGCGATCTTGCCGTTCTGGGTGGTGACCTCCAGAAAGGGGCCGGTGCTGAGCACAAGATTGCCCCTTTTGACACGCGGGGCGAGCTCCGCCCAGTCGATCTTCGCGGGATCATCGGTGCTGCTCGGGATGTAGCCGCGCCAGCAGCCGACACCGTTGCCATAGACGCTGTGGGCGTCGGCGACGCCGACGGCGGTGACGCGCAGGCCCTGGTTGAGAAGCTGGCGCCAGATGAACTCGCGAACGGTGGAGGCCTTGGCGGCAAGCGAACCGGGGGTGCGGGTGACCTTGAAGGGGGCATCGGCCAGGATGTCGGTGCCGGCGCCGTTTTGGGATTCGCTGCCGTCGATCATGTCGCCGACGCCGACAAAGCCGCCGTCCTGCACGCCGTCGCCGTCGCGGTCGATGAACATGTTGCTGAGGTCGGGATGGTTGAACTGGATGTAGCGGTCGGCGCGTTCGCCCTGCCAGCGGCGCAGGGTCAGGGCGGTGATGCGCGGGTCATCGTTCCAGGCTGGGGCGCCGCCGTCCTGGAGCAGCGGGTCGGGTTCAAACGGGAAGGCGTTGAAGTGCTGGCGGCTGCCGGTCAGCTCGACGCCCTTGACGGTCTTGATGAAGGGGGCGAGGCCGAGCTTCTGGATCAGCGGCTCCCAGTCGTAAAAGCGGTTATGCTCGGTGGTGGGAGCAAATTCCAGGTGCTCGGCGGCGATGTTGATCAGGCGTCCGTCGGTGTCGCAGACGTTGTCGCCGCTGGGCGTGCTGTGGTTGTGGAAGTCGCTGCTGATCCAGCCCTTCGTGTCAACGAGGCGCTTCAGGGTTCCCTTGAGCTCCGTGACCTTTCCCTCGGTCACCAC
>JBIJBP010000142.1:0-13041 GCA_044345155.1 Prosthecobacter sp. | reverse complement strand
TAGCGCCAGATGTCCATGAAGTGCCGCGCCCAGCGCTCGCCATACTGCGGCGTGCCCAGCAGGTGGTCCACCACCCGCTGCCGTTCCGTCAGCGAGCTGTCCTTTAAAAAGGCGGTGACCTGCTCCGTCGTCGGCGGCAGGCCGGTGAGGTCGAGGTAAACACGCCTCAGCCAGGTCTCCGGAGAAGCCTCCGGCTGCGGTCTGAGCTTCCTGTCGGCAAGCCGGTCCGCCAGCAGCGCATCCAGCGTCCTGCCGGATGAACGCGGAGTTTGGTAGGCCCAGTGCGCCCGTGGATCCGGCTCCGCAAGGTCGTTCACCGGCGCCTTTGCGCCTTCGGCAATCCAGGCCCGGATCTTCGCCACCTGCTCCTCGTTCAGCATCGATCCCTCTCCCTCCGGCGGCATGCGGTCGTCCTTGTCCGAGGTGGTGAGCCGCTCAAGAAGCAGCGCATGACCACCCGCAAGGACGTCGCCCCCGTCACCGCCCCTGCGCATCGCCGCCACCGTGTCGAGCCGCAGGTCGCCCTTCTGCTTCAGCGCGCCATGGCAGGAGTAGCAGCGCTCCTTCAGCAGCGGCCGGATTTCCTTCTCATAATCCACCGCCATGCCTGGCAGGGTCATCACCAGCAGGCAGGCCGCAGCCGCAAAGCGGACGCGGCATGGAGGATGCATGCGGGGACGGCGGGTCATGTCAGGCCCACAAATACGCCGTCGTGCCGGGGCTCTTAGCCTGCGGGAAAATAAATCTAATTTACAGGACGACCCTCCGTTATACCGACGCCCATGCCAGCCAGACGCAAGCCCCGCATTCCCGAGACCAGCCCCGAGGCGATCAACGAAAACCTCGGCAGACGCGTGAAGAAGCTGCGCACCGACCGCGGCTGGTCGCTGGAGGAGCTGGCCACCGTCAGCGGTGTGAGCCGCTCGATGCTCAGCGAGATCGAACGTGAAAAGGCCAACCCGACGCTGACCGTCACCTTCCGCATCGCCCGCGCCTTCGGCCTGACGCTGCAGGAGCTCATCGAAAGCGCCGAGCCCAGCACGTCCAAGATCCAGGTCATCCGCGCCAGCGACCGCGCCCAGGTCTATCGCAGCGACAGGCAGTGCGAGATCCGCACGCTCTCGCCGCTGAACCTGGAGAAGGACGTCGAGTTTTACGAGCTCACCCTGCGTCCCGGCGGTGCCCTGCGCAGCCAGCCGCACTTTGAAGGCACGCGCGAATTCCTCACCGTCGAGGAGGGCGGCGTCCGCATCGAGTCAGGCATGGACACGGACGAACTCACCAAGGGCGACAGCGGCACCTACCGCGCCGATGTCCCGCACGCCATCATCAACACCGGCAAAGGCCCCGCCGTGGTGTTTCTCGTCGTCATCTACCGCTGATTGCATTTTCCTCATGAATAAAATCCTCTCCCTGCTGCCCCTTCTGGCCGCATCCATCGCCCAGGCCCAGATGCCCGCCGAACTGGTGAATGCCGAACGCGCGAAGATCCTTCAAGGCGTGAAGTCGGTGCCGAAACTCGGCGCTCCCGGGCCGGTCGGCATCTGGGGTCAGATCGCCTTTCCCATCCTCTCCGCGCCCGACAAGGACGGCATTGAGATTGCCGTCGCCGCCGCCGCCGCCCATGGCAAGGGGCGCATCATCTTGTTCGGCCAGAACTCCTATCTTAGCGGCAACGGCGGCGGCGATCATGCCCGGCTTCTGGAAAACTGCGTCAAGTGGGCGGCTAACAAGGAGAAGCCGCGCATCGGCCTCAAGGGCGTAAAGGCGGATGTCCTGACGCAGGCCGGCTTCAAGACGGAGGAGTTCGGCACTGTCGAGAAGAAGAACCTGTCCGACTTTGACGTGGTCATCATCAACATCCAGGGCGTGGTCGCTGCAGAGGAGGGAGCCGCCTTGATCGACTACATCAAGGGCGGCGGCGGCTTCATCGGCGGCATGACCGGCTGGGCCTTCGGCCAGACCAGCGGCGGCAAGGATCTCACGCTGTCCCATGGCGTGAACCAGGCCCTCATGAACGCCGGCGTGGCCAACACCGACATGAGCGCCTTTGACCAGCTTCGCGCCTTCGAGGCCCGCGTGGAGCTTCCTGCCTTCATGAACGCCTCAGACGCCATCTCGGCCATCCGCAAGCAACGCGAAGGCGGCCCGGCGCTGACCGCAGAGCAGATGCGCCAGGGCATGAACGCCATCCAGATCGCCATGGCCGCGCAGCCGCCCGACCGCAGCAACCTCAAAAACGCCGTCGCCGCCGCGCTCGGCAACGCCGGCAGCGACGCCCCCGTGCCCACCGCCACGGCACCTCTCACCGACACCCAGCACGCCGCCGCACGCCTGCGTCTCGGCATGGAGACACGCATGCTCCGCCTGATGAACACCGAGGGCATCAAGGCCCATCCCGCCCATGCCGAGTTCCCCGGCAAGGCACCTCAGGACGCCCCGCGCATCCGCGGCGAGGTCGCCATCACGCCCGCCATCCCCGGCTGGCACAGCACCGGATTGTATGCCGCCGCCGGCGAGGTCATCACGGTCGTCATTCCCGAAAAATACGCCGACAAGGGCTATGCCGTGCGCATCGGCTGCCACAGCGACACGCTCTACCATCTCGACAAATGGCAGCGCGCGCCCGACATCACGCGCAGCGACACCCTCGCCGCCGCGACGACGAAGACCGCCTCCGCCTTCGGTGGTCTCATTTACATTGACGTGCCGGGCCGCGCCAAGGACGACGAGCCCTTCACCGCGGTCATCCAGGACGCCATCGCCGCTCCGCTCTTTGTGTTAGGCAAGGATGACGACGAAACCTGGAAGCAGATCCGCCAGCGTCCCGCCCCCTGGGCTGAGATGGCCTGCGACCGGCTTGTCATCACCTTCCCATCGGAGGTCGGCCGCCAGGTCAACAACCCCACGGAGCTGATGACCTTCTGGAAAAAAGTCGTCGAGGCCCAGGACGATGTCAGCAACCAGGCCGCCGAACGCCAGCGCCCCGAACGCATCGTCGCCGACGTGCAGATCAGCGCGGGCTACATGCACAGCGGCTACCCCATCATGATCCCCACCAGCGCCGCGCCGGAGATGGTCACCTTCAACCGCATCAAGTTCCCCGGCTGGGGCTTCTACCATGAGATCGGCCACAACCATCAGCGCCGCACCTTCACCTTCGACGGCGCCGGCGAGGTCACCAACAACGTCATCGGCATGTACTGCTACCACGAGGTTTTGAAGAAGGACTGGCTCATCGGCCACACCGCCATCACCCCGGACCAGCGGCAGGCGAACATCGCCAAGATCAAGCGCGCCTCGGACAAATGGCAGACCTGGAAGAGCGAACCCTTCACCGCTCTCGTCACCTACATCCAGCTGGTCCAGGAGTTCGGCTGGGAGAGCTGGCGCAAGTACCTTCACAGCTTTGGTGACAGCACCTTCGGCCCCGAGCCGAAGGGCGATGACGAGGCCCGTGACCAGTTCCTCATCCGGTATTCCAAGCTGGTGAACCGCAATCTCGGGCCCTTCTTCGACTTCTGGGGCATCCCCGTCAGTCCCGCCGCCAAGGCCCAGGTCGCCAGCCTGGAGCCCTGGATGCCGAAGGGATTGTAAAAAAGTTTTCAGGACCCTTCTGCTTGTTGGACTCCCCCATGGCTGGGAGGTAAAATTCCTGCCATGCGCTTCCTTCGTCTGCTCTGCCTTGGCGTTCTGCTGATGCCGAACCTGGCTCGGGCCGACTTTCAAACCGTCTGGTCCCTCGGTGTCTGGGACGGTGATCCGCAGGACGAATTCGGCGGCTCCACCTGGCAGTACAACGCAGCCCCCGGCAGCGCGACCGAGCTGGACAACGACTTCTACTTCGCCGGCACCTATCCGGCGCCCATCGGTTCGGTGGCAGGTGAACCTGCCTCGCAGTTTGAACCGTCCCTGGACGGTGGCAACCTGTCCGTGCGCCTGCACTTCAACCTCACCCCCGCCCAGGCCGTCAGCTCCGCCAGGATGCGGCTCAACCTTCACCAGGTCTGGGGTGGCTGGTGGGATTCGGTCAAGGACGACTACGGGGAGGGCTACGGCCGTCATCAGATCGAGGTGTACTGGAATGGCACGCTGCTAAAAACAGCCGTCCACACCCGCTCCGACACCCTGGTGGTGGAGGCCGATGCACCGGCCTTTAACCCCGTGGCGGGCGCCAACACCCTCGAAATCCGTCGCGCACCGGCCCCCGCTTCCGTCGAGGATGGCTGGTTCAGGTTCGACGCCCTGGAGCTTCAAGTGGATCCGGCGGCGCTCCTCGATGCCGATGGCGACGGCCTGCCGCGCTGGTGGGAGGAGGACAACGGCTTCAGCGACAGCATCGCCAGCGCCTCGCAGGATGCCGACACCGACGGCCGAACCAACCTTCAGGAAATGACGGCAGGCACGAATCCTCAGCGCAAGGACAGCGACGGCGACGGTCTGAGCGATGGAGCGGAGCTTGCCGCAGGCACCGACCCGCTCCATGCGGACACCGACGGAGACACCCTCTCTGACGGCCAGGAAACCAGCACCAGCCCGCTGCTTGCCGACACCGATGGCGATGGCGCGGGCGATGCCTGGGAGCTGCGCACCGGCTACCTGCCCGGCTCCTCCGCCAGCACGCCTCCGGCTCAAAACATCGCCATCGGCATCAACTTCGTCATGGAGCTGAACCCGCAGAACACGCTGGCCTCTCATGAAGTGGCCGGCGTGATCCCCCAGCGCTTCTGGAACAACACCTGGCCCCTCACCAGCTGGCGCAGCGACCAGGGCAGTGCGGATGACATTGTGCTGCCGACGCCAGACACCCTCGTCAGCAGCACCGGCGCGGCCACGGCCATGACCCTGGCCTGGGACTTTCCCAACGGCAGCTGGTCCAATGGTCAGGGCGGCAGTTCCACGCAAAAGCTGCTCGACGGCTACCTCAACGTCTCCTCCGACACCCCCGGCAGCCTGACGCTGGGCAGCATCCCCTTCGCCACCTACGACGTGCTGCTCTACGTCGGCGCCTCCTACGACGGAGCGCTGGCCTTCACGCGCCTGAATGACAACCCCTCCACAGACCGCTGGTTCCTCACCGGCAGCACGGCTCCTCAAACCGAGCTCGTCGAGCTGACGAAATCCGACCTGGCCAAGCCCTGGCGCGCCAATGTCATCCGCTATCGCAACCTCACCGGCTCCAGCCTCAACGTGAAGCTCTGGCGCACGAGCTGGAACGAGGCCGGACTGCACGCCGTCCAGATCATCAACGCCACCCAGGACAGTGACGGCGACAGCCTTCCTGACGCCTTTGAATGGCAGCACCAGCTGAAAACCCTGGTGGCGGACGCGAACCAGGACCCCGACAATGACGGCCTATCCAACAGTGCGGAAAAAAGCGCCGGCACGAAACCACAGCTCGCGGACACTGACGGCGACGGTCTCCTCGACGGGGCCGAGACCGTTTCCAGCCCGCTGCTAGCCGACACCGACGCCGACGGCCTGGACGACAGGAAAGAGAAGGAGCTCGGCACCAGCCCCGTGCTCGCCGACACCGATGGCGACGGCCGCGGCGACCTGGAGGAATCCCAGGGCTGGACCAACCCTCTCGTCGCCGATGCCGCCGCCGCCTTCATGCCCGTGGTCACCACCAGCCCGCGCAGCTTCACCTGGACCGTCTCCCCGGTGCAGGTGGTCTGGGATCACGGCCGTGGCGGCGTCACGGACCAGGAGTGGGGCGACCATTCGCTGATGAACATCCAAATCGCCAATGCCGCCAGCGCCGGTGACGCCTTCAACATCGGCCTGAGGGTCAAGGCCGGCCGCGTCACACACTTCCTTTATTCCAGGGCCAGCGCAGGCTTCAGCCATCCCGACGATGACGATGGCGACCTCTATGAGGCGGACTGGCAGGATTTTCCGGCGGACCTGCGTGCGTCCCTGGGCTTCAGCGGCGCGGGCCGGGTGGACATCAGCTCCCGGCTGCAGTTTCAAATCCAGGGCACCAGCAACGGCAGCCGCACCGACTGGAACTTCACCTTCAGCATCACCAACCTTGACACGGCCCAGACCGTGGTGAGCCGCACCTTCACCAACTGCGCCCTGGCTCAGAGCGCCCATGATGGTGTCGCCGTCTGGCAGGACCGCAGCGACCCGCCCCGCGAAAACCGCCTGCAGTTGTGGCAGCATGACGGCGTCCGCGTTTATCTGCAAAGCACGGCGCTGACGGACACACCCGCCTTCGCCGCCTGGAAGGACAGCGACAACGACGGCATGACCGATGCCTGGGAGACCACCCACGGCCTGAATCCCAACGGCACTGGCGATGCCGTGCTTGATGGTGACAACGACGGCCTGAACAACGTGCGCGAGCACCTGGCGGGCACTTCGCCCACCAACGCCGACACGGACGGCGACCTCGCGCCCGACGGCCTGGAGGTCACCCTCGGCAGCAACCCGCTCCTGGCCTCCAGCCTGCCTCCCTTCTACCGCGGCCTTCCACCCGGCGCGGCCGGCGAGGACCTCAACGGCAACGGCATGTCCGACGCCTGGGAACTTTGGTTAGGCCGGTTTGACCTCGACCCGCTGGCCGATGATGACGGCGATGGCATGAGCAACTCCGCCGAGTCGATGGCGGGCACCGACCCCTTCGACGCCGACTCCTTGCTCTGGAGCAGCTTCGACATGGATCCCGATCAGATCACCCTGCGCTGGTCCGCCCTGCCGCTGAAACAGCACCGCGCCCAGCAAAGCCTCAACCTCACGCAGTGGTCGAACGCCGCCGGACTGCCGACGCTCACGGGCGGTCAATACCATCAGACCTTCACCGTGGGTGATGGAGACCGGATGTTCTTCCGGGCCGTCATCAGCGACCTCGATGCCGACAACGACGGCATCAGCGACTGGGCCGAGACCAACGTCACCGGCACCTCCACGGGCAGCGCCGGCAGCAGCGGCGGCGGTGTCAGCATCGACACCAATCTCGACGGCATTCCCGAAACAACCCTCGCCGGAGACTACGCCGCCATGCTGGAGCAGCTTCAGGGCGCCCGGCCGGAGGGCGGCCTGCCGGGTGGGGCGGGCGCGGCATCAGGCATCTCACGCACCCAGGCGGCGCGTTTTCTCATGCAGGCGGGCTTCGGCCCGACGCCGGAGGACATCCAGCATGTGCAAACTCTCGGTTATGCCGCCTGGATCACCGAACAGATGGCGCAGCCCATGACCCGGCACTCGGACTACATCCGCTCCATCTATGCCGACATGACCACCCATCGCGCCACCGCCGCTTACAGCCGCGGCGGCGGCGACACCGACCCCTTCCTGTTCGGCAACAACCTGCAGACCGCCTTCGCCCGCGCCGCCATCCAGGGCGCCGACCAGCTCCGCCAGCGCGTCGCCTTCGCCCTCAGCCAGATCCTCGTCACCTCGCGCCGTGACGCCAACCTGGAAAACCGCTGCCTCGGCATGGCGGACTACTACGACATCTTCGTCCGCCACGCCTTCGGCAGCTACGAGGACATCCTCAGGGAGGTCACCCTGCATCCCGTCATGGGCCGCTACCTCAGCCACGTCGGCAACCAGAAGGCCGACCCCTCCATCAACCGCTACCCGGATGAAAACTACGCCCGCGAGATCATGCAGCTCTTCACCGTCGGCCTCTGGGAGCTGAACCCGGACGGCTCGCGCAGGCTCGACGCCCAGAACCACCCCATCCCCACCTACTCGAATGAGGAGATCACCCAGCTCGCCCGCGTGATGACAGGCTTTTGGTTCGGCGGTCGCGACTGGGGCGGCGGCGGCTGGACCGAGCAGGACTACGCCACGCCCATGAGCCTGCACGCCGCCCGCCATGACTTCGGGCGCAAGACGCTGCTCGGCGGCCATGTCATCCCCGCCCGCGCCGCCACTGCGGAAAACGCCAGGCGCGATGTGCTCGACGCCGTGCACCACCTCTTCACCCACACCAACACCGGCGTCTTCATCGGCAGGCAGCTCATCCAGTTCCTCGTCACCGACAACCCTTCGCCGGCCTACGTCCAGCGCGTCGCCTCCGTCTTCGCCGACAACGGCCAGGGGATGCGCGGCGACCTCGGCGCGGTCGTGCGCGCCATCCTCCTTGATGACGAGGCGCGCGGCCCAGCCGCCGCCCAGCCCGCCGGCTTTGGCCGCCTGAAGGAGCCCGTCATCCGGGCCATGGCCATGGCGCGCGTGCTGGGCATGAAGCAGGTGCCCGACCTGCTCTGGTGGGACTGGGGTGAGTTCTACAACGAGAGCCGCCAGGCGCCCACCTACTCCCCCAGCGTCTTCAACTTCTACCGCCCTGAATACCGCGCCCCCGGCCTGCCGACGCAGAACAACCTCGCCTCGCCCGTCTTTCAGATCACCGACAGCCACAGCTCCATCGCCTTCCCTAACCAACTTTGGCAAATGCTAGAGGAGGGCTTCAGCCTCTGGGAGCAGTACCGCTTCCCGCTCGACTTCGCCCGCGAGGCCGACCTGGCCGCCTCGCCCGACCGCCTCATGGATCATCTCAACCTGATGTTCTGCGCCGGTCAGATGAAGCCGTCCACACGCGGCCTCATCCTCGGCGTCCTCGGCCAGATCCCTGCGGATCAAACCGCCGCCCGTGTCCGCGTCGCCGCCTACCTCTCCCTCACCTGCCCCGAAGGCGCGGTGATGCGCTGACATTCCTCCTCCGCCACCTTCGACCCCGCCCTCATGAACCTGGCCACCCGTCGTCAATTCCTTGGTCGCAGCGCCTGTGCGGCCATGAGCAGCCTGCCTGTGATGAACACACTGCTCAACCTCCAGCTCGCCAGCCGTGCGGCGGCCGACGGCGCGCCCACCGACCACCGCACCCTCGTCTGCATCTTCCTGAACGGCGGCATGGATTCCTTCAACTGGCTCGTGCCACGCGACTCCACCCGCCACGCCACCTACGCCACGACACGCGGCAACCTGGCCCTCTCCACCTCCGAGATCCTCAGCCTCCATCAGGATGGCGGTGACGGCCAGCTCTACGGCATCCATCCGAGCTGCACCGGCATGGCCGACATGTTCAACGGCAGCGGCGCCTTTGCCGGCAAGCGCCGCCTCTCCGTGCTCGCCAATGTGGGCACCCTCGTCCAGCCCGTCACCAAGGCGCAGTACCTCGCCGAATCCATCCCGCTGCCCCGCGCCCTTTATTCGCACAGCGACCAGATCGACCAGTGGCAGACCTCCGTGCCCCAGGGCATGACCCAGCTCAGCGGCTGGGCCGGCCGCACCGCTGACCTCCTGCACGCCACAGCGAACGCCAACAGCATCGCCATGAACATCTCCCTGTCAGGCAACAGCCTCTGGCAGGTGGGGAACAACACCACCCAGTTTGTCGTCACCGACCGCGGCGCCCTCACCTTCACCGGCAGCGAGATCAGCGACCCCCTGCATCCGATGCGGCTGAAAAACAGCGCCCATCGCAGCATCCTCCAGCAGAACTACGCCAACCTCATGCAGCAGTCCTACGGACAGCTCACCCGGAGCAGCATCGAGCTTCAGGAGTTCTTCCTCCAGCAGTACAACAGCTTCGACGACAGCGCCGTCGCCTCCCTGTTTCCAGGCACCAACTACATCGCCCAGCAGTTCCGTGCCGCCGTGAAGATGATCGCCCTCCGGCCTGCCCTCGGCCTGCATCGACAGACCCTCTTCATCGCCTTCGGCGGCTGGGATCACCATGGCGAGCTTCTCGAAACCCAGGCCGGCATGCTCTCCACCCTGAACGCCTCCCTTACCGCCTTCCAGAGCGCCCTCGAACAGCTCGGCCTGCAGGACAGCGTCATCACCTACAGCGCCTCCGATTTCGGCCGCACCCTGCGCAGCAACGGCCGCGGCACCGACCACGCCTGGGGCGGCAACGCCCTCGTCATGGGCGGCCCCGTCCAGGGCGGACGCGTCTGCGGCACCTTCCCCGACCTCACGCTCGAAAGCAATGACGACACCGGCTACGGCGGCCGCATGATCCCCACCACCAGCGTTGACCAGTTCTTCGCGGAAATGCTTCGCTGGTTCGGCGTGCCCGCCTCCGGCATGAGCACCGTGCTGCCCAACATCGGCAACTTCTACGACGTCAACTCCTCCAGCCTGCCCATCGGCTTCCTCAAACCGGGAACGTGGACTTGAAGGTGGGAGGCAAGTTCGA
Source organism: Prosthecobacter sp. (assembly GCA_044345155.1). Lineage (GTDB taxonomy): Bacteria > Verrucomicrobiota > Verrucomicrobiia > Verrucomicrobiales > Verrucomicrobiaceae > Prosthecobacter. Next base: position 2,885 of record JBIJBP010000142.1, on the reverse strand, counting down.
AGTTCGAAGTTCGAAGTTTCAGGTTTCGAGTTTCGAGTTTTATTTTGCCACCATGCATCCTGCCAAGCCCATGAAATGGAGGATGATCTTCGGCGCCCTGGTCCTGCTGGCCCCAGGTCTTCTGCTGGTCTTCTGGCTGCAGTCACGGCTCAGGGAGCAAAAGGCACGACATCAGCAGGACATCGCCCAGGCCATGACCCAGGCGGCCAGATCGCAAGGAGAGGCATCCTCCCGCCGCCCGGGAAATGAGATTCTGGAAAGCTACGCCAGCAGCACCAGCCGTCCCGAGGACGACCTCAGCGCCCTCGCCAACACCTTTGCCAACCTTCTCCTGCTCCTCAAATCCGACCGCCCCTTCCGCATGGGAGCGAACGAGGAGTTCGCTGCAGCCCTGCTCGGTAAAAATGCCACCCGTGAGGTCTTCCTCACCGTTCCGCACCCCGCCTTGAACGACCAGGGCCAGCTCATCGACCGCTGGGGCATGCCCTTGTTTTTCCACGTCCGCGAGTCCACCCGCATCGACATCCGCAGCGCCGGCCCGGACCGGAAGATGTGGACCGCCGACGACCTGCATCGCCTTCAGGAAGGCGGCCTCCATCACGGCCCCGATCTTCCTCAGGAGCCTCGCTGACCTGCCCCCCCTGTAACTGGAACGGCTTGAATGAGAGAAAAGGGATGGGGTAGAACACCCTAGACCCATGAAACGCAGTCGATTCAAAGAAGAACAGATCATCGCCATCCTGAAGGAGGCGTAGGCCGGCGTGAAGCTGGCCGAGATCGTGCGAAAGCACGGCATCAGCGAGCAGACCTTTTACCGATGGCGCTCGAAGTATGGAGGCATGGAAGTCTACGAGGCAGCACGCCTGCGCGAGCTAGAAGAGGAAAATCGGAAGCTCAAACGTCTGGTCGCCGACCAGCTTTGGACATCCTGATGCTCAAGGAGGTCAACGCAAAAAAGTGGTGACGCCGGCAGCCAAACGCGAAGCAGTCAGCCACCTGAGGCGGGAGCACGCGGTGGGGATCCGCCGTGCCTGCGGGCTGATGGGGCTGTCGGCAAGCAGCTACTGTTACCGACCTGGGCCAGGCCGGGTGGACGCCCCTTTGCGTGAAGCGCTGAGGCAGGCGGCCGCCCGGCGGCGACGCTGGGGTTACCGGATGCTGACCCTGGTGTTGCGGCGGGAGGGCTTTGTGGACAACACCAAGCGTATTTACCGCATCTATCGGGGGGAGAAGCTGCAAGTGCAGGTGCGCCGGAAGCGCAAGAGGAGCCTCTGGCGAGGCGAGAGGCCGGAGGAGCCGCAGGCGGCCAATGAGCGCTGGTCGATGGACTTCATGAGCGATCAACTGGCCGACGGGCGGAAGATCCGGACGCTTAACGTGGTGGATGACCATACACGGGGGTGCCTTGCCATCGAAGTGGACAGCTCTTTAAATGGCCAGCGAGTGACCAGGGTTCTAGACCGGTTGGTGGCTCAGCGTGGCCATCCCAGGCGGCTGCTGACCGACAACGGACCGGAGTTCGCGGGCAAGGCGCTAGCGCGCTGGGCCTACGAGCATTGTGTGGAGCACGTGTTTATCGAGCCGGGCAAAACGGTGCAGAACGCCTTCATCGAGAGCTTCAACGGCAAGATGCGCAACGATTGTCTCAACGAGCATAGGTTCACGCGGTTGGCCGAAGCAAGGCAGATCATTGAGGCCTGGCGCGTTGACTACAACGAATGCCGGCCGCACAGTTCGCTCGGAGGGAGGAGCCCCGCCGAGTTCGCGGCTCAAGCATCGACGTAGCGGAGGGCGCAGCCCATAGCGAAGTCGATGCTTGAGCTAACCTCGAACCCAAAGCCAACAACCCAAATCAACAACCCCGTCCCGGCTCTCTCTCAATAACCGTTCCTAACTCGGGGAGCAGATCAACACTTCAGTGGAGCGTCCCCCTGAAAAGTTGGACAGGTCATAAGAACCCGGCAGGACGGTCGTTCCGCTGGAATGCGCAGCGGAGGCGGTGGAGCGTCCCCCTGAAAAGTTGGACAGGTCATAAGAACCCGGCAGGACGGTCGTTCCGCTGGAATGCGCAGCGGAGGCGGAGCCGCAGCGAAGCATTCCAGCGGTCGCGCCTCCCCATTTGCACACTTGTTTCCACCCCGAAAGGAGGCCTCCCATGAACGAACCCCCAGAAGACGTCAAACGCTGGACTGCCCGCCGCAAGGCCACCGCAGTCATAGACATCCTCAAAGGCAAGACCACCGCTACCGAACTCGCCCGTTCCCACGATCTCACCCTCGCCGAGGTCGAGCAGTGGATGGACGATTTCGTCTCCATGGGCACCGAAGCCCTGCGAGCCCACCCCCGCGATGCCGAAGCACGCCACAAGTCCCGTGAAAAGGACCTGCTGGCCAAGATCGGCGACCTGACCATGCAGGTCGAGGTCCTGCAGATCGCCCGCGATTACCTGGGAAAGTCTCAGCCCGACGCGAACTCATGAACCATGTTCAACAGACCCTGCTCGCGTCGGGAACCGCCCTGTCCACGGTCAAGCTCTGCCACTGGCTGGGCCTGCCGCGTGCCACCGCCTACTATCAACCACGGCAGCGATCTGCCCGTGGCCTGGATGAGGCGCTGGTGGCACGCATCCGCAGGCTGCATCAGGAAGAGCCCAACTGCGGCGTGCGCGGCACCTGGAGCCGCCTGCGCTTCCGTGATGGCTTGCAGGTCAACCGCAAGAAGGTCCATCGCATCATGAAGCTCAAGGGCTGGACGCTGCCCAAGCGGCGCACAGGCCGGCGTCCGCGGGTTGAAGCCTCCCGTTCGGTCGCCGAAATCCCCAACCAGCGCTGGGCGACTGATCTGGCACTGGTCCATTGCGGCCGCGATGGCTGGTGTGTGTTTGT
>JBIJBP010000244.1:0-4075 GCA_044345155.1 Prosthecobacter sp. | reverse complement strand
GCAGCTTCCGCTTTTGGTCCTTCCGCCCGTTACCGTGGCTTCGAGACCGTTTCCTTGACAGGTTCCATCACAGGAACTCTGACTCTGGACGTTGGGACCAACACCTTGGTGCTTGAACAAGGCTATGACCTCTCCGCAGGTTCAGTCGATGCCGGGGCTGGAACGGACTTCGTGCGCTTTAACACTACCGCGCCCTTTGTCGGCAATGGCTCCAAATTCCTGAACTTCGAAAACATCCACCTGAACAACGCCCTTTCGGACACATGGAACGCCAGTGTCTCGGACAGCTCAGTTGTTTATGTGGATGCGGGCTCTGCCGTTGATGTCAGTGACGTTGACATCCTGGATTTGAGCAACGCCACGGGAACTATTCGCGATAACATCGCCAACACCCTCGTGGGATCCAGTGGCAAATACCGGAGTTTTGAACGTGTCCAGCTTGGAGCTGGGGCTGACACCTGGCGGGCGGGCGCAGTCAGCGGTGTCATGAGCGGCCTGACACCCGGTTACATCGATGCTGGCGCAGGCACGGACATCCTTGAAATAACTACAGGTGCCAGCTCCTACCAGGCATCGGGCCTGATGGGTGCCTCCAGCCCTTACCGTAACTTTGAAGGTTTGCGCATCAATCATGGAAGCAGTCCGGCATCCTATGCTGCCAATGCGACCCTGGATCCGGGATCGGTCGAGATGGCAGGGACTGCGGACGCTCTTTTCGTGGCGAACGCATCCAGCTTGGCGGTTCTGAATGATGATGTCGGAGATGCCTCCGGAGCCTACCAGGGTTTTGACAGTCTTTCGATCATCGGAGATGTCTCCATCACCGCCAGTCAAACCTTGGGCTCCAATGGTTCTCTGGAGATCATGCGCAACACTCCTTCTTCGCTTGCCAGTTTCCTGGGGACGAATGTGATCACAGCAGGCAATGGCACGGAGAACCAGGCGACGCTGGGTAATGTTACTGCCCTTGTGCCTGCAGATTTTGTCGCTTCCTCTGGCACCCTGCGTGGTTTTGAAAAGCTGAAGCTGATGGCAGGCAGCCGCCTTACAGGCAGTCATGGCGTCGGAGCCTCTCTCGAGTTTATGAGCGTGGAGGCTGGCGATGATGCTATTCTAAGGCCTGGTGTTTCTGGCGCGGCAACGCTGATCATGAAGCACTTGGACCTCAGTCAAGGAGGTGCCTATGCATGTGATGTCACGTCAGTGGCCTCCGACCTTATTCAAGTGCCCGCAGGAACGCTGACTCTAGGAGGCTCTTCCAAGCTGACGATCCAGGCAACAACACCTGAGGCCTTGGTCTATGTTATCGCGACTTACGACGTCTTGAGCGGCACCTTTGCTAGCGTGGAAAATATGCCTCTTGGTTATAACTTGGTTTATGGATATCAGGGCAAGAATATCGCCCTGGTGAAGAGCAGTTACTATGGCTTTGGTGCCTGGGCTCATAGCCTTGGCGTTATCCTCGTTGGCAATGCATCGGACTTTACAGCCGACTCTGACGGGGATGGTCGTAGCAACCTGGATGAGTATCTCCAGGGGCGGAATCCTCTGGTTGACGATGTGGCTCCCGTCATTGTGGCTCCGGCCGCTGGCTTTACACCGCTCACCTTCGTCGTTGCTCCTGGCAATACCGCGACTCTGCCTGACTACCTCATGCAAGCCCTCATCAGTGACCCTCATGGTATCGCCAGCTCCTCCCAGTCTCCGGTTGCCGGCACTCTGCTCAATGCTGGCACCCACGAGATCACCCTCAGCGCTACGGACACCCTTGGCAATGTCGGTAGCCTGACCGTGGATGTCCATGTGGTCAACACACCTGCCACGATCTCTCTTGCGTCGGCCGTTTACACGGTCAATCAGGGGGCTTCCAGTGTCACGCTCACCCTCACCAGGACCGGCCACATGGAATCCGCCAACGTCACCCTCAGGACTGCGGACGGCACCTTCAGTGCCGTACCGCCCTTCGCGCCAGCAGTCTCAGGCACGGATTACACGGCAGTGAACAGCGTGATTAACTTTGCTTCAGGTGAAACCACCAAGACCGTGACGGTTGCCCTGTCTCCAAAAACCGGCAGACAACCTAACAAACGCTTTTGGGTTAATCTTCAAAGTGCCGGTCCGGGTGCGGCGTTGGGGGCTCTGTCCAGTGCGATGGTTCGCATCCTCTCCAATGACACGATCAGGCCGGTTGTGGCGGTGACTGCGCCAGCTGCGACGACAAAGGCCCTGAGCGCGGCCAGCCCCTATCTGGTGACGGGAACGGCAGGTGATGCCAACGGCATCGACCGTGTTGAAGTGGTGTTCAACGGCGCTGCGCCGGTGACGGCGAGGCTGGGTGCCAGCTCTCGTCCGACCAGCATCCCCTGGAACCTCGAGATTGTTCCCGTGGAAGGCATCAGCAACACGCTGGCGGTGACGGCCTACGACCTGAAGGGCAATGCCTCCCTGACGGTGACGCGCACCTTCACCTTCACCCGCCGTTACAAGCTGACGGTGACGCGCACGGCCCCGGTGCTGGTGTCACAGGCGGGTGCCCTGACGGTGGTGGCCACGCCACGGACTGCGGCCACGGGCTTTCTGCCTCTGGCGGCGACGGCCAATCCGAAGGTGTCACAGATCCTTCCCGGGGTGCCGGTGAAGCTGACCGCCCTGCCCCTGAAGGGCCATGTGTTCAGCCACTGGGCCTCGAAGCCTGCCGGTGCCACGGATCTTGGCAATGTTCTGAGCTTCACGATGCCTGCCCAGGATGTGACGGCTGAGGCCGTGTTCGTGACCAACCTGTTTACGAGCACGATTGGCCAGGGCAACACGTTCTACGGTCTGCTGACGCCCTTCGGGACGTCCGCCACGGGCAACAGCACGGTGGGCTGGCTCATGGGCACGATCGTGCCGGCCAGTGGCAGCTTCTCGGGCCGGGTGATGATCGACGGGCTGAGCAAGACCTTTGTAGGCACGTTCTACGGGGACGGCGGCATGTTCTTCACGAACGGCACGACCAAGAGCCGGACGCTGGCCGTTGGCAGCCGCAGCATGACGCTGAGCATCAGCGGCTCGGGCATCACCGTGTCGCTGAGCGAGGGGCCGGCCCAGGTGGTCGCGGGCTTGGCGAAGCGCGCGCATTACAGCAGCACGAACAAGGTGCCGGTGGCGATGCTCAACCGCAAGACGCGTGCGTCGCTGACGGCGAACGATCAGGGGTTCTTCACGGTGGCACTGCCCTCGAAGGCGCAGGTGCCGGCGAAGGACATGACGACGTATCCGCACGGGGACGGTTTTGGCACGGTGAGCTTGAGCAACGGGGGGCTGGTGACGATGGTGGGGACGCTGGCGGACGGGAGCACGTTCCTGGGCAGCAGCGGGCTGGTGAGCGTCGGCGGGTTCCCGGCGTATGCGCAGCTGGTGACGCCGGGAGCGGCGCCGACGCTGAAGGGCGGCAGCATCAGCGGTGAGCTGAGCGTGGATGTGGCGCAGGCGAACAGCGACGTGAGCGGCACGGACCTGCTGTGGATCCGGCCTGCGGTGACGCAGCTGACGGGTTCGACGGCAAGGGCGAAGGCGACGCAGCTCTACACGGAAGGCTGGCCGACGGGCATCCGGGTGGATGCGGTGGGAGCGTTCTATGACAGGACGAAGGATGCGAGGACGGGCCTGGGTCTTGGCGCGGCGAACGCGACGACGGGGAACGGCGAGCTGCTGTTCACGGGCGGCAGGCTGACGGCGGACGTGGAGGTGAGGGCGTTCAACATCGAGGCCGGAGCGGCGGTGGGAAGCACGAAGGTGACGAAGATCCCGGTGGCGAACAGCACGTTCAACCTGGCCGTGACGCAGAGCGTGGGGCAGTTCAACGGAGTGTTCACACCGAACTGGACCAACGCGGTGACAGCGAAGCCTGTGTTCCGGGGCGTGCTGATCCAGAAGGGCGGCAGCAAGGGAGGGTATGGCTACTTCATCAGCAACCGGAGCGGGGACGTGGATCCGCAGGCGGGGCGGGTGACGCTGGGAGCCCCGACGCCTTAAGGCAAGGGAAGGATGGCGGGGCGGGTCCCATCCCGAGGGACCTGAGCCGATCAAGAGA
>JBIJBP010000003.1:0-103358 GCA_044345155.1 Prosthecobacter sp. | reverse complement strand
CCTCATGCTGAATTGAGCTTGGCTGGTTCAGGAGTTTTAAAAAGTTGAGGCAATGTTTGAAAAAAGCTTGCCAAGAAAGCCTCAGCATTGATAATACGGAATCATTAATTTCTCGCTTCTGAGAAAATCTTTTCACCCGCTTGGCATTTATTTACGGATTTTATAGTTTTTATGTTGATATAACCACACAGAGCTTTATCTTTCGCCACACCGTAAAAAGTCTCGATAACCATAACTCTCCTGGTATGCCCTCTCCGACCCCAGCTTCGCCCCAAAGCAAAGACCATGCTAAACTGGCCGACTTCATCCTTTTCAGCCAGAGGGAGTTTTTGCTGAACCTGTCCAGGGAACTGAACCGCGACAACATCTCGTTCGCGCAGTTTTTCCTGCTGAGCTATCTGGCCTCGGCCAAGGAGCTGACCATGACGGACATTGCGCGCAAGATGTCCCATTCGACGGCGGCGGCCACCGGCTTGGTGGATCGTCTTGAAAAGCTGGGTTACATGGAGCGGACTCATGCGATTGATGACCGTCGCAAGGTCATGGTACGAGTGACTTCCAAGGGTCTGGATCTGGTGAGCCGCATGCGCGGTGAACTTCAGAGCCAGATTGCGGACGCGATGAGCGAGTCCGCTGCGCCAGACGCCGCCAGTTTCCTGTCGAGCTTCCGTTCGCGTGATGCGGTGGTTGCCTGATTTTCGGGTGTTTGGAAGATCATTGAAGGTTGAAGGGGATGACGGGCATGATTCCGCTCTTCCCAAAAGGCATGCCACCATTTAAAGGAGAATCGTGCCTGAAGATGCCGCCATTGTCCGCGAAGACCTCTTTGACTCCGCTTTTCTAGATCGGCTGAGGTCCCTGGCTGTGAGGTTGCGGAAGCGGCGTGCACTGAGCCGACGGGGTGCGCAATCAACACCGGCCACGGGTTTTTCGAGGGAGTTCAAGGACTACCGTCATTACACACCCAGGGAGGATTACCGGGCGATCGACTGGAGGCTCTATGCCCGTCTGGACAAGCTTTTTGTCAGGCTTTACGAGGAAACGCAGGAACTGAACCTGCACCTGCTGATCGACACCAGCGGCTCGATGTCCCAGCCCTACGGAGACAAGCGCAGGCAGGCGCTGCGGTTTGCCGTGGCCCTGGCCTACCTGGGGCTGGCTGCGCAGCAGAGGGTCAGTCTGTATTCCTTGAGCGACACCGTTCGACAGGAACTGCCGCCGGTGCGTGGTCAGGGCAGCATTGAAAAAATCATCCAGACCGTGACGAGGCTCAAATTCGGCGGCCAGACCGACCTGCAGCGGGGGTTTGCCGACTTCCATCCGACACGTCAACGATACGGGGTGATCTTTGTCATCTCGGACTTTTTCGGACGTGACGTCAGCACGGCAGCCGAGTCGGTGAAGCGCGCCGCGGTCTGGCCTGGGGAATGCCATTTTCTACAGATCCTGCATCCCGAGGAGCGGTCGCCGGTTCTGGAGGGCGAGGTTGAACTGGATGAGGTGGAGACGGGGGAGCGCCGCCGTTTCTGGCTGACTCGCCGCGATGTGCAGCGTTACACAGACGCTTTTGACGCCTTCTGTGACGAGCTTTCCCGCGAATGTGCGGCGCATCAGATCGACCTCATGCAATGTGGCGCCGAGGAACCGTTTGAGCAGCGTTTCCTGGACCTGCTGAACCGCGGCACGGCGCTGGCCGGGGCTTAGTCTCAGGCCTTTTCCAGGAAAAGAGTAAACTCGTGGCGGTTGTAGGTCAGGTGCGTCTGGGCAAGCAGGCGCAGCCTTGCTGAGGCGGTGGCATTGAGCATGCGATGGAGGATGGCGCAGGGCGTGTCGATGTCCTCGACCTTGGGCAGTTTCAGGGTAAAAACGACCAGTCCGCCTTTTTTCAGCCAGTGGGATAAACGGGTGATTTCAGCGATCGACTCCTCCGGCGGGCCGTTCATGTCGGAAAGCAGCGCATCGTACTTGTCGCGGGGGGCAGGTTGAAAATCCGCCGCATTCATGTGGACAAAACGCAGTCCCTTGCGGCCGTCCAGACGCTTGTCGAGAGGGGCCTTGTCAATCGCCGTGACACACTGGTTGCGCGCCAGCAGTTCGGAGGTCATGCCGCCTGGGCAGGCACCCAGTTCCAGCCAATGGCTGCCGGCCGGCAGCGCTGGGCGGTGTAACTGCAGGTAGTGCAGGGCTTCCGCGATCTTGGCCCCGGCGCGGCTGATGGTGTCCGGAGAGTCCTGGTCGATGTACTTGCTGCCTCCGGGGTAGAACCCGTTGGACAGGCGGGGGCTTTGCATGCCGCAGAAGAGACCTTCCTTGCCTACCAGGCAAAAAAGGGTTTCGAGACCCGGTTTCTGCTCTTCGACGCTGGCGGCAGGCAATCCTGGGAATACCTGAATCAGCCGACCCCGAAGATTGGAAGCAAGGCTTCGATAGTAACGATCGGGGGAGGTGGGGTTGAGCAGGCCGACGAAGATGCCCTGCGGGTGGCGTTCCTTGAATTTTTTAACCAGCGTCTGGGCGGCCTTCTCGATGAAACCCTCCATCTTTTGAGGGTTGCAGGGCCAGGAGTGGGCCAGAGGCAGCTTCCAGCGCAGGAACCTGGCAGCATCACTTTCGAGCAGCAACTCGGGCCTGGCCGTTTTGATCGAGTAATAATCGACTCCCAGGCGAGTGCTGGTGGGGCTGCCAAGTCTGCGGAGAATTTCTGGAGCAATGCCTTCGAAGACCTTGGGGATTCGCACCAGCCAGGGGTGAAGGGTTGGGCTGATGGAGGTGGTGGAATCAGGCTGGGATGTCATTCGGAGAAGCCGTGCATTCAGGTGTTCTGACCAGGAGTCAAGTGAGCGGAATCGACTTCATAGACCGATGAGCAAGGGTTCAGAGTGACGTTAATCCGAATGTCTTTTTCGGGTTGGCTGGATTCATCATAATTTTTCGACGTTCTATTTAATTCAATACAGCAATTTCACGACATACGCCTTTGGCAATTCGTGGACTGTTTGTTAAAAACACAGCTGTCATGAAACACGCACGTTGGGTTCTTTCTACCGCAGGCTTGATCTTCCTGAGCGCCTGTCAGCTTCCGACAGAGTGGCTGCCAACGGCCTTTGTGCGCCAGGAGGTCATTCGCAAACCTTTGCTGATCCAGCCTGCGGATTCCTCCAACAGTCCTCTTTATGTCTGGCATGGCAGCGGGCAGCCCGGGCCGGTGCGCGTCACCATCGATCTGAGCCAGCAGAAGGCCTATGTGTTCCGCAATAGTGAAAACGTCGGCTGGACCTATGTGGCGACCGGACGGAGTGGTTTTGCGACCCCCACGGGCACCTTCCGCATCTCGGAGAAGATCGTGGACAAGAGATCGAACAAGTATGGTGTCATTGTCGATGCCAATGGAGACGTAGTGAACGGCAACGCCACGGCAGGCGTGCATCGGGTTCCGCCCGGCGGACGCTTTATCGGTGCAAGGATGCCTTACTGGATGAGGCTGACCGGCAATGGCGTAGGCATGCATGCCGGGGCGATCCCTCATCCAGGCTCCCCGGCCTCGCATGGCTGCATCCGGATGCCTTACGACATGGTGTCCAAGATCTACTCCATCGCCCCGGCGGGAACGCCGGTGACGATTGTCCCATGAGGTTCGTGTTTTGAGCTTCGTGACCGACTGGCTGCAGCAGCACACGCTTTTTACTGCGGATCCGCAGATCTTCCTGCTGGCTGCGATTGCCGCCGTCTGCATCGGGTTGTCGAAGGCAGGCTTGTCAGGGACCTCGACGCTGAACGTGGTGCTGATGGCCCAGGCCTTCGGGGCCAAGCCATCGGTGGGTCTAGTCCTGCCGCTGCTCATTGTGGCGGACGTCATGGGGTATTACATCAACCGCCACGGAGGCTCCTGGCGCAGGATCTGGCCGATGGTGCCGCCGGCGGTCACGGGGGTCGTCATCGGCTGGTTTTTGCTCGGGCACATCGACAACAGCGCGGCGCGGACGGTCATCGGCTGGCTGATTGTGGGCCTGCTGGGCTTTCATCTGCTGCTGAATGCGCGGCGGCAGGACTTTTTGGCATTGACCGAGCACAAGGCCTTTTCTTGGAGCATGGGGCTGTGCGCCGGTTTGGTCACCATGCTGGCGAACGCCGCCGGGCCGGTGATGACCGTCTATCTGCTGTCCCAGCACATGGAGAAGAAGGATCACTTGGGCGTTTTTTCGCGATTCTTCCTCTTCATCAACCTGTTCAAGGTGCCGTTTTCGGCCGACCTGGGGATCATTCATGGGCGGTCGCTGGCGACCAATCTGGTGATGCTGCCGTTTGTGGTTCTGGGGATTCTGGTGGGCTGGCAGGTGCTGAAGCGCATTCCGCAGAAGCCTTTTGAATGGACCTTGTTCGTGCTGACCTTGTTTGCCGCCTTCTGGCTGATCACGGCCTGATCGTGGAGCGTGGAAAGGGTCGTTCCAGCCGATTTTTCCGGAGTCTGGCATGCGCTGAATGGGGGCATCGTGGGGCTCCTGGATGGCTTTTCTTGAATTCGGCGGCATTCCAGGCGAAGGGGCGGATTCACATCCATCATGGCCACGCTCAAAGTTCGCAAACTGAAGTCCTTTCCCGCTGAAATTTCCGTCCCAGGAGACAAGAGCATCAGTCATCGCGCGGCGATGTTTGCCGGCATGGCGGACGGGCGGACGGTGATCGAGGGCTTTCTGCCCAGTGAGGACTGCCTTTGCACGCTGAAAGCCATGGAGGTGATGGGGGCCGAGGTGGAGCCGCTGGAGGAGCTGGAAGGAGTCGGGCTGGTGAAGATGGCGGTGACCGGACACGGCCCCAGGCTCAAGGCTCCCTCCGGCCCGATTGACTGCGGCAACTCGGGCACCACGATCCGTCTGCTCTCCGGCATCCTGGCCGGCCAGGATTTCACGACGGAGATGTTTGGAGACGCCTCGCTTTCGAAACGGCCGATGAAACGTGTGGCGGACCCGCTCGCGCTCATGGGAGCCAAGGTGGAAGGGCAGGGGGAAAAGATCTGCGCGCCCTTGAAGATCACCGGAGGCCCGCTTCAGCCGGTTACCTACACCCTGCCGATGGCAAGTGCCCAGGTGAAGAGCGCGGTGCTTCTGGCTGGCATGTTTGCCCCGGGGAAAACCACGGTGATCGAGCCGGTCGCCACCCGCAATCACACCGAGCGGATCATGAGTCATTTCGGCGTGAAGTGGCTGCGCGAGGGCAATGCGATTTCTGTTTATGGCGGTCAGACGCCCCGGGCGACTGACATTGTGGTGCCTGGGGACATCTCCAGCGCCGCCTTCTGGATGGTGGCCGCCGCCGCAAGCCCGGGTCAGCAGATCACCTTGAAGAATGTCGGTCTCAACCCCACCCGCACCGGCGTCATCAACGTCCTGCTGCGCATGGGGGCCCAGATCACCAGCTTTGAAACCGACAGCCGGGGCGAACCCCGGGGTAACGTCACCATCACCGGCGGTGAATTGAACGCCACGGTGATTGGCGGGGCCGAGATTCCGAATGTCATCGACGAACTGCCGATTCTGGCGGTGGCGGGAGCCCTGGCCCGGGGCAACACGCTCATCAAGGATGCCCGGGAACTGCGGGTGAAGGAGACGGACCGCATTGCCGCCGTTGCGGAAAACCTGCGGCGCATGGGGGTGACCGTGACCGAGTTTGAAGACGGCATGGAGATCGTCGGTGGCGCCAGGCTGCACGGTGCCGAGATCACCACCTATCACGACCACCGCATTGCCATGGCCTTTGCCATCGCGGGCCTGTTTGCCGAAGGTGAAACCGTGATCGAGGGCAGCGAGTGCATCAACACCAGCTACCCGGGCTTTGAGCATGATTTGGCGATGTTTTTCAGGAGTGAATCCGGCGAGACGCCCATTCCCGTGCTGACCCGTGTGCCGCGTCCCGTTGGGAAGTGAGCGAAGTCTGGCCCTGGATTTGCGTATTTTGCACCGATGCCTCCGCCGCCCTCATCGCCAGACACCCAGCACGACATCGACATTGCGAAGGTCAGTCAGCGCGCCCAGGACATTGAGGAAAAGTTGCCGAAGCTGAAGCGATGGGTGGAGCAGGCGAGGCTGATCCTGGAACTGGTGAAGGATTACTGGGCCGGGCGCTATCGCGAGGTGCCCTACTGGGCGATCAGCGCAGGGGCTCTGGCCCTGTTGTATGTGCTGAATCCGGCGGATGTGATCCCTGACGTAATCATCGGCGTGGGCTACCTGGATGACGCCACCGTGGTCGCCTTCTGCCTGAAGCTGATCGAGCGTGAACTGGAGCGCTACAAGGCATGGAAGGCGGCGAATGCAGCGGGTGCCCAGTCTGGCATGGTGGTTGACGTCTAGGTCAGCATGTCCCGGCAGACGCCGTAGGATTCGCGATCCAGGCTGCTTTTCAGGGCGGCATGGCGGGTGGCGATGCGTTCGCGGGTCAGTTTGCCGAAGTAACGCATCATGCGGACGAGCTTGTCCACCTCCGAGGAGGTCATGGTGGCGTCGGTGATTTTCGATTCGGCAAAGCCGAGCGCACAGGACCAGACGAAGAGCTCGGCTCCGATATCGACGAGGTGAGCCAGCAGAACCTGGCGTCGTTCGAGCGCGGGTCCGTTCAGGATCATCTGGTGGAAAAGAGTTCGTGCCAGCCTGCGTGACTCCCGGGAGACGGCATTGAGGTCGTCGCGAAGGGCGGGGTGCAGTCTGTCAGCGGCCTCACCCGCGCCGCCGGGCAGCCATTTGCGAGGGTACCAGCGGGAATAGACCCATCCGGCCTTGAGGGCGGCGCTGGCGCGTTTTTTCCAGGGCAGGGTGCTGTTGACGACCTCCGCGCCGATTTTCAGATGCGGATCAAGGGCTTCACGGGCAATGAACAGGCGCATGATCTCACTGCTGCCCTCAAAGATCGTGTTGATGCGGCAGTCGCGCATCAGGCGCTCCACCGGTTCGGGCTCCTCGCCGCGGGCCTTGAGGGAGTCGGCGGTTTCATAGCCCCGTCCGCCGCGGATCTGCATGGTGTCGTTGACGATCTCCCAGGCGCGCTCGCTGCCCCAGAGCTTGGCGATGGCCGCTTCGAGGCGCACATCGGCATGCTTGTCCTTGTCCACCAGGGAGGAAACGTAGCGCACCACGGCCTCCATGGCGAAGGCGTCGGCTTTCATCCGGGCCAGCTTGTCGGCGATGGCGGCGTGCCTGCCGATGGGCTGGCCCCACTGAACTCGACGTGAGGCCCAGCGTCGGGAGATGCCAACGCAGCGTTTGGCCAGGCCGACACAGGCTGCGGGAAGGGTGATGCGACCCGTGTTCAGAGTGGTCAGGGCCACTTTTAGCCCCTTGCCTTCACCTCCGAGGATATTGGCCCGGGGAACCCGGACATTTTCAAAGCGGACGACGCCGTTGTAGAGAGCTCGCAGGCCCATGAAACGGCAGCGGCAGATGATTTCGACCCCAGGCCAGTCGGATTCGACAATGAAGGCCGTGGTGGCGTGCGGGCGCTCCGGGGAGGGCGTTTTGGCCATGACGACGATCAGGCCGGACTTCAGACTGTTGGTGCACCAGACCTTTTCGCCGTTGAGGATGAAATGATCATCGCCATCGGGCACCGCCAGGGTGGTCATCTTGGCTGGGTCGCTGCCGACATCGGTTTCGGTGAGGGCGAAGGCGCTGATTTCGCCCTTCGCGCAGCGGGGCAGGTAGCGGGCCTTTTGTTCTTCGGTGCCGAAGAGGATAAGCGGCTGCGGCACCCCGATGGACTGATGGGCGGAGAGCAGGGCGGCGAGGTTGCCGCACTCCCCACCGAGCAGCATGGCGGCCCTGGAGTAGTTCGTCTGGGAGAGCCCGAGACCGCCATATTTCATGGGGATCTTGATCCCAAAGGCCCCGATTGCGGCCAGCTCCTGAAGCAGGCTGTCGGGAATCTCACCGGTTCTGTCGATGGCATCCGGGTCGGCATGGGTGTCGAGGACGTTGCGGAGCCGGTTGAGGAAAGCGTCGCCCTGATCCCTGTCCTCCTCGCTCTGGGGGGAGAAGGGGATGTGGCGGGAGAAGTCGGGTTCGCCAAAGAAGAGGCTGGCGGCGAGGCCGGAGTTCTGGCGTTCGTCCCGTGCCGCCTCGGCCATTTCCAGGGCGGCTTTTTGACCGGCTGACATTTTCGAAGTGTCGATCAGCGTCACCGGCTTTTCAGCGAAGGTGTTCGTGCTCATGGTCTTGCAGGGTTGTTACATGTTTGACCGGGCATGGCAGTCCGGGGTTCATCCGATTCGAAAGAAAATCCTTTTTTTCGGCCTCAGAGGCATTTGCAGGCGGGGCGACTCAACGTTTGATCAATCGGCTTTTCCCGCTAAGCATCCTGTCCCTTCCTCATGGCACTCGCAAAGATCACCCAAGTTTCCGGCACCGCCGTCCACGTTCCTGGTTCTGACATCGACACCGACCGCATCATTCCGGCGCGCTTCATGAAGTGTGTCACTTTTGACGGACTGGGTGAGTTCGCTTTCTACGACGTGCGTTTTGACAAGGATGGCAAGCCGACCGGGCATCCCTTGGACAATCCTCGTTTCAAGGGGGCCTCGATCCTGCTGTCAGGCTCCAACTTTGGCTGCGGCAGCTCGCGTGAGCATGCCCCGCAGGCGCTTTACCGCTTTGGTTTCCGGGCCGTCATCGCCCAGAGCTTCGCGGAGATCTTCTTCGGCAACTGCACCACGCTTGGCATTCCCTGCGTCTGCGCCAGCGCCGAGGACATCGCCCGTCTGGCGGCGGCCGTGGAGGCTGATCCGACGCTGAGCGTGACGGTCGATGTGGCCGGTCGCAAGGTGCTGTTTGGCAGCGACAGCTTTTCGGTGTCCCTGCCTGACACGGCTCATGACGCCCTGGTTTCCGGCAAGTGGGATCCGATTGGTGAGCTGCTGGAGGCGAAGGACGCCATCCACGCCCGCATGACCGCCCTTGGTTTTGCCTCGGCCGCCTAAACCTGAACAATTTTTTCTCACCGCCATGAGCCTCGTGCCAGATCAGCTTCGCTACCGGGACAGTCATGAATGGGTCGATCCCAGCCAGGCGGTGTCGCCGGTGGGCATCACCGATCACGCCCAGGCAGAGCTTACGGACGTTGTGTTTGTTGAGCTGCCGAAGCTCGGAGCCGTGAAAGCTGGGCAGCAGGTGTGCGTGGTCGAGTCCGTGAAGGCGGCGAGTGACATCTACACTCCGGTCAGCGGTGAGATTGTGGAGGTGAACGATGAACTGACCGCCAATCCTGGACTGATCAACACGGACCCTTACGGCGCAGGCTGGATCTTCAGGATCAAGGCTTCCGATGCCGGAGAGCTGGCTGCACTCAAGGATGCGGCGGCCTACTCGGCCATGATCGGTTAAAGCCGGCGCCAGCGTGCCCGGTGGATGTCGCGCCCCATGGCGAGCCAGTGGGATTCAAAGTCCGTGAGCGGATAAAAGAAGGCGTCTGCCGGCCAGTCCAGACGTTCGAACTCCGGGCGCTTTCCAAGGCTGGCCAGGGCGTCCTCGAAATAGACGGCGTCGTCGGTCTTGAGCAGGAATTCACCACCGGGCTTCAGCACCCGTGCCAGGCCGTTGAGGAACTCCTCCTGGTTCACGAGACGGCGTGCGGCATGTTTTTTCTTGGGCCAGGGATCCGGGCAGAGGAGGTGCAGGCGGGAGATGGAAGCCGTGGGCAGCAGCCAGCCGGTACTATAGCCGCTTTCCAGGCGGAGGACTTTCGCATTCGGCAGGCCTGCCTGGGCGATCTTACGCAGGGTTTTTTCCACACGTCC
Source organism: Prosthecobacter sp. (assembly GCA_044345155.1). Taxonomy (GTDB): domain Bacteria; phylum Verrucomicrobiota; class Verrucomicrobiia; order Verrucomicrobiales; family Verrucomicrobiaceae; genus Prosthecobacter. Next base: position 93,580 of record JBIJBP010000003.1, on the reverse strand, counting down.
CAGCATCCGCTCGAGGCCCAGAAAATCACGCTCGGGGTGCTGCCGGGCCATCTGCTGCAAAAAGGTGCCGTCACCGCAGCCAAGCTCCACTTCCAGCGGACGGCTGGGATCGGGGAAGAATTCATCATGGCGCAGCTCGCGGAAGTAGTCGGGCGGAATAAACAGGGACATGCAGGGGCAGTGTGCCTTTCTTGAAACAGGATCGGCAACAATCCAGGATGAAATGCGGTGTCGGAGCGTGAAATCCTGCTGCAAAAACCGTGACATTGGCGCGCCTGCTTCGTATTTCTCAGACCCCGTTATGAATCGCCGCACTTTCCTCACCACCGCCACCACGGCTGCCGCCGCCTCCCTTGTCACCTCCACGGGCCACGCCGCCCTTGCCGCCATCGGCATGGAGCAGGCCCCGCTGCCCTATGCACCGGAAGCCCTTGAGCCGCACATTGACGCCATGACGATGGGCATTCACCACGGCAAGCATCATGTTGCCTACATCACCAAACTGGGGGACGCCCTCAAGGCCTCCAACCTCGGTGCTGGCAATGTCATCGACCTCATCAGCGACCTTTCCAAGGTGCCTGCGGACCAGAAGATGGCGATCCGCAACAATGGCGGTGGTCATGTCAACCACACCTGGTTCTGGAAATGGATGGCGCCTTCGGGCAGTGGCCCAAAGGGACCGGAAGGCAAGCTTGGTGAGGCCATCCAGGGCACCTTTGGCAGCATTGAAGACTTCAAGAAACTTTTTGCCGAGGCCGGCACCAAGCGCTTTGGCTCCGGCTGGGCCTGGCTGATCGTCACTGCGGACGGCAAGCTGAAGGTGACCTCGACGCCCAACCAGGACAATCCGCTGATGGCGGGCATTGTCGAGCCAGGTGACCTCGGCACACCGATCCTGGGGCTGGACGTCTGGGAGCATGCCTATTACCTCAAGTATCAGAACAAGCGTCCCGACTACATTGCCGCCTGGTGGAACGTGGTGAACTGGGACGAAGTGGCCAGGGGCTACGCGGCCGCCAAGGCCTGACATCTTGCATTCAGAAAGTCGGGGGCAGGTCAGAAGCCAGATTCTGCCTGCCCCTTTGGATGCCGCCAACGACAGCCACCGCCACCATGCCTGCGCTCATCGAGGTCAAGCTCACGGAGCTGGCCCAGTTGTTCAACTCAATGGACCCATCGCCGTTCCATGAGCGCGACCTGGATCATGATGCTGAGGAATTCATCGTGAGCTGGGCCCTGGAACATCCGCGAGACGATGACCTGCACCTGGTGGTGTATATCAGCAGGGCTCCGGCTGATGGTTCGAATCCGCAGCCGCTGGTTCAGGAATCGGTGCGGCATTACTTTGCCTATCGGGCCGACATGCTCTGGAGGGAGTTCCGACAGCTCATGAAGGAGGGGCGGTTCAGCCTGATCGTTGGCCTGATCTTCATGGCCGTCTGCCAGACGACCGCGATCACGCTGAGCCGCGGCGAGTTCACCGGCCAGGCCGTCGTGCGCGAGGGGCTCACCATCATTGGCTGGGTCGCCATGTGGCGGCCGCTTGAAATCTATCTTTACCGCTGGTGGCCGCTGCTGGCCAGGCGGCGTTTGTTCAACCGTCTGGCGCGCATGGCGGTTGATGTGAAAACCTCTCCCTGAGCTTTCGTATCTTCCCCACGCTTCAATCATGAAAACCATTCTGACATCCCTCCTGCTCCTGATCACCTCCGCAGCCATGGCTGCCGACAAAGCCAAGCATGTGGATGCTGAGGGTGCGGCCAAGCTGATTGCCGAGGGCAAGGTGGTCATTGTCGATGTACGCACCCGTGAGGAATTCAGCGAAGGGCACCTCAAGGAGGCGCAGAACCTGGACATCCTGGAGCCTGACTTTGAGGCCAGGCTGGGGAAGCACGACAAATCGAAGCCTGTGCTGGTGCACTGCCAGGCCGGGGGGCGCAGCACTCGGTCGCTGCCCCTGTTTGAAAAGCTTGGATTCAAGGAGGTCTATCACCTCGACGGCGGCTACGGAGGCTGGGTCGATGCCGGCAAGCCTGTGGTGAAGCCCTAAGGATGATTCACCCCCAGCGGGCGGGTTGTCCGGTGCTTTCCAGCACGGCATGCCAGAGTTCGCTGTTGGGATCGACCTTGCGCCTGCCGCAGGTCACCCTCTGAAGTGGCAGGTGAATGAAGGCGCCGTGCCAGCGGCCCACGAGCATGTCCGTCTTTCCCGCCATCGCGGCATGCACGGCGGCCTGGGCAAGGCGTGAGCAATACACGTTATCCTGGGCGTTGGCGGGCACGCTGCGGACGATGTAGCTGGGATCGATGTATTTCAGGTTCACCTCCATGCGCCGGGACTTGAAGAAGGCGTTGATCTGGTCCTTGAGGAAGAGGCCGATGTCTCCGTATCGTTTGTTGCCGCTGGCATCGGTGCCGCCGTCGGTTTGCAGAAGGTCCTGTCCGGCGCCTTCGGCGACGACAATCACGGCCTGGCCGCGTTTGGCGAGGCGGTAGCGCAGGGATTCGAGCAGGCCGCCTGTGCCTTCCAGGGTGAAGGGAACCTCGGGGATGAGCACATAGTCGACGTTGCTTCCTGCCAGTGCGGCGAAGCAGGCGATGAAGCCGCTGTCACGGCCCATGAGCTTGAGCAATCCCACGCCATTGACGGCGCCACAGGCCTCCGTGTAGGCGCACTTCACCGCGTTGACAGCCTCGGCGAAGGCGGTTTCAAAGCCGAAGCATTTGTCGAGATACATGATGTCGTTGTCGATCGTCTTCGGAATGCCCACGACGGCCTTCTTCAGGCCACGCCTGGAGATTTCCTCCACCAGGGCCGAGGCGCCGCGCAGGGTGCCGTCGCCACCGATGACGAAGAGGATGTCGATGTTCATGTCCTCGAGCGTGTCCACCATTTCGGCGACTGGCTGCTGCCCCCGGGAACTGCCCAGGATGGTGCCGCCGAAAGTGTGAATCTGGGAAACGGACTCGGGCCGGAGGATCAAGGGGGTGTGTCCGTAGCGCTGAACCAGGCCTTCGTAGCCATAACGAAAACCGTAGACGCGGGTGATGCCGTACTGGCGGTGGCATTGGTTGACGATGCCGCGGATGATGTCGTTGAGACCGGGGCAGAGGCCGCCGCAGGTGACGATGCCGACCGTGGTTTTAGCGGGGTCGAAGAACAGGTTCTCCCGCGGACCGGCCTCCTCGAAGGTCATGGATTCATCGGGGGAGTGCAGCCCCTTCAGCGAGTTGGCATAGAGGATGCGATCATCGCTGTCTGATTTGAAGGGGGCCTCGACGGCGCCGATTTGATGAATGGGCGAGGCAAAGGAGCCGTGGCCAAGGCTGGCGATCTGAACGGTCTGCATCAGGCAGTCTGTATCAGCAGAAGCGGTGCCAGGCCTGGATGAAGCCAAGGCTTTTCGAGCCATTAATCCACATTCGGAACAATGAAGTTTGAGATTGCCGAGTGGCATGAAGTTTGCGGATTGTGACGCGAACATATCTTTCCATGACACACTTGGTTCGTCTGCACGGTTTGATTTTTCTGACATCGGTCCTGTTGCCCACCTGGGGGGGCGGAGCCGCACCTGAAGAGGACGTGACCCGGGTAGCGGTGCCGGAGTTGCCTCCGCCGGATGTGCCGGAGGAAAACTTCCCAGGGATTGCGTTGGTTCGACTGTCGATGGGCCGGGAGTTTGATTCTCCTGTCATGCTGACGGTGGTGCCCGGCGGCGAGGGGGAGCAGGTGGTGGCGATGCAGCGTGGTGAGTTTTGTGCGGTGAACCTGGGTGAGGGAAGCTGGAGGCCGTTCCTGGACCTGCGGGAACGAATGAAGGGCATCATGCTTTTTGAAGAGGGTGTGCATGGGATTGCCTTTCACCCCGATTTTACCAGGAACCGGCTGTTCTATCTGAGCTACACGCAGAACGAGCCGAGGCGGACGGTGATCAGTGAAATGTGTGCCACGGAGGGGGCGTCACCCAAGGCGGTTCCTAAGAGCGAGCGAATTCTTCTGGAGGTGCAGCAACCGCTTGCGGATCACTGGGGCGGGCACCTTGCCTTTGGACCGGATGGCATGCTGTATCTGGCGATGGGGGATGGCGGCCTGCGTGACGATCCTTATTCGCTGGCGGCGAGTCCCTGGGTGCTGCATGGCAAGATCCTGCGGATCGACGTCAACAAGCGTGACGGGGCGCTGCCGTACGGCATTCCTCCGGACAATCCGTTTGCGGGTGAGCAGACGACCCGGAAGGAAATCTATGCCCTGGGGCTGCGCAATCCCTGGGGGCTGAGCTTTGATTTCAAGACCGGCAAGCTTTGGTGTGCGGATGTGGGGCAGGATTTGTGGGAGGAGGTCAACTTGATCAAGCCGGGGGCCAACTATGGATGGAGTCATCTGGAGGGACGATTGAAGACGGCCTTTCATTCCAGGCCGCTGCTTTCCGGCACGACATTTGTGGAGCCGGTGCATGCCTATTCCAGGCTTCGTGGGGAGGGCATCTGCATCGTCGGGGGCATGATTTACCGAGGCGGGAAGCTGGCCGGCCTTGAGGGATGCTATCTATTTGCCGACTGGGGCTATGGACATGTCTGGGCCCTGGAGATGGACGCCGAGCAGCATGCGCTGCGACGTCTGGTGCTGCATCGTGGTCCGGCTGAGCACAAGTTCAATCCAACCCTGGTCGTGGCCGACGCCGATGGCGAGCCCGTGGTGCTTTCCCAGGATGGTGCGCTTTACCGGCTGGAGACCCGGGCGGAGGACTGATGCACAGCCTTCAGCGTGACTGGGTTCGCAAAGCTGGGGTTGCTGTTGCCGTAATAAGATGTGTCATGACCAGCCGCCGCCGTTTTCTCACCCAGTCCGCCGCCGCTTCCACCGGCGTTTTTTACATCGCCAAAACCTCCTGGGCCCAAAAGAGTCCGGGTGACACGATCAACATGGCGGTCATCGGGTTTGGCGGACGCGGCAGCGCCCACATCAGCGGTTACAAGGGGTTGAAGAACGAAGGCGTGAAGGTGGCTGCGCTGTGTGATGTGGACAGCGGCGTGCTAGGAAAGCATGTTCAGGCCTTCGACAAAGAGGGGCAGAAGGTGCTCGCGTATGCCGACATGCGGCGGCTGTTCGAGAACAAGGACATTGACGCCGTGAGCATCGCCACGCCGAACCACTGGCACTCGCTGGCATCGATCTGGGCCATGCAGGCCGGCAAGGATGTGTATGTGGAGAAGCCTGTCTCCCACTGTGTGTGGGAAGGGCGGCAGATGGTGAATGCGGCGCGCAAATATGGCAAGATGGTGCAGACCGGGACGCAGGCCCGCTCAAGCCGCAAGGGCATCGGCGCTGCGGTGGAGTGGGTCAGGCAGGGCAACCTGGGCAAGATTCAGCTTGCACGCGGGCTGTGCTACAAGCGTCGCAACAGCATCGGCAAGGCCGAGGGCGAGCAGAAGGTGCCCGACACAATCGAGTACGACCTCTGGTGCGGGCCAGGGCCGAAGGGCGCGCTGACACGCAAGAGGCTGCACTATGACTGGCACTGGACCTGGGCCTATGGAAACGGCGACCTTGGCAACCAGGGCATTCATCAGATGGACATCGCCCGCTGGTTTCTCGGGGAGATGGAGCTGGCGCCGAGCGTGTGGAGCGTCGGCGGACGTCTGGGCTATGAAGACGATGGCGAGACGGCGAACACCCAGGTCATCTACCATGGCTATGAAAAGGCGCCGCTGATCTTTGAGGTGCGCGGCCTCCCTGAAAGCAGGCAGAGCAAGGACATGGACAAATACAAGGGAGCCGGCGTCGGCGTCATTGTGGAATGCGAGGGCGGCACCGTCGTGGTGTCCAGCTACTCCAGCGCCACTGCCTATGACAAGGCGGGCAAGGAGGTCAGAAAGTTTGAAGGCAGCGAGGACCACTTCAAGAACTTCATCAATGCCTGCAGGAGCCGCCGTGTGGATGACCTTCATGCGGACATTCTGGAAGGGCACCTTTCCAGCGCCCTCTGTCACACGGGCAACATCAGTCATCGCCTCGGTCAAAAGGAGTCGCCCGAGATGATCCTGGAGAAGATCAAGGCCGACGGTTTTGCCGCCGAGACCTTCGAGCGCATGAAGGAGCACCTGGCCAGGAACGAGGTCGATGTCAGCAAGGAGAGGCTGACCCTGGGGCCTGTGCTCAGGATGAATGCAGCCACGGAGCGCTTTATCGACAATGACTCCGCCAACGCGATGCTGAAGGACAAGTATCGCGAGCCTTACGTCGTGCCGGAAATCAGCTCATGAAAACGGGGCTGGAATGCCGCTCGGGCGACTCCAGCCCCGTTTTTTCATTGATCAGGCGGCGGCGTCAGCCTCACCACCGGTGGCGGCCTTGCGCTGACCGGCTTCACGATCAAGCACCAGGAGGCTTGCCGGATCGTTGCCGGCCAGCTTCAGGCGGTCGAGCATGTCGCGGACGGACTTTTCCTCCTCCATCTGCTCATTGAGGAACCAGAGGAGCAGGTTTTTGGAGGCGTGATCCTTGACCTGTTCGGCGACTTCAAAGAGGTCGTTGATCTGCTGGGTGACCTTCTGCTCCTGCTTAAGGCTGTGTTCGAAGACGTCGATGGGGTTCTTGAAGTCGGCCTTGGGCTTGGCGATCGGCTGCAGGACCACGGCGGCGTCACGATCGACAACGTATTGATAGAACTTCAGCGCGTGCATGGTCTCCTCGCGGCTCTGGTTGAACATCCAGGTGGCAAAGCCCGTGTAGGGGGTCTGTTCAAACCAAGCCGCCATGGCGAGGTAGATGTAGCTGGAGGACATTTCGTTGTTGATCTGCTCGTTGAGCAGTTTGGCGAGCTTGGAGTTGAGGGTCATGGTGTGGAGGGTGTGTTGGAAGGTTACGAGTGGTGTGATGTCAAGGTTCAGCCGATCAGATGGGCTTGGGAAAAGTCACCGACGCTGAGTTCGGCCTGCGCCCTATCGCCAGGAGAGAGCGGGAGTGTGGGCTCGTGCTGGGTACGGAAGGCGATGACCTTCCTGCCATTGGGCAGGGTCGCATGCCAGGAACGTGGGCAGTGCCTCTCCTGGATGATGACTTCGGTGATGACGGTGACGGGGATCATGGTTCGCGGGCGGCCTTGCGAATGGTGGGTGGGGGTTCTGCACCGGGGGAGTCCCAGCGGAGCCGGGTGCTTCCGAAATGGGCGCGGGTGATGAAGATGTCCACGGCACGTTGCAGGACGGTGTCGTGAACCTGGGACGGCCTGGGGCTGGTGGCAGTGTCGGATGCAGAGTTGGCCGAGCTGCGGCGGATGTACTCTTCAAGCTCTGGGTTCTTTCGGGCCACAAGAGCCGCCTCGTTGTAGCGGGGACGTGGCTGTTCGATCAGCGTGTCCAGCAGAGGCGGCCGTTTTTCCTGGGGGAACAGCCGGCGTTTTGATTCGATGGGAAGGTCGATGGGGAAGTCGGGTTTGACGCCTTGGCCGAAGAGCGAAGTTTCATCATCCAGCAGCATCTCGGCGCGGGCGTAGCGAATCTCCCAGAAGTTGTCGAGCGGGCGCTTTTCATAGAGGACGGTAGCTCCCCGTGTCTTGCTGCCGATGATCAGGGCCTGACGGCGTTTTTGGAGCACGGCGGCCAGGGTTTCACCCAGGTTGCAGGTGTCTGCGTCCACAAGCACCAGGATGGGGTGGTTCCAGACGGCCTGGGTGTGGCTGATGAAGAGCTGGGAGTCTTCGCGGCCGACCTGCTTGAGCTTGAACAGCACTTCGCCGTTGGGCGTGAAGGGTTCCAGCATGGCGGCTGCGGTTTCGAAGTCGCCGGGCATGGCCGGACTGCGCAGGTCGAGGATGAGGCTGTGGAGTCCTGAATCGGTCAGTTCACGGACCTTGGCCTGAAAAGATGCGGCTTCTTCGGGGGCGAAGGACTGGGGTCTGAGGTAGGCGATGCCGCCAGGGAGCTTTTCAGAAAGCACACCCCTGGCCACGGCGGGAGCCTGGGAGTCCTGCCTATGAACGAGGCTTGCGCCCAGGTCGAGACGTTGAAGCAGGCCGGTGAGGGCGGCGCGGTTGAGTTCCTCGAAGTTGAGTTCCTTGGAACGGATGTACTCGCTGCGCAGAATCTGGAAGGCGTTTTGAATCGCTGCCTGGGAGATGTACGGAGCCTCGGGCTGCGGCGTGTGATCGGGCGCTGCCAGGACTGACGACAGGGCGAGGCAGGGGAGGAGTCTCGTCAGTCTCATGGGGTCTGATTCAGGTGGTTGAGAGCATGAACGATGCCCGCACCATGAGTCCAGGCGAAATGTTGAGAGATCGCCCGGCTGACAAACAGCTTGGCCTGCCGGACGGAATCGATGAGGGAGAGGCCGGTGCCGAGGCCGGTGGCGATGGCGGCCGAGTAGGTGCAGCCGGTGCCGTGGGTTTGCACGCCGGGCGTCCGGGGGGCTTCGAGCCAGGTCACTCCTTCGGGAGTGACGAGCACGTCATCGGCCCGGTCATCCTTGAGGTGGCCGCCTTTCACCAGAACGCTGGTGGCAAAGGTTTGCGCCAGGTCACAAGCACAGCGTTGCATGGCTTCACGGCTGTCGACTTCGGCCCCCCAGAGGACACGGGCTTCGTCCATGTTGGGTGTGATCAGTGTGGCGAGCGGAAGCAGGGTGTTTTTGACTTCCTGAACGGCTTCGTCTTCGAGCAGCCTGCCACCGCTGGTGGCCACCATGACCGGGTCCACCACCAGAGGAATGGTGCGCCCGCAGTGGCTCCAGGTCTTGACCACGGCCTGCACCTGGTCGACGGCGCCCAGCATGCCGGTTTTGGCGGCGCTAACGGGAAAGGCCTCCAGCAGCAGGCGGATTTCGTCGGCGATGAATTCCGCATCGAGAAGGCGGATCATGGAGACCTTGCCCGGAGTTTCTGAAACAACACTGGTGAGGGCGGTCAGGGCGTAGCCGCCCAGTGCGGAGATGGCCTTCGAATCGGCCTGGATGCCAGCTCCGGCTGAGCAGTCGGAGCCGGCGATGCTGAGGATGGGAGGAAGCGAGGTGGCCATGGGAATGACATGGCATGACCCTTGCCGACAGGCCAGCAGGAATCGTGAGGAGGTCAGCCGACGGAAGTGGGTTCCGTCCTGCTGCGGCAGGCCGAACAAATTTCGTCACCAGCATCATTGACCCGAAAATCGAGAGCGGGGTCGTCCACCTCCGTCTTGCCGCAGCGGGTGCACTGATGAAAAAAGGCCGCAGCTGAGGCGGTGCCGTTGTCAAACCGGGCCCTTCTTTCCGCCACCCTGGCCATCTGGAGTCGATTGGAGACAAAGCCGGGACCGAATGTGACCAGGAGGTTCAGATGGGCGAACAGCACAGGCCAGAAGGTGGAAGGCGCCCCCAGGATCATGAGAACGCTGAAGACCACGTCCAGCCAGGCGATCCATTTGATCTTCACGGGCAGGATGAAAAAGAGCAGGATTTCCTCGTTTGGGTAGATGATGGCGAAGGCGAGGAGCAGGCTTTGGAAGAGGAAGAGGCCGGTGGCGGTATAACCAAATAGCAGGGAGCCCACGGCCACGGCCAGGGTGCCGCCGACGAAGTAGAGGTTGAGCCTGAATGCGCCCCAGGCCTCCTCCAGGCCGCGTCCCAGCCACATGAGGAACATGGCGCCGATGAGGGCCCAGAGCGGACTGAGGGTGCCAGGGATGAAGAGGTAGGTGAAAAGCCTCCAGACCTGCCCCTGGAGCAGCCTGCCGCCATCCAGCGTCAGGAAATCCAGATAGGCGGCGCGCCCCTCTTCGCCAAGCATCAGAAAGATGACAAAGGTCATCAGCTGAAGGCCGGCGATGAACTGGACGAGACCTGGGATCGCAAAGCGTCCGAAACGGGATTCGAGCTGGTCGAGGAGGCGCATGTAACAGCTAGTCTGTGCCGCCGACAGGGCCTGGGCGCAAGCGCTGACATGCAGCAGGAAAGTCGGGTGACTTGTCCCGGGATGAGCTATGGTTTCCATCAGCATGGCCGAGCCGTTTTTCACCGTCTACACCCCGACCTACAATCGGGCGCACACCCTGCAGCGCTGTTACGACAGCCTGAAGGCACAGACCTGCCGCGACTTTGAATGGTTGATCGTTGATGATGGTTCCGAGGACGGTACGGCGGCATTGGTGGCCGGGTGGCAGGCGGAGGGGCTGCTGCCGATCCGCTATGAGCCGAGGCCGCACGGAGGGGCGCACCGGGTTCACAATCACTGCCTTGCTGAGGCGAAGGGGTTGATGGTGATCAAGCTCGATTCCGACGACGGCTGCGTGCCGACGGCGCTGGAGAGGCTGAAGCTGCACTGGGAAGGCATTCCAGAGGCCGAAAGGATCTGGTATTCCGGGGTCACGGCGCTTTGCCAGGACCAGGAGGGCAAGCTGGTGGGCTGTGAATTTCCAGGCAATCCCCTCGACTGCACGGCCGCGGAGCTGGACTACCTGCATCGGGTTCACGGGGAAAAGTGGGGCTTTCTGCGGCTGGATGTGCTCCGGCAGTTTCCGTTTCCGGAGGATTGCTCGGGCAACTTCGTTCCTGAATCGTATGTCTGGTCACAGGTTTCCCAGCGATGGAAGACGCGGCATGTGAACGAGCAGCTGCGCATCTACTGGATGGATGCGCCGTCGCTGGTGCATGGCCGACCGGATCCAGCCCGGAATGCGGACGGGCATCGGCGGATGTTCGGCATGGTGCTGAATCTGGAGGCGAAATATGTAAATGTGGCGCCACTGAGGCTGCTGCGGGTGGCGGTGCAGTTTGCCCGGTTCAGCTTTCACCATGGCTGTGGCCTTTGGGCGCAGTGGTCGGAGTTGCGCGGATGGCTGCCGCGCCTGCTCTGGCTGGCCGGAGTGCTGCCGGGGGCAGTGCTTTATGCACGTGACCGCCTCCGCGCCAGGGCTGGCTGAATGCGCCGGGCTGCTTCAGGCGATGCCCATGACCTGCTTGAGATAGCGGATGCTTTCGCGGGCGATGTGCTGGGCGCCGGGACGGTAGTCGAAAACTTCCACAGAAAGGAAGCCGTCGTACTTCACCTCACGCAGGGCGGCGATGATGGGTTCGTACTTCACCTCGCCCATGCCTGGTCCGAGCAGGTTGGGGTCGTTGGCGTGGAAGTGGACGAACCAGTCCTTGCTGTCGCGGATGATGTCCGCGATGGGCTTGGTTTCGTCGCTCATGGCCTTGACGTCGAGGTGCAGCTTGCAACTCGGGTGATCGACCACCTGGCACAGGCGGATGGTTTCCTCGGCGGTGTTGAGGAAGTTGGTCTCCTTGCGTCCGAGGGGTTCCATGGCGATGACGACGCCGTATTTGCCGCACTCCTCGGCGACCTCGCGGACGGTGTCGGCGGCGCGTTTGAAGGCTTCTTCATACTCCCACTCGGGCAGGGTGTTGCGGGCCTTGGGGCTGCCCCAGACCATGATGCGGCCGCCGGTCATGGCGCAAACGCGGGCGAGGTGGCGGCCGAAGCGGGCGGTTTCCTTGCGCTGGAGCGCGTCAGGGGTGGTGATGTGAAACCAGGTGGGTTTGGTGAGCAGCCAGTGCAGGCCGAGGATTTCCAGGCCGAATGAAGAGGCGATGTGGCTGAGGCGGAGGGCGTCGGCCTCGCTGATCTGACGGGGGTCGTCCTTGAGGGTGAATGGGGCGAGTTCGAGGGCGTGATAACCGGCGGCGGCGGCATCCTCGCAGACTTTTTCAAAGGGCCAGTCGGAAGGGTAGGTTTCGTTGCAGATCGCGAATCGCATAGGGAGTAGCCGGAGGCTGGCGAGAGGCGGCCCGGGAGTCAACCAGTGAATTCTTGCGGCTCGGGCAGCCGCAAGAATTCATCGGACAAGGATGACCGGCATCAGGGTGCGGATGAACTCCTTCATGTCCTCGAGGGCCTTGATTTCAGCGAATGGATCCTCGAATCCTGATGCCTCCGTCTTCAGGGGGACAAAGAAGGTCAGCAGAGCCCAGCGGTGGTTGAGATTTTTGACGAGGGCATCGAAGTAGGTGCGCCAGATGTGTTCTTCGTAACCGGCGCAGGAGGTGCCATCGGATCCAAAGTACCAGAAGAGGTTCAGCGCCTTCAGGCGCACACGGCGGCCGCTGGCGTCCTCGACATCTCGGTACATGGTCATGAGGCTGGCCGTGGGAGTGAATCCGTTGCCGAGGTCGAGAGTGACGAAATTTTTGTTCGCGACCATCCAGCCCTGGGCGGGAAGGCAGTCGTCCGGCGAGTGGAGCGAGCGTTTCTCAGCCCCGCTGAGGACGATGGTGGAAAGGATGGCGCGGTCACTCCGGGTGTAAAGACGGCGTTCGATGCGGACGTCCTCGGCGAGGATCGACTTCTCCCTGGCGGTCATGGGCTGATCGACGCTAGCATAGCCAGCGAGAAGGCCTGGCATTTCAGGGTTCACCCCTGCAGGGCCCACATGGTAGGCAACATCCGAGATGGAGCAGGCAAGGAGGCCGCCGCCGAGGATGATGACGACGGCAGCGAGCTGTCTCCAGGCCTCGGCGGCGGAAAGCGGTGGGGCGGCCTGCGAGGGCGCAGCTGGGGGCAGCGGTCGGCGGTCCAGGGTTTTTTCCATCCATGTGCTCAGTCCAAACATGCCAGCCAGGGCCACGCCGAAGACCATGAAGCCGGCCAGGCTGTGATAAAAGCTCATTTCCTGGTGGCCGCCAATGTTGCGCCCGATGGCGAAATCGGAGCCGAACCAGACGCAGCCGATGGCGAGGATGATCATGCGCACCATGTTGCCGAGCATGGCCAAAGGGATGGCGCTGGCGATGAGGATGCCCCTGGCGCGCCAGGTTTTCAGCGAGAGCCAGCCATAGAGGGCGCTGAGCATGAGCAGGGAAAAGAGCGAGCGTATGCCGCTGCAGGGCTCCTCGACATCAAGCTGGAAGAGCTGCCCCTGGGACAGGCCGCGGAGTTCATCGGCGGCCGAGTGCAGGCCGGTGCCTTCGCGGGTGACCGCCACGCCGATGGTGTTGAGGACGATGGCGGAGAGCCGTGCGGTGAGCATTCTCAGGGGCAGGGCCAGCAGGGATTCCAGTGGCAGCATGGGCCAGGTGAAAACCAGGAAGGCCCAGGGGAAGAACAGCCTGCGGAGCCATTCGCGGCCGCCCAGCTGCAGGATCAGGCCAAGCGTCAGGAGCTGTCCGGAAAGGTATCCTGGATAGGCGGTGTCCACCTTGTAGCCGAACCAGTAGAACCACATGCCCGCCACCAGCAGCGGCGCTCCAAGCCAGGAGCCACGCGTCGGCAGCGAGACAAGCTGGCGCTTCATCCGGTGAACCAGCCAGGTGACGATGAAGGGCGTGACGAGGCAGAACCACCATTCCGAATCCTGGCGGGCCTTGCGGATGATGCCGCCCAGGATGCTGCTGCGTTCGGCAAAGTCCCAGTGCTGGTAGGGGAAGACAGCGAGCAGGAGCAGGAGCAGGAGGGCGGAGCCACCGACAGCCGCCCAGCGGAAGAAGGGCCCTGGCGCTGGAGGGCTGGACTGGGCGATGGCGGCAGAACTCATGGATCGTGCGGCTGACATTAGAGGCCCTATGAGGAGGCGACAAGACATCCTCTGGTGGATTTTACCGTTCTCCTGCGTTCCTGTGGCTGGATATTCATCTCCATGAGAAAACGCAAATCCGCCAAAAGTTCGCCGAAGGTTTCCGATAAGGCAGCTGATCCGAAGACGGAAGCCAGGCCTGCCTTTGTGGAGGATCTGGAGTTGAATGCTGAGGAAGCGCCGCCTGTTGAGCCTGATGATCAAGTGGAGGATATACCCAATTTTCAGGCCATGGCGGAGATCGGAGCTGGGCCGGGCCCCGTGCAGCGCATGACGACGCAGGTGAAGAAGATCCTTGAGCAGCAGGTTCAAGGCAAGATGGTGGCGGCGGTCATGGCGGCGGGCCTTGTGGCGATGATCTGGATTTACCAGCAGATCCCCGGGCCTCCGCTTCCTCCGGACAAGACCGTCGAGCTGGCCTTGCAGGCAGGTTTGAAAGAAGCCAGGGCCCAGGTGGAGAAGCAGCAGAAAATCCTCCAGGACCTGACCGGAAGGGTGGCGGCGCTCACCGAGGAATTGAAACAGGACCGCGGACACACGCAGGCCCGCTTTCAGGAGGTGAGCAGCAGGCTGGCGGAGGCGCTGCGTCAGAAACTCACACCCACAGCTCCCCCGGCGCCCGCATCTGCCAATTCTCCGTCGGTCATGACTCCGGAAGGTGTTGTTCAGCCGACCGAGGCACTGGGCGAACTGCTGCTTCTGAAGGAGAGGAACCGTCTCACCGACTACGCGGACAAGGCCATCGCCACGGGAAGCCGTGACGCGTTGCAGGCCGTGGTGGAGGCGATGTTTGATCCGGAACGGCAGAACCTGCATCACGCCGCACAGGCGGAGTTTCGACGCGTCCAGGCCTTTTATGAGATCAGTGCCAGCATTGACCCGGCCTACAAGCTGCCGCTGCTGGAGCTGTTCAAGGATGGTTCCGTCAAGAGCGAGGCTGAGATCAAGCCCGAGCAGCTCATGGCCATGATGAAGGATTCCAGCCAGCCCTGGGAGGTTAGGCTGCGCTGTGCCTACCTGCTGCGTGAAAGTCCGGAGAAGGCCGTCAATCCGGCCCTGCTGCAGGCCTTGAAGGAGGACGCCTCGCTAGATGTGGCGAAGCAGGCCCAGACGAGCCTGGAACGGCGGCTGGGCAAGCGGTTCAGGCTCTTTGACATCCCGGCCGTCGAGGCCTGGATGCTGGCGCATCCGCAGAACTGAAACTTCCATGCCTTGAAAACCGGACGGCCTGCTCTTTGATGGCCGCCACATTCCCCCAAACGCCCATGTCCCCGGCATCCAAGCATTTTCTTCTCGACCTTCTTTCCACGCCCAGCCCGACGGGCTTTGAATTTCGCGGCCAGCGCAAGTGGGCCGGCTATGCACGCAGGTTCGCCGACAGGGTGGAGAGCGACGCCTACGGCACGGCCTGGGCGACGCTGGAAGGATCGGGCAAAAAGCCCAGGCGTGTGATGCTTGAAGCCCATGCGGATGAAATCGGCTACATGGTGAAATACATCTCCAAGGACGGCTTCATCAGCGTCGACCGTGTCGGTGGAAGCGATGTCGCCACGGCCCGGGGTCGCCGGGTGGACATCCTGGGGGACAAAGGCACGGTTCGCGGTGTCATCGGCAACATCGCCATCCACATCCGTGAAAACCGCGACGATGAGAAGGCGCCGAAGGTTCATGAGTTGTGGATCGACATCGGCGCAGGCAGCGCGGAGGACGTTGCCAGGGCCGGCATCCGGGTCGGGCATCCGGCGGTTTACACGGACACGGTCGAGGAGCTTGGTGAGCATCGTTTGTTCGGGCGGGCCATCGACAACCGCATCGGCGGCTTCATCATCGCCGAGGTTCTGGCGCGCCTGTCCCGGGCGAAAAAGAGGCCTTCATCAACGGTCATTGCGGTCAACGCCGTGCAGGAGGAGATCGGCGGCAACGGCGCCAAGATGGCGGCCCACCGGCTGATGCCGGACGTGGCAATTGTTCTGGACGTCACCCATGCCACGGACACTCCTGGAGTGGACGTCAAAAAGCATGGCGAAGTGAAGCTGGGCGGCGGGCCCAGCCTGACCCACGGCAGCGCGAATCATCCGGAGGTTGTCGGTCGCCTGATCGAGGTTGCGGAAAGGCGGAAGATCCCGATTCAGCATGAATCCTCCTCACGCTTCACCGGTACGGACACGGATGTGATCTTCACCCAGCAGCACGGCATTCCCAGCGCGTTGGTATCGCTGCCGTTGCGCTACATGCACAGCGTCGTGGAGATGGCGGACCTGCGCGACGTGGAGCATGTCATCGACCTGCTGGCGGCTTTTGTGGAAAGCGTCACCGAGAAGGATGAATTCAAAGTCCGGCTGTGAACCCGGGGGCGAGGCCTAGCTTCCGCCGCCGTCTGCACGCAGTCCTGCCGATTCCACATGATAGACGAGGCCACAGGGAAGATCGCCTGAGGCCCAGTCGAGCGTGGTGGTGGTGATGATCTTCTGGGTGCCCTGGGGAAGCAGGCGCAGCAGGGCGCGGCGGCGCTGGGCGTCGAGTTCACCAAAGATGTCGTCCAGGAGCAGCAGAGGCGCCCTGCCGGAAGCTTCCTCAAGGACGCGGGCCTGGGCGGTCTTCATGGCCAGCGCCACGCTGCGCTGCTGGCCTTCGGAGGCATAAGTGGAGGCGTCCAGGCTGTTGAGGGTGATCTGAAGGTCGTCGCGATGCGGGCCTGCGATTGTCTGGCGGCTTCGGCTTTCTTCATCGCGTCTTGCCGCCAGTTCCGCAGTGAGGTCATCGGCTTCAAATCCAGGCTGGTAGCGAAGCTCCGCCCGTTCTGTGCCGGCGCTGAGGTCGTGATGTGCGGCACTGACGTGAGGCTGCATGGCGGCTGCCAGTTCGTGCCTGCGCCGACGGAGCACCTGGGCGAATTCGTTCATGACACGGGCGAAGGCGTCGGCCTGACGCCAGGCGATGACGGCATCGCGCTTCAGCACATGGTTGCGGCCACGCAGGGCGCGATCATAGCCACGCAGGGCCTTGAGGTAGTCGGGGAAAAGCTGGCTGGCGGCAAAGTCGAGGTGGCGTCGGCGATGCTCGCCGGAGCCGCGAAGGAGGTTCATGTCCCGATGATCCATCCACACCACGAGGCCGCTGCCGGCCAGGTAATCGGCGGAACGACCACAAATGGCGCCATCCAGGGCGAGGCGGCGGGTGCTGGTGGACTGGGCGCAGCGCAGGCGGCGGCCGTCCTGGGTGCCTTCAACCAGGAAGTTGCCGGCCCCCAGGCGAATGAGCTCGGACCGGTTGCCGGTGCGCGGGGACTGAAGCCTCAGCAGAACGCAGGCGGCTTCCATGAGGGAAGTCTTGCCCTGGGCGTTGCGGCCAATGAACAAGGTCGTCTCCTCATGCAGGGCGACGCGGCATTCCTTGAAGCAGCGGAAGTCCCTGAGCAGAAGGTCGTTCAGCATTGAGGTTGGTCGAGGCTCAGAGCTCGATCTTCAGCCGGGGCGGAGGCTGGAGCTTGATCGCGGGCTTTTCGGCGGGGGACGGATCACCACCTTCCTCCGGTCCGACCGGAACCGCCCGGCGGATGGGGGAACCGTCGTCATTGACCGGGCGGGCCCGCAGAACGGGACGCTCGGAGTTGTAAGGATCGGAGCCAATGATGATCGGGCCCTGAATGTGAACCGGCTCGATGTGGGCAAAACGATGGAGGTCGGCAGGCAGGATGGTTTCTCCGATCTGGCTCATGCCCTGGTGGAAGGCGACAATGTCAGCGGAGAGGCCTTCACCTGTGTGGAGGTTGCAACTGGCGCTGAAGCTGGTGCCGGGGCGCAGGTATTCGAAGTAGGTGTTGCGGACGGACTTGGAGGTGCCGTCGGGCGACTTGATCTTTTCGTAGCAGAAGTCCGTCGCACGCAGGCCGCTGGCCCGGCAGATCTCGACCTTTTCAGCGGACTCGGGCGGGTTGAAATCCTGAGCGGTGTGGCCCTTGGTGGAGGCGTTGATGATGTCCGTCCAGACGGGCAGGGCGAGCTTGTTGGAGAAGGCTTCGGGGAAGACGGTTTTCTGCTTGTCGAAGCCGACCCAGACGCCGCAGGTCACGGCGGATGTGTAGCCCATGAACCACAGGTCCTTAAACTCGTGGTGGGTGCCGGTTTTGCCGGCGACGGGGAACTCGCCCAGACCGTATTCCTTGGAAACCGCTCCCGTGCCGCGGTGAAGGGCTTCATCCAGGCTGGTGTGGGTCTGCCAGGCGGCGATTTCATCCATGGCGCGCACGGGCTGAAGGCTGGCTTCGTCCAGTTGGAAGACGGTCTTGTCATTGGCGTCGGTGATGCGCTGGATGAGGTGCAGGCGGGACGGGCGGGTGCCGCCGTTGGCGAAGCAGGAATAGGCAAGGCAAAGTTCATCCAGCTTAGCCTCGCTGGCACCCAGGCAGGAGGCCGGGGCGTCGCGCAGCGGGGAGGCGATGCCGGCGTTTTTCACGAAGGTCTTGAACTCGGGGCGCAGCAGGCCGCGGTCGAGGGCAACTTGCTCGCCGAGCCGGACGGTGGCGGAGTTGTGGGAGTTCACGAGGGCCTCGCGAGCGCTGATCTGCTGACGTGACCATTTGGGGTTGGAGACCTCCATGCCATATTCGCCGAGGATGCCCGTGAAACCGCCGATCATGACACGATCGTTGCCGAGGGGTTCGTCGGCCAGCTGGCTCATGGGGAAGAAGTTGGGGCGGGTGAACGCGTAGGCGTAGACGAAGGGGATGAAGGCCGTGCCGACGGGCCGCAGGCTGTCCATGGCCCGGTTGTACTGGCTGTCCACAAAGTCCCGGCCGCCCACCATGGCGAGGACGGAGCCGTCCTTGTTGTCAATCACCAGGGCGGCGCCCTGAAGGTATTCCGGCTTCGGCCTTGGAGGAGGTGTGACATTGCCTTTGCTGGCGAGGGCATGGCTGCGCCAGTCCTTGTAGGTCGCGCGGAACTTCTCGTAGGTCTGGTGTTCGTAGCCCGGGCGTTTTTCGATTTCTGCCAGGCGGCTCTTCACGGACTGCTCCGCCTTCTTTTGCAGTTCCTGGTCGATGCTGGTGTAGATCTTGAAGCCGCCGACGGAGGCGCGTTCTTCACCGAGCAGGGCGGCGACCTCCTCCCGGACGGCCTCAAAGGCGTAGCTCAGGCGTGCATCGGTGCTCTGGGGAGCGGTGACGACGGGCTTCAACTGTGCCATGGCGGCCTGTTCGCGCTTCAGGTGCTTCTCGGCGACCATTCGGTCAAGGACGTAGTCTCGCTCCTTTTTGGCACGTTCAGGATGCTTGATGGGCTCGATGTTGTTCGGGCTCTTGATGAGGCCGGCGATGGTGGCGGACTCTTCCAGCGTGAGGTCCTTGGCATCCTTGCCGAAATAACCGAGGGAGGCGGCCTGGATGCCATAGAAGTTTTTGCCGAAGAAGATTCGGTTGAGATAGAGCTCCAGGATCTCGGACTTCGAGTACTGTTTTTCAATCCGCTGGGCGACGAAGGCCTCCATGAGCTTGCGCTTGTAGCTGCGCTCCATGAGGCCGTAGGTCTGGCGTGCGAGCTGCTGGGTGATGGTGCTGGCGCCCTGGGTGACCTCACCCGCCTTGAGATTGAGGTAGATGGCGCGGATCAGGCCGATGTAGTCGACGCCATTGTGCTGGAAGAAGCGGCTGTCCTCCTGGGCCGTGAGGGCGTCGATGAAATGCTGAGGAATGTCCTTGATGGAGACCGGGGTGCGGTTGAGGACGAAGATGCGGGAGAGTTCGTCGCCGTTCCGGTCATAGATGATGCTGGCGGACTCCAGCTTCTTGACCTCGTTGAGGTCATAGACCTGGGCTTTTTCCCAGAGCGGGGTCACGATGATGGCGTAGCCGCCGAGGACGGCCAGTACCATCAGGAGGAAGAGGGCCACCAGCGCGCTGAACCAGGCGCGACGATAGAAAGGTGGCCTGCGCCTGGTGGGGCCGCGCCAGTTGGATGAAGATGAGCTGGTGCCGTCGTCGATGCCGAACATGAACAGGAAGAATGGTGGCCTGGCTGAAAAAGGAGGCTAAGTCTAGCGGTTCTGACCGGCATCGCCACTGACTTCTTCAGCCTTGTGACCTTCATTCACCAGATCCTGCTTCAGCGACTGAGCCTCGTTCCTCGGCTGAGTTTTGCCTCGGTCATGGAGCTTGCACTCTATGATCCTGAGCACGGCTACTACGGCCACGGTCCGCGCCGGATAGGCAGGGCGGGGGATTTTTACACAGCAGTCAGCGTCGGCCCGCTATATGGGCGGTTGCTGGCAGGCCTGGCAGTGAAGAAGCGCTCGGAGATGGGGGCGGGGAAGGATTTCAAGGTCATTGAACAGGCGGCGCATGACGGCCAGCTGGCAGAGGACATCCTGGAGGATTCGGACCTGGATTACCTGATTGTGGAACCCAACCCGCGTTATCAGGAGGTGCAGCGTCAGCGGCTGGAGCGGTTTGGGGACAGGGTGTCCTGGGTGTCGGTGACGGATGACCTGCCTGCCGGTCCGGCGTTGTTCGTCTGCAATGAGCTTCCGGATGCCATGCCCGTGCATGTGGTCCGCTGGAATGGCTCTGAATGGCAGGAGCTGTTTGTGACGGCGGAGGCATCGGGGTGTCTGCGGCTTTCACCAGGACCGCCATCGGCATCCCTGGCTGCGCCCATCGCACGTCTGCCCGTGAATCTCCAGCCCGGTCACACCCTGGAGATCAACCTGGCGGCCGAGGAATGGCTGCGCCAGCTCGCTTGCGCTCGTTTTCACGGCCAGATTGTCATTGCTGACTATGGCCTGGATCAGGAGGAGTTCTGGGCTCCAGAACGGGCCGGTGGCACTCTGCGACGTTATCACCAGCACCAGATGGACGACCGCGTGCTGGAGGATCTGGGAGATTGTGATCTCACCGCCCACGTAAATTTTGGCAGGCTGATGGAGGTTGCCTCGGCGGAAGGGCTGAAGTTGCAGGCTTATGAGCATCAAGGGCGCTGGCTCGGCAGGCTGGCCATGCCCTGGCTGGCGAGCCTGGAGGGGCGGCTGCAGGATGGGGCGACGAAGGCGCTGCTCAGGCAGTTCCACTCGCTCACCCATCCGTCCATCATGGGACGATCATTCCGGGTGCTGGTGCTGGAAAAGAAAGTGCGGATCTTAGCGGCCTAGCCACGGGCGTCGGTCGCCTTGCTCGGAGGCGCATAGATCGGCGACGGCAGCGGTCCCATGCCCGAGTCGCCGGCCAGCCTCTGTTCGCGCAGGGCGCTTGCCAGGGCTCTGGCCAGCCGCTGCCGGTATTCCGAGGTGCCGAGGAGACGTGCATCCTTGAGGTTGGTAAGATAGCCGCATTCCACCAAAACGCATGGGATGGTGGGGTTGCGGGTCAGGCGAAGGCGACGACGCACCAGGCCGGCGTTGCCGGATTCATGAGGGCAGGCCGCAGCGAGATGCCTCTGTGTGCGACGCGCCAGGGAGTAGCTGTCGACCCGCCACCAGTAAGTCTCGGGTCCGGCCCTCCAGCGACGGCCGTAGTTCAGGTGGATGCTCACCAGGACGGCGTCGGATTGGCGGCTGGCCGTCTGCGCCCGCTGGTCGAGTTCGATGAAATGATCGTAGGAGCGAGTCAGGATGACCCGGAAATCGGGTTTCAGAAGCTCGGCGAGCCGTTTGGCGATGTCGAGGGCGAGGGTTTTTTCCGTGAGGCCACGGGCGCGGGCGCCGGAGTCCCTGCCGCCATGACCGGCGTCGATCACCACCGTTCGGAAGTCCCTGGGGCCCGGCTTGTCACCGTAGGCAGCGCCTCTTTCCAGGGGCTTGATGGAATGGCAGGCCGCCAGCAGCCACGCACCAAGCAGGCTGAGGAGGAGCCGGTGGGAAGGCATGCCTGAGCTTGAAGCAGGAAGCGCGCCTTGCCAAGCCCTGTGGGGCGCTCTGGTTCGCCCCATGGCCGAGGAGCTCATTTTCAGGAGGGGAAGTTTCCTTTTGCCAGCCCTCCACAGCCTGCTAGCATCTCCCCCCCATGAATTCCGAGGTGCAAAATTTGGTCGCGGCAGGAAAACTGTCCGCAGCAGACGCAGAAAAGCTTTCCAAGCTCGAACCAGGAACCTTTGTCCTGCATAAAAGCTGGGGCGTCGGCCGCATCGCGGAGTGGGACCTGATCGGGGACCGGGTGCTGATTGATTTTGAAGGAAAGCCGGGGCATGCGCTGAAGATCAGCTTTGCGATCACAAGCTTGGAGGTGCTGCCCGCCGAGCATCTGCTCGCGCGTCGTCTTTCGGACCTCGACAGCCTCAAGGCGATGGCCAAGGATGACCCGACGGCACTGGTGGAACTGGCCCTCAAGTCCAGCGGCGGCAAGATGTCGCTCGACCAGCTGGAGACTTTGCTGAAGCCGCGAGTGGTTTCCGAGGCGGATTATAAGAAGTGGTGGGAGGCGGCGAAGCGCACCCTGAAGGGAGCACGCCACATCGTGGTGCCTTCCAAACGGCAGGATCCGCTCGTGCTTCGTGATTCCGCTGAAAAACCCGGTGCCGTCATGGTGCGCGATTTCCTGGCGAAGCGCGATCTCAAGGGCAAGCTCGGCGTACTGGCTCTCATTCAGAAGGACATCGACCTGTTTGAAAACGCCATGCATGAGCTGGTGCCGGTGTTCCAGGACATCTCGGACACGGTGCGCAAGGCCTGGAAGCTGCATCTCAAGGAAAGCCTGCAGCTGCTGCTGACGCGGGATGAACTGATTGAAACGATCAAGGGCGAGGCGCCGATGGGCTCCTTCAAGGCCTCCGACCTTGTCTCCGAGGCCAGGGGACTCATCGCGGAGAGCGTGGCCGGCCTGCCCGCAGCTCTTTACAGCCGTCTTTACCGCGCCTTTCCCGCAGCCTTCCCAGATCGTGGCTGGGTGACAGAACTGCTGAACCACATCGCCCGCACCGGCGGTCGCGCCGTGGCGGAGATTGCCACCGTGCTGGACGCCAACGGTGAGATTGAGGCGCTGGCCGAGTATCTGAAGAAGTCTGTTCGCAACCGCACACTCACCCAGGACCTGCTCATCTGGACCTGCAAGGAGCGTGACGGCCTGGCCAAGTCCGTGTTCAGCATCGACCTGGCTCATGCCGTGCTCGACACGATCGAGGATGATCATGTCAGCGGCGGGCCGAAGCGCACCGGACGCCTGGTGGAAGTGCTTTCCTCCGAGAAGGGCCTGATCGGCGAATGGGCCCAGGACAAGGACGAGGAGATGGTGCAGCTTTTCATCAAACGACTGCTGGGCAGCACGGTTCTGGATGAACTCACCCGTCGTTCGCTCATGGCCCGGGTCATCAAGGCGCGCCCTGAACTGGAAAAGATCATGGAGGACCAGGGAGGACCGCGAGAGGATAACACCCTGATCGTTTCCTGGGACAGCCTGGAGAAGAAAAAGGCCGAGCTGCACGAACTGGTCACCGTCAAGATTCCGCACAACCATCAGGAGATCCAGATTGCCAAGGAGGAAGGCGACCTTCGTGAAAACGGCGGCTACAAGGCGGCCCGCGACCAGCAGGCGGTGCTCAACCGCATGCGCGATGAACTCGAGCGCGACATCAACCGTGCCCGCGGCACCGATTTTGCCAATGTCAGTACGGATGTCGTCGGCATGGGCACCATCGTCGACTACACGGACGTCACCTCGGGACAGTCCGAAACCCTCACCATCCTGGGCGCCTGGGACAGCGACGTTGAGAAGCATGTCGTGTCCTACCTTTCGGAGCTCGCCAAGAGCCTGCTTGGCAAGGCCGTGGGTGACGAGGCGGAAATCCCAACCGACCAGGGTACATGCAAGGTGAAGGTGACGGCCATCCGCGCCTGCACCGCAGGAGCCTGAAACGTCTCAAAACCTTCAGGGCGTTGACTTGAACTGTGAGCGCCAGAATTATCTCAAACCATGGAGATCGAACGCAACCTGGGAACGCAGCCGCTGGATGCTGTGATGCAGGAGGCAGGGCTGGGAAACCATGATCTGGTGACCGTCTGCGCCGGTTTTTTGACGCACAAGGCGGTGCAGCGGGCCCGTAAGGGACGCAGGCTCACCGCGCACATGAAGAGGCGTGTTGCCGAGGCTGTGACGAAGGCGATGAAGGCTCGGGACCCCGCCCAGGAGCGTGAATGGAAGGCGGCGGAGCTTTTCAACTACTGAGCCGCCCGGATGAAGCACATCTTTTCCTCGGGCATCATGCGTGCCTTGGGGTCAATGTTCCTCAGGACGCTTCGCGCCGCCTCGGCTGCATTGTTGGCAGGAGTTTCACGCGCGATGGCCGCGATCACCGCGCGCTGGCCCGGCGTGAGGCCCGGGTCCTCCGGATTAATCTGGCCTAGAAGCTTGAGCGTGCCGGCCATGTCCTTGATGCGCCAGGCCGACATGGCGAGAAAGAGCCGGCGCTGCTGGTCCTGCGGCTGGGCCTCATGTAGCTTCTGCGCCCTGACAAGGGAGAGCTCGATGTCATGACCGGTGAGCAGGCAGGCATACAGGTACTCCTCCATGTATTTGTTGTCGTCCGGCCAGCGCCTGATGGCTTCGCTGCTCGCCGCCAGCAGGCCTTCACTGTTACCATTGGAGCGGGTGGTGCGGATCAGGCCGTCGAAGCCCGCACGTTCGTGGTCGCCGATGCGTGACACGCTGCGGAAGGCATCCTCGGCGATGTCCGCATGGCCGCGTTCCTCGGCATATCTGGCGATTTGAACGAGAAGGTCGGCGCGGTTTTCACGGTCGGAGGCGTTCTTCGCGGTGATCAGGGCCGCCCGGGTTTCTTCCGTGGACTTGGTGGTGATGTAGGCCAGGTGGGCGCGGAAGAAAGTAAGCACGGTCTGGCTGAGGATCTTCGAAGTCCGTTCATCATCCAGGAGTCGTTCGACGTCGTCAAAGCGGCGCAGCATCGTGAGCGCGTTCAGATAGTTCTCAAGCAGGGGCTGGTAGGTCAGTGCCTCATCTTCGCCGACCAGGGCGAGCACCTTGTGATATTCATTTTGCGGAGGTTCCAGCAGCCAGCGCACCAGGGCTGCCTTGTCCTCACGCTTCCTCTGCCGTGCGGTTTCCATGGCCTCGGCAATCAGCTGTTCGCGGCGCAAGGGCTCCAGCCTGATCTGGCGGCGCAGGGCTTTGACCAGGTGCACGCCGGTGGCCTTGGGATGGGAGCGAAACCTAGCAATCAGGCGCCTTGCCTCGTCCGGAGCGAGGTCTGCTACGTTGTCGATGAGCATCAACGCCGCCAGCCCCAGATCGTCGTCCTTTTCGGCAACCTGCCAGGCACGGCGCAGGCCCTCGGAGACATCCACGGCCCGCTCAGAGGAGATCTGAACCCCGGCTAGGCGGAGGGAGTGCTCCAGGTTGCCAGGGTTTTTGTCGGCATAGGCCTTCATGGTCTTGATGAGGATCTCGTTGCGCTGGCTTTTGCTCCAGACACTCTCCGCCAGATACATCAGCTTCTCATCGGCACCCCGCTTGCTGAGCATTTCTTCCAGCAGAACCGAGGCATCCTTGGGGCGGTTGAGGTTCATCAGAGCGCGGATGCGCACCATGCGGTCCTGGTCGGTGGTGGCGCCCAGCTTGTCGAGCTGGTCCAGGAAATGCAGCGCTTCGGGGCGCTTCAGCCCTGTCAGGTATTCGGCGGCGAGACGGATGGCGTTGATGTTGTTGGGGGCGATCTGGACGGCCCGCTGAACCTTCCACCAGGCCTGCTGGTAGTTCTGATCGTTGGTTTCCGCCAAGGCCTCCCGGTAGAGGCGCTCCGCCTGCCAGTTCTGGTAGATATCGTAGAGGGGACGCGCATAGTTAAACCCAAGCAGGATCAGCCCCAGGCAACCGAGGATGAGCACGCTGATGGCGGTGATGCGTGCTGTCCTGCTCTGCCGGTCCCTATGGGCCTGGGTGGGCGGCACCAGCCAGTGCCAGAGGGCGATCACTGGACGCAGGATGGTATGGAGCCTGGAGGGCTTTCCGTCTGGAGGGACATCAAACTTCTGGCTGAAAAGCACTTGGACGCAGGGGGTTGGGGAGCCTGGTGAGTATCATCGGGAGCCACCTCCTCCGTCAATCATTCAACGCTTCAGGTGAGAAACTTTTGTTCCTGGCGCATCTCAGGATCATCCGATCTCGCGGAACGCGATCTGGGACGGGTTGCCCACCGGGGCGTAATGGCCGGTGAATTCCAGCTTTCCACTGTCTTTTTGAAGACGAAAGACGGTGACGTGGTCAGCCCTCTGGTTGCAGCAGTATAAAAAATTGCCGGCTGGGTCGAAGGTGAAGCTGCGTGGGTAGTCGCCACGCGTCCATTCCTCGGTGACATAGGTCAGCCTGCCCTCGTTACCGATGGCGAAGATGCCGATGCTGTCATGCAGGCGGTTGCCGGCATAGACAAACCTGCCGTCGGGGGAGACCAGGATCTCCGAACAGAAGTTGCTGCCAGCGTAGCCTGGCGGCAGGCTGGACAGGGTCTGTCGATGCGTCAGGCGGCCGGTCTGCGGATCGAAATCAAACAAGGCCACGGTCGAACCCTCCTCCTGGATGGAATAGAACCAGCGGCCGTTCGGGTGGAAGGCGAAGTGGCGCGGGCCGTCGCCCGGAGGCAGGCTGACAAACGGCGTCTCGGCAGGTGTGAGGGTGCCTTTTTCGGCATCAAAACGCCAGATCAGGATTTGATCCAGTCCGAGGTCCACGTGCAGGACGAAGCGCCCGGACGGATCGGCTTCGATCATGTGGGCATGGGTCTGGTCGTGACCGCTGAAGGCGAAGCTGCCAGGAGCGGCATTCGTGGCCTGGGTCGGCCCAACGGTTCCAGCGTCCTTTTTCACGTCCGTGGCCTCACCCAGGCTGCCGTCAGCCCGGATGGGCAGGACGGCGACGGAGCCGCCGAAGTAATTGGCGACGAGTACAAACCTGCCGTTGGGATGCACGGTGAGGTGGGCGGGACCCTTGCCGCCGGAAGGCACGGAATTTAAAAGCGTGAGCTGGCCGTTGGAAGCATCCACGGCGAAGGCGCTGACGGTGCCAGATTCGTCCGGGCCGACGCGTTCGGTTTCGTTGCCTGAGTAGAGTCGCGACTTGTCGGCGCTGAAAGCCAGGCAGCTTGGGCTGGTGCCCATTTCATGAACACCCATGGCTTTCATCGCGCCGGTGTCGCGATTGACCTCGAAGAGATGAATGCCGCGGCCGTTGCCCGGTGGAAGGTCCACCTGGGTGGGGCGCATGTTCTTCAGCGGTGAAGTGTAGGTACCGACGTACGCCAGCAGTTTGCGAGAGCCTGCCGCCGCCACATCCTGCCGGAAGGCCAGCAGGCTGCCTGCTCCCAGAAACGAGGATTGTTTGAGAAAAGAACGACGTGAATGGCGCGGGCGGGATGGTGTCTGCATGGATGGTTGGGCAAGTCGCCTACGTTCGCCAGGGCGCGGGCATTGCAGGCAGGTGTTGAAGTTGTGAACTTGGAGCAGATCCAGCTCAGGTTCCGCGCTTGTTGCCGAACAGTTCGATGTGAAGGCGCGGGCTCAGCCGGTAGCCATGACGTTTGCAGGCGTCAATCAGCAGAGGGTAGTGGCGGCGCATGGCCTCCAGGCTGGTGCCTTCGGGCATAAGCAGCAACTTGTCGGCGGGCACCGGCACTCCAAGGGCGGCAACCTGATCCCGGGCCTCCTCCAGATCGGCTTCGCTGGCGATGACATACTTGAGCTGGTACTCGATGGCGGTTTCGATCCAGGCCCGGAGCACCTCGGGTTGAAAGCGGGTTTCCTCATGACGCCGCACCCAGGCGCTTCCGGCCTTTGCCTCGAACGGCGTCGAGCCGGCGAGCTTGGGGCTCAATGACGCCAGATCCACCACGCAGCCTTCCGGTGCGACCGTGCCGGCGGTTTCGAGGGTGACGTGCTTGCCAAGTCCTCTCAGCGTGGTGATGAATTCGCGTATGCCCCTGGCGATCATGGGCTCGCCGCCGGTGATGACGACATGGCGTGCCGGATGCTTCTGAACTTCGAGCAGGATTTCCTCAGGAGACATCTCAGGACCTTCGGGCTGCCAGGAGGCATAGGGGGTGTCGCACCAGTCACAGCGCAGGTTGCATCCTGAAGTGCGGACAAAGACCGAAGGAACCCCGGTCAAAAGGCCCTCGCCCTGGATGGAGAAGAAGATTTCAGAAATGCGCACTGCTGCAGACAAAGCGGTGCTGCCGGGGATGGTCAAGAAGCTTGGTGGCGAAGCGTGGGGGGTCTGGTCTCACTGCTTGATGACTTCCGGCACCCGTGCCATGCCTCGGTTCCATTCATGCCAGCCTCCAAGAAACCCAGCCAGGCCTCCTCCCGGGCCACTTCCGCCTCCTCCAATCTTCCCGTGCCTGCGATGGAGGCGCGGCTGCACACGCTGGCCAACGGGCTTGAGGTGATCGTTCGTGAGGATCATCAGCATCCCCTTGTCAGCGTGCAGGTCTGGGTGAAGGCGGGCAGCCTTCATGAGGAGGGCTGGACGGGTGCGGGCCTTGCGCATTGCGTGGAGCACATGCTGTTCAAGGGCACGGTGCGGCGGACGGCCCAGGAGATCTCCACCGGCATCCAGCAGCTTGGCGGCCATGTGAACGCCTACACGACCTTCAACCGCACGGTTTACTGGATCGATGGACTGGCCGAGCATACAGAAGGTTATTTGGACATCCTGGCCGACATGGTGAGGCACTCCCGCCTTGATGCTGCGGAGCTTGCCAAGGAGCAGGATGTCATCCGCAGGGAGATGGCGATGGGCAATGACGAGCCCGGGGATCAGCTCCACCACCTGTTGCAGGCCACCTGCTTCCGGACGCATCCGCTGCGCCATCCGATCATCGGCCATCGTGCCGTGTTTGACCAGGTCAGTCGCGAGGATGTGGTCGGCTTTGTGAAGCGCCACTACGTGCCTAACAACTGTTTCTTGGTGATCGCCGGCGCCGTGGACGCCGAGGCGACCCTGGCGGCGGTGGAGCGTCTCTTTGGTGAGTGGGAAAGGCGGCCTTATGAGCCGGTGCTGCTGCCGCTGGAGCCCCGTCAGATGGGCCGGCGCATCGCCCACAAGGACTTTGCAACGGAACTGAGCCACCTGGCGCTGGGCTGGCAGATTCCTGGAGATGGTCACGCGGACAAGCCGGCGCTGGACGTGCTGGCCTTCCTTCTTGGCAGCGGGCGCAGTTCGCGTCTGTATCAGGAACTGCGTGAGCGTCTTGGTATTGCCCACAGCGTCTGGGCCGCCGCCTGGGGCTCCCAGGAGTGCGGGGTTTTCAACACCGGTGTCGAGTGTGATCCCGGGAATGTGAAGGCCTGTCACGAGGCGATGCAGGCCGTGGTCCGGGAGATGCAGGTGAAGGGGCCGGGCAGGGAGGAACTGGCCAAGGCGCTGCGCGCGACCCTCGGCTACCAGCTTCGCAGCCTTGCTACGACCAAGGGCCAGGCGGCGATGCTCGGGCATGGCTGGCTGATGACCGGAAGCCTGGAATACCCGCAGCAATATCTGGGCCGCCTGAGCCTGCTGAAACCTGCGGACATCCGGAATGCCGCACGGCATTATCTTCAGGATGCGACCTGCTCCGAGGTCAGCGTCGGG
Organism: Prosthecobacter sp.; assembly: GCA_044345155.1. GTDB lineage: Bacteria > Verrucomicrobiota > Verrucomicrobiia > Verrucomicrobiales > Verrucomicrobiaceae > Prosthecobacter. The sequence goes on along the minus strand of JBIJBP010000003.1, from coordinate 64,482 downwards.
CCGCATCAGCCGGAGAAATCATCCGACCTGCCGGATGGCGTTCGCTCGGATGCCGTGCAGAAATTCAGCCTGAAAAACGGCCTCACCCTGCTGGTGCAGGAAAACCCACGTCTGCCGCTGGTGTCGATGCGCAGTTCCTTTCTGGCGGGCGTGCCTGCGGAGAGCGATTCGAAGGCGGGTGTCACCCAGGTGTCGGCGTCGATGCTCTTAAAGGGAACGTGGAAGCGCCGTGCGGCGGAGATCGCCGCAGAACTCGAAAACCGCGGCGGCGGACTGCTCTGCCATGCCGATGCCCATCGATACCTTGTCGGAGCGGATGTCATGCGTGGAGATGAACAGGTCGGTTTGGAACTGATGAGTGACCTGCTTCTCAACGCGACCCTGCCGGAGCGGGAGCTGGAGAACGTCAAGAAGCGTCAGCTTGCCCAGATTCAGGAAGAGAAGGAGGAGCCGCTGACCGTGGCGCTGCGTCGCGCCAGGGCGGTGATCTTCGCCGGCCAGAGCTTTGAACGCACGGCTCTGGGCCGTGAAGAGACGGTCAAGGCCCTGACGGCTGCCGACTGTCGTTCCATGCTTCGTGAATGCATCATGGGTGCCAATGGCGTGATCAGCGTGGTCGGCGATGTGAAGGCTGGAGTGGTTCGCAGGCAGGTGGAGGCCGCCTTTGCCAAACTACCGCGCGGCCAGCGTCGAGAAGTGGAAACCCTGCCTGCCAAACCTCTTGGCGTTGTTGTGCCGGACATCCAGATGGAGAAGGAGCAGGCTGTGCTGGTGATCGGCTTCCGCAGCGTCGGGCTGCATGAGGCGGACGTTCATGCGCTGACCCTGATTGATGAAGCCTGCAGCGACATGGGCAGCCGTCTGTTCAACCGGATTCGTGAGGAGCTTGGCCTGGCCTATTATGTCGGCGCGCAGCAGTTCGCGGCCCTGGGAGCCGGGGCGTTTTATTTCTATGTCGGCACCGACCCGAAAAAGATCGACCTAGCCCAGGCGGAGATGCTGCGGCTGATCGCCGACCTGGCGAAGAATGGACTCACGAAGGCGGAAATCACCCGGGCCAAGACCGCCTGGCGTTCCCAGTGGCTGCGGATGCAGCAGGGCAACGGGGCCATGGCGGATGCCTATGCCTGGAACGAACTCAATGGTCTCGGGCATGACTTCTACCTGCATCTGCCGGAGAAAGTCGCCGCCGTCACGGACAAGGACATCAAGCGCGTGGCCCGGACCTACCTGGACACCCGGCACGCCACCATCGTCCGCGTCATGCCCGGAAAACCGCAGGCTGGGTGAGGTGCGATAGCTTGAGCATCCTTGGCGACGACGCGCCTCACGCAGGAGAATGCCTGTCAAACATACCCGAAACGGACCACGACTTGATTCAGACTGTACAGTTCAGAACCGCTGCAAAGGCCTGGCTTGCGTGCATTCTGCTGGATGAGGTGCCTAAAGGATTTGGATGATCCGGGTTTGAAGGACCTCGCTTCAGGGACCCTTGGGGGCTGCGGGGGCGGGCGTTGGTGCAGTGGCTGGAGGTGTGGAAGCGGAAGCGGGAGCTGGTGCTACGGGCGCGGGAGCCGGCGCTGGTGTGGCGGCGGGCATCGGGGCTGCGGCAGGGGAGACGCTGACGGGGGCTGAGGTGGCGGAACCTGGGGTCAGGTTGATGACCGGGCCTGGGGCACCTGCGGGTTGGACAGTGGGGGAAAGAGGATTGCCGTTGGCGGAGTTGAGCTTGATGACCGGGGCACCAGGGGCTGCTGCTGCGGGTTTGGGTTCAACCTTGGGTTTGGGCGGACCGTCCACTTCCTTGGTGGGAAGCTTGGCGGCGATCCATTCCAGCCGGGATTCACCCTGGCTCAGAAAGGGGTTGTCCGTGCCGTTGGAGGCGAATTTGGCGGGCAGGCCTTCGTAGATCTTTTTGGCTTCGTCTTCCTTGCCGTCGGCCCAGGCGATGTCACCGAGGTGGATTTCCGCCAGGGCTGCGAGGTCGGTCTTGCCGAACTCGTTGACGATGCGTTCAAAGACAGGCTTGGCTTCGCTACGCTGACCGAGGGATTCCAGCTTGGAGCCGAGGCCGAGCAGCGCCTGGGGCAGAAGGGGGTGATCCTTGTGCGTGTTGATGAATTCGCGCAGGGCGTCCACGGAGGTGGTCTTTTTGTTCTGCTCCCAGAGAAGCTCTGCCTTCTGAAGTAGGGCATTGCCTGCGGCGCGGCCACCCTTGTGGGCGGCGATCACGGCATCCAGGTCTTCAACAGATTTGGCGGCCGCGAAGGCCTCGCCCGCCTTGACTTCGGCCTGACGGCTAAAGTGACGGCCCAGGCCGAGCACGACGAGGACTGCGATGATGGCGAGGAAGAGCAAGACAAGCTTTTTGAAGTTCTTGTCGAGGAACTGCTCCCAGGCGGGAAGGGGAGCGGAGGTGCTTTCGTGGGACATTGGCTTATGCGTCGAGGGGGGAGGAGGGGGAAAGGGCGGGGCGAAGAAATCAGGCTCCGACCTTGGCGCGTGCCTCATCGGCAAGGGCTGTGGAGAGGTAGCGTTCACCGGTGGAGCAGGCGATGGTGACGATCAGCTTGCCGGCGTTCTCAGGGCGCTGGGCGACGCGGATGGCGGCGCAGACGTTGGCTCCGGTGCTGATGCCGACGAGGATGCCTTCCTCCTTGGCGAGGCGGCGGGCCATGGCGAAGGCGTCGTCATTGCTGACTTTGACGCATTCGACGATCTGCGGACTGCCGGAGGCATCCTTGAGGTGGAGGTTTTTCGGGACGAAGCCAGCGCCGGTGCCCTGGATCTTGTGAGGACCCGGCTGGACGGGTTCACCAGCCAGGGTCTGGTTGATGACGGGGGAGGCTTCCGGTTCGACGGCGATGGCCTGGAAGGAAGGCTTGCGGGGCTTCAGGACTTCGCAGCAGCCGGTGATGGTGCCTCCGGTGCCGACGGCGGCGACGAGAATATCCACCTTTCCGTCGGTGTCCGCCCAGATTTCCTCGGCGGTAGTCTTCATGTGGACGGCGGGGTTGGCCGCGTTTTCAAACTGCTGGGGCATCCAGGCGTTGGGGGTTTCCTTGAGGATTTCCTCGGCCTTGGCGATGGCGCCCTTCATGCCCTGGGCACCGGGGGTGAGGACGAGATCCGCGCCAAGAAGGGCGAGAAGGGTCCGGCGTTCCAGGCTCATGGTCTCAGGCATGGTGAGGATGAGCTTGTACCCCTTGGCGGCGGCGACAAAGGCGAGGGCGATGCCGGTGTTGCCGCTGGTGGGCTCGACGATGATGGTGTCCTTGGTGAGGATGCCGCGAGCTTCGGCGTCTTCGATCATGGCCATGCCGATGCGGTCCTTGACGCTGCCGAGCGGATTGAAGAACTCACACTTGAGGGCGATGGTGGCGTTCAGGCCTGCGGTCACCTTGTTGAGCTTGACCAGCGGTGTGCGGCCGACGGTTTCGACGATGTTGTTGTAGATCTGGCCCATGAGGTTGTGGTGTGGAGGTTTGGAAAGAAGACAGCACGCCGGTCAAACAGGCGCAGCAAGGGGCGAGGTTTATAGGAGGGAGGGCAGGCTCATGCAAAGGAAAAAACCTGTCCTGGGTGGCGAGATGAGGGCGTCTGAATGAGGCTCCTGGACTAGGTCTTTGACTCGCTGATGGCCTTGAGCTTTGCGCGTTGTTCGGAGGTCAGTTCCTCGGAGACGTCCAGCAGCAATCCTGCGCACTGCCGGATTTCGATTTCATTGGGGGATCCTGGATAAAAGCAGAGGTCAAAGAGGCTGACCGTTTCCTCGATCGGGAGGTCACGCATGGCCAGCTTGGTGGCTGTGAGACGGGTGTCGGCCTGTTCAGGGGGATCCAGAAGGAGCCAGTGAAGGAGGCGCTGATGCTCAGCGCTGCCGGCCGGGGCGGCGCCTGACTCACCTTGCAGCAGCGATTCATGCTGACGCAGGGAGCCGTCCTTCAGCAGACTGAAGAGCTTTTGGATTTCCGGGTGGTCATGCTCGAAAATGACGCGTTCCCTCTCTCTCAGGTCCTTTTTGGACATGTTGGGAGGGGTGGCCTGGGCTTGGGATTTTTTATCCGATGGACCGGTTGCCCTGGTCTGGCCGGCTGATTTGGAAGAAGCGCCTCCTCCAGCGAGCACAGCTTTTAAATAGCGCAGTGAATCGCGGATGGGAGGGGCGGAGGGGGCTTTGACTGAGGAGTCCGTCCTTTGGGTTTCGAGGGACTGCGCAGGGGCTTTTGCCGTTGTTGGACCTGAGGAGGCAGCGATGACCGGGCGGCGGTTTTCTTCGGCATCCGCCAGCATCATGACACCGACGCCACCCAGGATGACCGAAGCAGCGATGCCTGCGACCAATCCAACTTTGAAGGATCCGCGACGGCGCATCCCGGCATCTGCTGTTGTTGGATATGTTCTGGAATCGGTGCTGCCGGGCGCCATCAGCATGGGCACCATGGGGAGGTTTCCCCGTTGCATGGCCTGTTCCCTCCAAAGATCCCACCAGCAGCCGGGAATGGCGTTTTGAAAGAGTTCATGAAGGCTGCCCTCGCGAGGCAGTACTTTGGCGAGGTGGGAAAGGGCGAGACGCGACTCGGTGGTGTCCCAGTCCCAGCCGGCGTCAGGTTCGCGCAGGCGGCGGTTCCAAAAGACGCGCTCCTCCGTGGAGGAGGATTCGAGGATGACGCCAGCCTCCACCCAGCGGCTGGCATCGCTGACCAGCTCAACATCGGCGGCGTCGGGCATCCGGGGGACGGCGCGGGCGGCCAGTTTTTGAGCGGTCGATGGGCGCAGGATGCCAAGAAGGCCTGCGAGCACCATCATCATGCGGGTGGTTTCCTGGCTGAGCTGGGAATCTGCGACGGAGAGCAAGGTTTCCCCCAGCAGCTTGAGCTTGTGGGTTTCTCCCTGGCGCACCCACTGAAGGATGACAAGGCGGGTGACGTCGGAGCAGTTTTGGGCGAGTTCCTTGGAGAGATGGTAGGGCTGAATCAGGCTGGCGAGCCAGAGCCCCTTGTCATCGAAGGCGTCGATGAGTGTGCGGCTGGCGGCCTTGGCGGAGGCGGGTGAGAGGTAGCTGTGTTCGAAATAGGCCGCCAGGTCGGGTTCCCGGCCATTTGCCAGGGCGGCGTGGTCGATGGCAATCGTGGGGCTCTTTTCCGATGAAGTCGTCAAAGGTTTTCCTGGAGGGGCGTCACCAGTTGAAGAACGGTCTTCGTAGGGACTGCCTGACCCGGAGGAATTGTCCTTGGTGTCAGCACTGGAGGAAGTCGGTTCGTCTGTCATCGGGGTGGGCGTCAAGCAACGCTGTCGCTGCATGAAAGGCAAGCAGGAACCTTGCCCCAGGAGTGCGTGAGTGTAGGTTGCCTGATGCTTCCGTGGCTGCAATCCGACCGATTCCCCCTTTACCTCGCCCCCATGGCCGGGGTCACTGATGTCGTTTTTCGCAGCCTTTGCAAAGAGCTTGGAGCGGATGTGATGGTGACGGAGTTTGTCTCGGCGGAAGGGATCCTGCAGCGGGATGACCGGACGCGGCATTACACCGAGTTTAATGATGGTCAGCGGCCGCTGGGCGTGCAGCTTTTCGGGGCGGATGGAGTGCGTATGGGGGAGGCAGCCCGGAAGATCATCGACTGGAAACAACCGGACTTTATCGACATCAACTTTGGCTGTCCGGTGAACAAGGTGGTATCGAAAAACGGCGGCTCGTCGCTGCTGAGAAACTGTCCGCTGCTGGCCAGCGTGGCAAGGGAGGTGGCCAGGGCGGTTCCGGTGCCGGTGACGGCCAAGATGCGCATCGGCTGGGATTCCCAGAACATCAATGCCGTGGAGGTGGCGCGGCTGCTTGAGGATTGTGGCATCCAGGCCATCGCCGTGCATGGGCGGACAAAGGCCCAGGGCTACAGCGGTCTGGCCGACTGGGATGTGATCGCGCAGGTGGCGGATGCGGTGAAGATTCCAGTGGTCGGCAACGGTGACATTTCCGGAGGGCAGGACGTGGAGGTAAGGCGGGCACAGACGGGCGTCCGGGGCGTGATGATCGGTCGTGCGGCAATGGCCAACCCGTGGGTTTTCCGGGAGATCCGGCATTACCTGGCCACCGGTGCCCACGCACCGACGGCGGGCATCGAAGAGCGCTTCGCCCTGATGCGGCGGCACTGTCAGATGGCCCTGGCCCGTGCGACTCGCGGCGAGCTGGAGATCATGCGGTCCATGCGCACCCGTTTGATGAACTACACGAAGAGCCTGCCTGGCGGCAAGCATCTGCGTGGGCGCTTCAGCCACATCACCAGTTTCATGGAGCTGGAGGACATCCTGGCGGAATATCTGACGCTCCGGCCTGATCCTGAGGAATGCAGCCAGACCGGGCAGTCCGCCTGAAGTTCGTCCGTCCTGGCGACGTTGAATCCAGCATGAACACGGGACTGCTTCTCGACCCTGCATATCAGGAACATGATCCTGGTCCCGGGCATCCGGAGAATCCGGGCAGATATGCGGCCATCATGAACGCCCTGGAGTCTTCCGGTCTGCTGCCAAAGCTCAAGGGCATCCCATCCAGGATGGCGGAAAAGCCGGAGCTTCAGCTCTGTCATCCCGCCCGTTACATCGACCTTGTACGTCGTGAGGTGGAGGAGGATGGTCTGGAAACGCTCAGTACCGGGGACACGGATGTCTGCGCGAAGAGTTATGGGATCGCGCTGCGTGCGGTGGGAGGTGTGCTCAATGCCGTGGACGAAGTGATGTCCGGGCGGTTGACACGCGCCTTCTGCGCCGTGCGCCCGCCGGGGCATCACGCCTCGGACGAAAAGGGCATGGGCTTCTGCTTCTTCAACAACATCGCCCTGGGTGCCCGCCATGCCCAGCGGAAGCATGGGGCGTCAAAGGTGGCGGTTGTTGACTGGGACGTGCATCATGGGAATGGCACGCAGGACCTTTTTTATGAGGACGGCAGCGTCTTCTTTGCCAGCACACATCAGAGTCCGTGGTATCCGTTCACTGGTCATGCCGAGGAAACCGGAACGGGGAAGGGAGCCGGCGCCACGCTGAACCTGCCCATGGCGGCAGGGGCGGGAATTCAGGAGTTCAGCAAGGTTTTCGAGGAGCGGCTGCTGCCGGCGCTTGATGCCTTCAAGCCTGACCTCATCCTGATCAGCGCAGGTTTTGACTCCAGGATCCATGATCCCCTGGGGAGGTTCCGGCTGACGGACGAGGACTTTGCGCTGCTGACACGTCATCTGCGTGGCCTCGCGGACACGCATTGTGAGGGGCGGCTGGTCTCAGTGCTGGAGGGTGGCTACAACCTGGACGGCCTTGGCAGCGCTGTCTCGACCCATGTGGGGGCTTTGTTGTGACAGGAAGCCCGTTGCCTTTCCCGGAGGCCGCCTCCATACTCCCGGTCATGTCGTCCGTTGACACCGAGCCCCGCATTGAGCCCGCCACGATTGAAGACCTGCCTCAGCTCGTGCAGCTGCTGGTGGCCCTCTTCAGCGAGGAGGCAGACTTCAAGCCTGACAAGGACAAGCAGGCAGAGGGCCTGCGCCTGATTTTGGAGCAGCCGAAACTTGGGAGGATCTTCGTGCTGCGCACGGATCACACGGTCATTGGCATGGTGAACCTGCTTTTCACCATCAGTACCGCCGAGGGCGGGCCGGTGGTGCTGATGGAGGACGTCATCGTTCACCCGCAGCATCGGCGCCAGGGGTATGGCGGGCGACTGCTCGACTACGCGGTGCAGTTTGCGCGTGAAAAAAGCTTCAAGCGCATCACCCTGCTGACGGACCGGATCAGCGCAGAATCGCAGACCTTCTTCGCCAGCCACGGCTTCAGCTTCTCGAGCATGATCCCGATGCGCCTGGTGTTTGCCGACAAAGCCTCCTGACCATGCTGCCGAGCATCCTGGCCTTTCCCGTCCATCTGAATCCGCCCGCAGTCGCAGGCCAAGGGGCCGGGGCTGGCCACGGGCATTTGGTGGCGATGGACCTCTTCGTATTGATCAATCTGGGGCTGCTGCTGTTCATGCTTGGCTTTTTCGCCTGCTGGGCCTGGTTGATCTGGCGGCGGACGACCCGGCCTGAGCCCCACATTCAGCTTATCATGGAGCTGGAGGACGATCCGGATTTCAGCGAAGCCTTGAAGGCGAAGGCGGAGGAAGATACGCATGCGCCCTGGGAACGTGACCAGGATTGGTGGAGAAATCAGGAAACGCCGCCGCCCCGGACATGAACAGGGGATGGCGTTCAAGACTGCATTACTGGTCTCGACGGAAGGACATCCTTCGCAAGGCGGCCCTGGGCATCGTCGCCGGAGCTTTTTTGCTGGCATGGGCCATCGTGCAGACGAGCCCGGGCCATGAAGGCGGCCCCGTGATGGACCCGGTCGAGCAGTCGATCCGCCATGAATGGAGGCAGCTTGCGAATGATTCCCGGCCGGATCCGAGAAGGCTCACCCACTGGCTGCGCAAACTGACCCCAAGCCTGGCTCTGTTGGCGGAGAGCCTGGACATGCCGGAGGTGACCTGGGATGCCTATGTAAAATCGGGCTCGATCCTTGCCTACGAGGTCCGGGAACTCCTGGACAAACATTTGGTGGATCCGGTGTCGCGTGGCCTGGCGGAGGATTATATCGCCGCCTGCCTGGCCGAAGATATTCCGGCAGGACGTGAAGCTTCTGCGCGGCTGAGTGCTGCGGCAGCTAAGGAGGATTGCCCGGCTCATGCCTGTGAACTGCATGCCAGCATTCTTCTGCGACATGGCCAGGACGAGGAGGCCCTGGCGGCCATGATGAAGGAGGCGCAACGTTTTCCTGAAGCCGGACAGGTGCGTGAGACGGCCTTCCGCCTGGCCCTGCATCTGGAGGATGCCTCGATGCTGAGTGTGTTCCGAGAAAAAGGCTGGCTGGAAGCCATGCCAGGTCTGCTGAAACATGAGGCAGGTGTGGTGCTGGGTGACATCGGAATGCAATGGCATGGGCTTTTGCAGCACAGGCTTGCACATCTGCCTCTGGCGGCCGTTTGTTTGACGGGGCTCGCCGCAGGACTGTGGTATTTTCTGCTGGTTGTTCATCTGCCGGGCCGGGGCTGGCGATGGATCTGGCCGCTGGCACCTCTGATGGCTGGTGTCGCCAGCATCTGGCCGACTGTGAGCCTGATCGCCTTCCAGCAGGATCAAATGGGGATCGATGAGGAGGGGGTGCCGTTTCCTCTGGATCTGGTTCACCTTATCGTCGGGGTGGGATTTCGGGAGGAGGTCTGCAAGCTGGCACTCGCGGCCATGTTCATGCCCTGGCTGCTGAGGCGGCGCATGCCGGGCATGGCGCTGATGACGGGCGCCTTTGTGGGCCTGGGCTTCGCCATGGAGGAGAACATCGATTATTACCAGGATATGGGCGGTGCCGTTGTGCTGGGTCGGTTTCTGTCGGCAAACTTCATGCATGTCGCGCTGACCGGACTTTCCACTCAGGCGTTGTATGACATGCTGCACACCCGTTTTGCCCAGGCAGCGCAGTTTCTGACCACGTTCGGCGCGTTGATCTTGGTTCACGCCCTCTACGACTACGATGCGCCGGAGCTGGGCGGTCTGGAAAGCTACATGCCGATGGTCATCCTGGCCCTGCTGGCCTGGCGTTTCTGGGACATGGTGGAGGCCATGATGCCCGGGCCACGTCAGACGGTGGCGCCTGCCGCGATCTTCCTGTGCGGAGTGGCCCTGGTCACCGCCGGCAGCCTGGTCATCACCGCCATTGAGACAGGAGGGTGGGCGTACGTGCTGGATGCCGCGCGGCACTGCGCCGGAGTGCTGCCGGTGGCGGTGATCTACTGGCGTCGTTTTGAAGGTGGGCTGAACGCCCGGTAGTCGGCCGGGAAGTCGTTCCGGCGGCGTTACCGCAAAGTTGGTTGCCTTCACGGTGGCTCGGCGTGATGATGTACCTGCATGAAGACCTCCCTGCTTCTCAGCCTCTCCTCCCTGATTGTTGGTCTGACCCTGGCCCATGCGGCGGACTGGCCGGTCTGGCGTGGCCTCACGCGCGACGGCATCTCCACGGAGAAGGAATGGAAGGTCGGGGCCGAGCCCGAGGTGCTCTGGGAGGCCGAGGTCGGCCTTGGCTTCTCCTCCTTTGTTGTGGCCGACGGTCGTGTGCTGACGACCGGACATGCGGATGGAAAGGACACCGTCTGGTGCCTGGACGCCGGCACCGGGAAGGTGGTCTGGAAGCATGAATACCCCGCCGACCTAGGTGACAAATATTATGAAGGCGGCACTTCCAACACGCCGACCATTGACGGGGACAAGGTGTATCACCTCAGCCGCTGGGGGGACCTGTTCTGCCTGGAGGCTGCGACCGGCAGGGTGGTCTGGGAAAAGAACGTGCAGAAGGAGACGGAGGCCAACATTCCGGACTGGGGTTTTGCCGGCGCACCGTTGGTGCAGGGCGGCCTGCTCATCCTCAATGTCGGCAAGGCCGGGCTTGGCGTGGAGAAGGCCGGTGGCAAGATCGTGTGGAAGAGCGATGTCGACAGCGCCGGTTATTCCACGCCGTATCCGATCACCCGGGATGGAGTGAAACTGGCGGTGGTTTCCTCCGGCGACGCCTACACGGCGGTGAAGGTGGAGGATGGCACGCCCGTCTGGTCCCACCGTTGGGCCACCCGCTACGGAGTCAATGCCAGCGATCCGATCCTGAGCGGCGACAAGCTGTTCATCTCGACCGGCTACAACAAGGGATGTACGCTTTTGAAGCTCACCGCCAGCCAGCCGGAGAAGGTCTGGGAGAGCAAGGTGCTGAAGAACCAGTTCAACTCCTCCGTGCTGATTGACGGTCACCTTTACGGCATCGACGGCGACCAGAACAGCCGCTGCTCACTCAAATGCGTGAAACTTGAGGATGGCAGCGTGGCCTGGGAGGAAAAGAGCATTGGTTTTGGTTCGCTTATGGCCGCCGACGGTCGGCTGATCATCCTCACGGAAAAGGGTGAGCTGGTTGTCGCCAAAGCAGGCAGTGCCGGGTTCGAGGAACTGAGCCGCGCCCAGGTTTTGAGCGGTCGCTGCTGGAGCAGTCCCGTGCTGGCCAACGGCCGGATCTATGTGCGGAACGCGCCGGGCAAGGTGCTTTGCCTGGAGGCTAAATGAGGGATCAACCCTGGCGGTTCCACCATTCCAGCAGCATCTGACGTGCCCGATAGACGCGACCCTCGACGCTGCGGACGGAGCAGTTGAGGATCAGGGCGCACTCCTCCTGGCTGAGTCCTTCCAGGCTGGTCAGCATGAGGGCGGCGCGAAGCTTTTCAGGAAGCGCGGCCAGGCCACGTTCGAGCTTCTGCATTTCGCCGCGCCACTCCGCGTTGCGATCCGGGGCGAGATTGGGGCAGGCCGGCTGACCTTCGACTTCATCGAGGGCGACCGTGCAGGCCTGCTGCCGGGTGGAGCGGGTTTTGGCGCGGTCACGGCAGAGGTTGAGGGCGATCTGATAAAGCCAGGTGGAGATGCTGCACCGGCCTTCGAAATCAGGAAGTGCCTGCCAGGCACGCACGAAGGCATCCTGGCAGACTTCACGGGCATCCTGATTGCAGCGCAGCCACCGGCAGCAGAAGGTGAAAAGGCGCTCCTCATGCTGGCGGACGATCCATTCAAAGGCCGTCATGTCGCCATGCTGGGCGGCACGGATTTTCACCTTCTCCAGGCTTTCCTCCGCAGGGGTGAGGCCAATCAGGCAGTCAAGGCTCGCGGGTAAGGCTGTCATGGGTCCAGTCGAGCAGCTTGGCCGCCTGCGCCGGGCGCAGGAAGCGTTTCATGGCAAAGAAATGGTCAAGAGTCCGATGCTGTAGTTCAGCCTGGCTGCGGTTCAGACGTTGGAGGGCGTCTTTGATGCGAGGGTCGCCGGCCTCCGCCTTGCGGATCACCTCCGCCAGTTCCAGGCCAGCGGCGCGGATTTCAGCCTTCAGACGGGTTCGGGACTGCTCAAACTCCGCCTCCACGGATTCCAGCGCGGCGTGTTGTTCAGGGGTGATGTCCAGATGCTCATGCATCCAGGCGTGGAAATCCGGGGCCAGATGCTCCTGAGCATGACCCTCCCAATGCCGATGCAGGTAGAGGTCGGTGGCCCACCAGGCCGTGCCGCCAGCCAGCAGCATCGAACAAACCACGGAAAGCAGCAGCCAACGGGCACGCAGATTCATTTCAGAACACCCCCTCCCTGGATCAGCTCCAGCCGGGGCGGCTGGGAGTGGGCCGTGTCTCGAGAAGCCATGGACCAGCCGATGATCAAGGCCGTGCCCAGGCCAGTAACCATGCCAAGAGCCAGAAGCCAGAGGGTGAAGGATCGCCAGCGCCTAGCCCGTCCGTCATCCATCCGAACCCGGCGCATGATTTCCGTCCTTAAGGAGCCGGGCAGGCTGTCCGCCGATGAGGCAGTGGCCCGTTGGAGCATTCCCTGGATGTCCGATTCGTTCATGGATGCGTAGATATGGTGAACTTCCGGGCGTCTTAGAAGTCTTTTTTTGCCGTTCTGGACCCGTGCAAAGGGCCCTGAGGAGGGGGAAGCGGGTGCAAACTCAAAAACTCCGTGCTGGACGCTGGAGGCTGTTTATTTGTAGTAACGTATTTTTCCGGCTCATGCGCCTGCTTTCCAAAATCCTCTGGTTCTTCGCCTTTCTCGCCGCCACCTTTGTCTGGATGGTGCTCTTCGAGCATGGATTCAGCATGGAAGGCTTCAGCCGGGGCATGCGCGAAGAATGGAAGGCCCTGACCACCCTGATCGGCGCAGCACCCTCCGAAGATAAGGTTACTGCGCCTTCGTCATCCAAACAGCCTTCCGGCGCCAAGAAGTAAGCAACACCCCGAGTTTTCATCCCCCCCAACTCCAACCATGATCGTCACCGAAGCCCAGCTCGACCCCAAGTATCACAACCTCTGGAAAAAAGGCATGCTCGCCATTGAGCAGAAAAATTGGGAATATGCCGTGAGCCTGATCCTTCCCATCGTGAAGGAAGTCCCCGGATTCCTGGACGGACGCAAGGTGCTGCGCCGTGCGGAGGGCGAGGTGGCAGGCAGCGGCAAGAAGTTCAGCCTGGGTGGAGGGCTCTTCGGCGGTGGCGGAAAGAAGGATCCCTGGGAGGCCATTGCCGACCTGGAGGAGCGCGTGTTTCAAAAGGACCCCTTCAGCGAAAGCGCCAACAAGCAGCTCTATGAGCTGGCCCTCAAATTGCAGTTCCACGAACTGGCGTCCTTTGCTCTGGAAACGATCCGCATGGGGCAGCCCCAGAACACCAAGCTGATGCATCAGCTGGCGACTCACTACATGACCTACGACCAGCCGGAAAAGGCGGCTGAGGTCTATGGGGCCATCGCCAAGATCGACCCTCGGGACATGATCGCCACCAAGGGCGAAAAGGACGCGGCGGCGCGTTCCTCGATCCTCAGGCAGGGCTGGGGAGGCGACTTCAAGAGCGCCATCAAGAACGCTGACGAGCAGAACGAGCTGGAGCTTCTCAACCGCCAGGGCCGCACCAAGGAGCAGACCGAGGAACTGCTGGCGCGCTTCTCCGCGAAGTACAACGAGGACCAGGGCAACATCAACCATGTCAAAGCCATCGCCCAGCTTTATGAGGAGCTTGGCGACCTGCCCAACGCCCTGTCCTTCTACGAATACGCGCTGACCCTGAACCCTGGGGACGTCTCCCTCCAGCGCCGCACGGAGCTGATGCGTGAAAAGCAGCAGGACGCCTACGTCACGGCCATCGAGGAGTGGCTGGCCGCCAATCCTGATGCGCCCGAGGCCGAGGAACAGCGCAAAAACCTTGCGGCGGTGAAGCAGCAGCGCTCCGCCTCCATGATCAGCGAGGCGAAAACTCGCGTCGAACGAAACCCTACTGACAAGGGGCTGCGCTTCGACCTGGGCCAGGCCTACTTCAACGCCGGGATGTACACCGAGGCCATTCCTGAACTGCAGCAGGCGAAGGGCAATCCTCACATCCGAACGAAGGCGATGCTGATGCTCGGACGCTGCTTCGAGAAGAAGAACATGAACGATCTTGCCAAGAGCTCCTTCGCCGAGGCGAACAAGGAGCTTACCATCATGGACAGCACCAAGAAGGAGGTTCTGTATGAACTGGCCATGGTCTGCGACAAGATGGGAGACAAGGCGGGCAGCCTGGAAGCCCTCAAGGAGATTTACAACGCCGACTATGGCTACAAGGATGTCGCGCACCGCGTCGAGTCATCCTATAGTTAAGAACTCAGGCTTTACCCAGGCCATGCCGCCCAAGGGTGGCATGGCCTTTTTTTGTGCATGAGCCTTTGCTCGGGAGGGGCATGCTCGGACGGGTTGTCGGAAACACCTTCGGCGTGTAGGGTGATGCCGTTATGCCGTCCGAATTTCCTGACGAAATCAAGATTGATGAAATCCAGCGACCCGGGCGGCTGAAGCCCGGGGTGGGGGAAACGCTGTTTGAAAGGACAGGGCAGGGGGAGTCCGAGGTGGCCAGGTTTCTGGCGCGCTGGCTGGACAACATCCTGCGCATCCCGGGCACGGATTTCAAAATCGGGCTGGATCCCATTCTGTCGCTCTTTCCTGGCGTCGGAAGCACCATCGCCTCGGGCGGCGGGTTGATCATCCTGGCTGAGGCGGTGCGTTCGGGTGTCAGTGTTCCCGTCCTGGTGCGAATGGGCGGCAACATGCTCCTGAACACGTTGTTTGACTATCTGCCTCTGGCCGGCCCCGTGGCCTCCGCCTTTTTCAAGTCCAACGTCAGGAATCTCCGGCTGCTGCAAAAATGGCAGGCCGGCCACCAGGAGGCTGTCAGACGCGGCACTTGCCTCCTTTTTCTCGCCTTCGGAGGCATCCTTGCACTCCTGGGCCTGGTGCTGTTCGGGCTGTTCATCGCCTACATTTATGTCTTGCGCACAGTTTTCGGTGTCGGGGCAAATTGACGCTATTTTGCCGCAACCTGGACGGGCTTGGGGCGTTGTATGACGGCCCCACCCCGCATGTCCCTTCCTTCGCTCTCCGACGCCCTTGTAACGGCGGCCCAAAAAGCCGGTCTCCGCGATCAGTCGAAGCTCCGTCATGTGCTTGATGACGCCTCGGACAAGCGCCAGCCCATGGTCGAGGCCGTGCTGGATGCCAACCTGGTGGACGAGGAGGCCTTTTTTACGGAGTTGGCGGGGATTCTGAAAATGCCTTACGCCCGGGAGGATTCGGAGCCGCAGGAGGGGCTGCACAACCGTTTTCCGGCCAAACTGGCCCTGCGCCATCGCATCTACCCCGAGCATGTCAGCGCCCAGGAGGCAACGCTGCTGACCTACAACCCCTTTGACCTCGGGGCGCGCCAGGCCGTCGGCCAGGAGTTCCGCAGGCGGGTCCACTGGAAGATCGCCAGCCGCCACCGCATCTTGGAAGCCCTGCACCAGGGCTACGGCGTCGGTGCCGAGAATTTCGAGGAGCTGCTGGAGGGCCGGGAAGGCCAGCAGGAGGACGACGACATGAAGCAGGAGACCACCGTGCTCGACGAGGCCGACGAGGAGGCCACGGTGATGAACTTCGTGAACCAGATCTTCCGTGAAGGCCTCAGGGAGCGTGCCACGGACATCCACGTCGAACCCCTGGAGCGCGACCTGCGCATCCGCTACCGCGTGGACGGAAAGCTCATCGAGGTGCCCGTGCCGCCCAACATGCGGCTGCTTCAAAACTCCCTTGTCTCCCGTCTGAAGATCATGGCGCATCTGGACATCGCGGAGCGCCGACTGCCTCAGGATGGCCGCATCAACCTGGAACTCGATGGTGAGCCGATCGACGTCCGTGTCGCCACCATCCCCAGTGTCAACGGCGAGTCCGTGGCCCTTCGTCTGCTGACCCGGAAGAAGTTTGACATGGCCGCCATCGGGCTGGATGCGGACACCGAGGCGAAGTTCCGCAGGCTGATTGGTTATCCCAACGGCATCATCCTCATCACGGGCCCCACGGGCTCCGGCAAGAGCACCACGCTTTACACGCTGCTCAAGGAATTGAACACCAAGGAGCGTCGCATCGTGACCATCGAGGATCCGGTGGAGAACAAGCTCGACGGCATCATCCAGATCGCCGTGAAGCCGGAGATCGACCTGACCTTCGCCACCGGCCTGCGCTCCATCCTGCGTGGAGATCCGAACGTGATCATGGTCGGGGAAATGCGCGACCAGGAGACAGTGGAGATTGCCATCCGCGGCGCGCTCACCGGGCACCTGGTGCTTTCCACCCTGCATACCAACGACGCGGTCGGCGGCATCTCACGCCTGCTCGACATGGGCATCGAGCCCTTCATGGTTTCCTCCTCGGTCCGTGCCTTCCAGGCCCAGCGCCTGGTGCGGACGCTGTGTCCGCACTGCAAGGAGCCTTCGCACCATGAAGAAGGCTACCTGAAGGCCATTGGCTTCCCGGTGGAGCAGAAGCATCGGTTGTATCGCCCCGTCGGATGCCGTTCCTGCAGGGGGACCGGATTCAGCGGGCGTCTTGCCATCATGGAGATCTGCATGATGACCGAGGCGCTTCAGGAGAAGATCAACCTGCGCGCCACCGTGATGGAGCTCAAGGCCCAGGCGCTTGCCGACGGCATGGTGCCGATGCGTCAGTACGGCTTCCGCAAGGCCGCTGAAGGCATCACCACGATTGAGGAGGTCATGACGGTCACCGCCGCCAGCGAATAGCCCCTTGGCTTCCCGGTTCGAGACTGACATGTTTTTGCAGATATTAAAGATGCCCAGCTTTTCCTACACCGCCCTCAACACCTCCGGTCAGACCGTTTCCGGGACCCTGGCGGTCGCCTCGCGGGCTGAGGCGTTTCGAAAGCTGGAGGCGCAGTCGCTGACTCCGGTGAAGGTGGATGAGGAGTCGAAAGCGGCCAGAGCAGCAGCGGGTGCTGCAGCGAAAGCTGAGGACAACACTCCGGCGAAGTTGAAACGTTCCCAGGTCATCTTGTTCACCGAGGAGCTGGCGGACATGCTCGATGGCGGGCTTCAGATTGATCAGGCCCTTCGCGTGATCACGGAACGTCAGGAGGATCCAGCCCTGCGCAGGGTGTCAACCATCCTGCGTGACCAGCTTCGCGAGGGGGCAACGGTGGCAAAGGCGCTGAAAAAGGCATCGACCAGCTTCGACGAATTGTACTGCAACCTCGTCGCCGCTGGAGAGGTCAGTGGATCCCTGGCGCCCATCCTGCGCCGCCTCGCCCAGAACCTCACGGTCATCGCCGAACTGCAGTCGAAGGTGACTCAGGCGATGATCTATCCAGCCTTTCTGATCGGCGCCTGCGTGGTGCTGATGATTGTGTTCATGACGGTCATGGTGCCGCAGATCACCGACCTGCTCGACAAGAACGGCCAGCAGCTTCCCTTGCCCACCCAGATGTTGATCAGTTTCAACAGCTTCCTTGCAGCCTGGTGGTGGGCGATTCTTGCGTTCATCATCATCGTGGCGCTCAGCTTCAAGGCCTACATCGCCACGCCGGGCGGGCTGCTCTGGTGGCACGAGACCAAGCTGAAGCTGCCGCTTTTCGGGCCGGTGCTGGCCACCCGCTTCTATGCCCAGTTTTCCCACAGCATGGGCAGCCTAGTGGGGCATGGCGTGCCGCTGCTGAACAGCATCCGGCTGGTGTCGAAGATCTCGGCGAATGTCTACATCCAGGGATTGCTCACCAGGGTCACCGGGCTGGTCGCCGAGGGCGGTTCGCTTTCCAGCTCGCTCAAAAAGGTCGGGCATTTCCCGCTGATGCTGGTGGACATGATCGCCGTGGGCGAGCAGACCGGCGCCCTTGGCAAGTCCCTGGAAAAGGCGGCTGTGCGCTACGACAAGGAGCTCGACAAGCGCATCAAGCGCATGACGGCCATGATCTCGCCCATCATCATCCTGTTCATGGCCATCATCGTCGGTGTCGTGGCCTACTCGATCATCTCCGCCGTGTTCTCCTCCGTGAACGGCATCCGGGGCAGGGTCTAGAAATCCGTGATCCGAGCTCTCAATGACCATTTTGCTTTTCGTTTGATGACCCGCCTGTCAAAATCCCTCCCATCTCACCCTCCCGTCAAACCATGACCATCCCCACGCACCGCCCCCTCAGCCGCGCCGGTTTCACCCTCATCGAAATCGTCATCGTGCTGACCATCATCTCCATCCTTGCCGCCGGCTCCATCTACATGCTCAAGGGCAACGTCGATGTCGCCAAGGAAACCCGGGTGGAGAGCGACATCCAGAACATCATGACCCAGCTCCAGCTTTACGAGGCCCGCAACATGCGCGCCCCGACGACGGAGCAGGGATTGAAGGCCCTGGTGGAAAGGCCCAGCACCGAGCCCCTGCCGGAAAAATGGACGCAGCTTCTTGAAGCCGTGCCGAAGGATCCCTGGGGCCAGGAATACAAATATCGTTATCCCGCCCAGAAATCCAAGAAGCCCTATGATGTCTATTCGGCCGGCAAGGACGGTACGGAAGGAACCGAGGACGACATCGGCAACTGGCCGCAGACGGCCGCGAAGTGATGAAAGCGGGAGACTGGAGCCGGAAATCCGGAGCACCTGATCAACAGGGCTCCGGTGACGGTCCGCGTTTCCTGCGAGGAAATTCCGGGCCTGGCTTCACGCTCGTCGAGGTTGTCATCGCCCTGACGATCCTGATCGTCATCGCCGCCGGCGCGGTGCCGATGTTCAAGGGCTGGCGGGATGAACAGATCGCCCGCCGGCCGGTCATCGAACTGGTTAGGCTGGCGAAGGAGGCCCGCCTCAGGGCGATGCGAGAGAAGCGTCCCTACCAGGTCGCCTTTTATCAGGGGGGCTTCGTGGCTTCGCGCTATTTCTCGCCCTACCTGCAGATGGCGGAGTTGAACGAGCTGATGGAGCAGGCGGCGTCGGGCAGCTTCCGGCTGAATCCGAACGCTGATGACAATGACTCCGATCTGGATGCCGGGGCGGGCGAAAAACCCAAGACCGAGCTGCCGCTGGCGCCTGCGGCGCCGAAGATGGATGACAACTGGACGGAGCGCTATGACCTGCCGCCTGACACCCAGTACACCCTGAAGTTCTGGAACGAGTTTCAGCCGACGGAGATGAGCGGCGACCTGGTGAAGCTGTGGGTGTTTCAGCCCACGGGCATCTGCATTCTGCTGCAGCTTCATCTCGACAGACCGGGCGCGGCCTTTGATGTCGAGTTCAACGCACTGACGGCGGACATCACCCGGGAGGTCATCGATTTGAAATGAAGCCGGCCCCACCAGTTCGAGACCGGAAGAGCCTGAACGGCAAGCCGGGTGCCTACATTCTTTTCGAGCTGATCATCGCACTCACTATTTTTTCGATCGGCGTGCTCGGCCTGGCCCAGTCGCTGAACGCCTCAATGGAGGTGGCCAACATCCTCAACAAGGAGCAGCGGTTGCGCATCGGACTGCGCTCCTTTGTCGAAGAGGTCCGTCGCAAGCCGCTGAATGAAATGGTCACAACGCTTGCCGACACGGCCCTCGGTGTCACCTACACAAGCACGGTCGAACCGGTAAGCCTGACGATGACCCGTGGCGGCACGCTCAGTGACATGTACAACCTAAGGGTCATCGCCTCCTACACCGTCGGCAATGAACTGCGTGAAGAATCCGTGGACGTTTATGTTTACAAGCCCTCCCAGCAGTAGCCGCAGCCGGGCAGCCTTCACCCTGATGGAGATCGTCATCGCCATGACGATCCTCGGAATGATCACCGGAACGCTTTTCTCCCTCATCCAGGGCAGTGTGAAAGGGGCGGCGGAGATCGAGCGCATCCAGCGAGAGAACGACTCCATCAACCGTTTCCTCGACCTGTGCCGGAAGACCTTCACGACGATGCCAAGCACGGCCACCCTGACTCTGAGCCTGCTTGATCCAAATTCGCCGACGACCTCAGGTCAGGAGCTGACCATCAGCGGGGCGCCGCATTCCTTCGGTTTCGGCTTCAATCCACTTTCCTACCAGGACACCATCCTGGGTCTGCGCCCCGATCCCGCCGGGGCCACGGATCAAAATGGTGTTGCGCTGAACTACCTTTGCCTGTCGAGAGAAGACCTGATCCCCAAGACGGATGAGAGCGGCCTGGCGATGCGGCAGGAAACCGAAGGCCTGTCGGCACCTGATGAGCAGGGGCGGTACTGGATGCCGCTTCTGCCAGAGGTGGCCAGCCTGAAGTGGCGGTTTTTTAAGGAGGATGATGAAACCTGGCAGGAGGAGTGGGATGACAGCAACTGGCCTGCCTTGATTGAAGTGCAGCTTCTTATGAAGGACCGAACCCTGCCCATCCGCATGGTTTACAGTGTGCCGCAGATCCTGCTGACCAAGGGGACGGGCAGCAGCAGTGGTTCGAGCAGCAGTTCAACTAGCAGCGCATCAGGCAACGCCACGGGTGGCAACAATGCCGGAGGAGGGGGGGGGGGACCTGGCGGTGGACCTGGCGGTGGACCTGGCGGTGGACCTGGCGGTGGACCTGGCAGTGGCCGCAATGGTGGCGGTGGACCGAATGCACCTGGAGGGCAGGGCGGTGGAGCTGGCGGCCCGAGAGGAACCCCTGGCGGCGGAAATCAAGGAGGGCAAGGCGGTGGTCGCTCGAATAGTAGTTCCGGGTCTGCGACTTCCGCCGTTCAAATGAGGTTGTCCCCTGTTTCACCCCGCCAGCCCTAGTGACCCATTCATGAAAAAACTGTCTACAGTCCATGAGACCGTCACACTGCCGCTCCGGCCCAGATCCCGGGGATCTGCGCTCATGCTCATGATCTGGGCTCTTTTACTGATGAGCATGGTGGTCATGGGCCTGGTGCAATATTTGAATTTCAGCGCCTCCGAGGCGGTGATTGATGCGGCGGAGTTTCGAGCCCTGCATCTGGCTGAAAGCGGTTTGGCCGTGGGGCTGCATCCCAGCACGAGGCGTGGCGACAAGGTCCTCAAGCAGAAGGTCGGCACCGACAGCGGCTTTGACGTGGTGATCAACTACGAAGGAGCACGAATTCCCATCAATTTGGTGACTGATGAACGTCTTCGGGAGGCCGTCTATGAGCTGTTCATGCGCTGGGGGCTGAATGGTGATGAGGCCAGCATCGCCTCTGAGTCGCTGGCCGACTGGGTGGACCGGAACGAGGAGGCGCGGGCCAACGGGGCGGAGAAGGAGTATTATGAAGGCCTGGGGGTCTATGACCTGCCCAGAAACACCGGTTTCACCCACACGGACGAGATGCTGTTGGTTCGCGGCATGGGCGTGGTGGACCGGCTGAAGCCCGACTGGAGGGAGTATTTTTCCGTTTATGGAGACGGCACAATCGACCTCAGGACAGCCTTTAAGGAGACCCTGATCGCCATATCGGGGGCGGCGGAGAAGGACGTGGACAGCTTCATTCTGAAACGGGATGGAGCGGATGGGATTCCTGGAACCGAGGACGACCAGCGGCTGTCCGACAGTGAATCCTACAGGCTGCTTGGGCTGACAGGCGACCGCGCCCGTGAACTTCAGGGAATCCTGACCAGCGAGGACGATCTGCGGCGCATCACCAGCACCGGTTATGTCGGAGAGAAGCGCAAGCAGATCATCGTCGTGGCCAGGCGTGGGGAAGACCGGTCGTTGAGCTACCTGGCCAGGATTGAGGAATAGGGCGGCCTGGAGCCGTCACCCGCGGGAGCGGCAGTTTTTCATCTGCTTGATTGCCTCCTTGACGGTCTGGCGGGCGCTTCTACTGTCGCCCCGCTTTCCCACCCCCTCCCCATGAACATCCACGAATACCAGGCCAAGGAACTCTTCACCAAATTCGGCGTCGCCACTCCTCCGGGAAAGGTTGCCTCGACAGCCGAGGAAGCGGGTCAGATTGCCGCTGAGCTGGGTGGTGCGGGCCTGGTGGTGAAGGCGCAGATCCACGCCGGTGGACGCGGCAAGGGCACCTTCAAAAACGGCTTCAAAGGCGGCGTGCATGTGATCAATACCGCTGCCGAGGCCCAGGACATCGCTGGCAAGATGCTCGGCCAGACCCTGGTGACCCATCAGACTGGTCCTGACGGCAAACTCGTCAGCAAGGTGCTGGTCGCCAAGTCGGTGGATATCTCCAAGGAGCACTATTTCGCCATTCTATTTGACCGCGGCAGCAGCAGCCACGCCCTCATTGCCAGCACGGAAGGCGGCATGAACATCGAGGAAGTGGCGGAAAAGACGCCCGAGAAGATCATCAAGGAGTTTGTGCATCCCACGCTCGGCCTGCAGCCCTATCAGGCCCGCAAGGTTGCGGCCGCCCTTGGCCTGACCGGCGCCCTGGCCAATCAGGCGGTGAAGCTCTTCACGGCCCTGTGGAACCTTTATCTGAAAAGCGATTGCTCTCTGGTCGAGGTCAACCCGCTCGCCATCACCACGGACAACCAGGTGGTGGCCCTGGATGCCAAGTTCAACTTTGATGACAACGCCCTCTATCGTCAGAAGGATGTGGTCGCCATGCGCGACACCACGGAAGAGGATCCCCGTGAGGTGGCTGCCAGTGAATATGGCCTGAACTACATCGGCCTGGACGGCAACATCGCCTGCCTTGTCAATGGAGCCGGCCTCGCCATGTCCACGATGGACATCATCAAGCTGCACGGTGGCGAGCCTGCCAACTTCCTCGACGTCGGCGGCGGCGCCACGAAGGAGCAGGTCACGGCGGCCTTCAAGATCATCCTCGGCGACCCGAATGTGAAGGGTATCCTGGTGAACATCTTCGGCGGCATCATGGACTGCAACATCATCGCCAACGGCATCGTGGCGGCGGCCCAGGAAGTCTCCCTCAACATCCCTCTCGTGGTTCGTCTGGAAGGCAACAACGTCGAGGCCGGCAAGAAGACGCTGGCGGACAGCGGGCTGGCCATCACCAGCGCCGACGGCCTCACCGACGCCGCCCAGAAGATCGTGGCCGCCGTAGCGGCTGCCTGATCGGCGGCTCCGCATTTTACCTGTCATCCCCATGCGTTCTTGGCTTCTGCTAACGCTGCTGCCGCTCCTGGGGATGGGTAGGGAAGTCCCGGTGGCTGATCCGGCCGTCCTTGGATCAACCGCCCGGGATGCTGCTCCTGGAGACAGTCTCATTCTGCCTGAGGGAGAGTTCCGGGATGTGGCCCTCCTGTTTGTAGGCCGGGGCACGGAAAAGGCACCCATCACGCTCAAGGCGGCGGTTCCTGGGAAAACGGTTTTTTCCGGCGGCAGCACCCTCAGGATCAGCGGTGAGCATTTGGTGGTCGAAGGCCTGCATTTCAAGGAGCCGGACCCGACGATCAGCGACTTGATCCTGTTCCGCAGGGATTCCAAGACACCTGCCAGCCACTGCCGCCTGACGCAGTGCGCCATCACGAGTTCACTGAAGGAGGACGGGAAAATGGAATCCCGCTGGGTGGGACTGTATGGAGGCGGCAACCGCGTGGATCATTGTGTGATCAGCGGCAAGACAGGCAA
This sequence comes from Prosthecobacter sp., assembly GCA_044345155.1. Taxonomy (GTDB): domain Bacteria; phylum Verrucomicrobiota; class Verrucomicrobiia; order Verrucomicrobiales; family Verrucomicrobiaceae; genus Prosthecobacter. The sequence continues at coordinate 41,065 of JBIJBP010000003.1, read as the reverse complement.
GGGCACCACCCTGGTCGTCTGGCTCGGGGAAGGGAACAAGGGCGAGCATCAGATAGATCACAACTACTTTGGTCCTCGTGAAAAGCTGGGCAAGAATGGCGGAGAGACGATCCGCATTGGCGACAGCAAGACCTCTATGCTCAAGGGCGGGTGTGTGGTGGAGTCGAATCTCTTTGAGCATTGCAACGGCGAGGCTGAGTGCATCTCCAACAAATCCTGCGGCAACCTCTATCGCGGCAACACCTTTCTGGAAGTGGGAGGCACACTGACCCTGCGTCATGGCAACGGCTGCATCGTGGAGAAAAACGTCTTCATCGGCAACGGTGTCAGCGGCACGGGTGGCGTTCGCATCATCGGCGAGGATCATGTCGTGCGCGGCAACTACTTTGAAAAGCTGACCGGAGATGATGCCCGCTCCTCCATCTGCCTGATGATGGGAGTGCCGGACTCACCCCTGAACGGCTATTTTCAGGTGAAGCGTGCCCGAGTGATCGGCAACAGCCTGGTGAACTGTAAACATCCGGTGCTCATTGGGTTGAGTGACGATGACAAAGCAGTGCTCGCGCCCGTGGCAACCGTCTTTGAAGGCAACCAGATTGAGTCGTCAAAGCACACGGTGGTCGAGGTGCGCTGCGACCTGTCCGGCGTCACCTGGAAGGATAATCAGTTCGACTGCCAGGAAACAGGCATCCCCGACACCCCCGGCGTCCAGGTGGGCCAGGTGGATGTGCACAGGCTGGCTCCACTGGGGCGGAAGGATGTCGGAACCTCCTGGTAAGGCCTTGAGGTATTAACGAGCATTTGCCGTTTCCGGCGGGCTGCGTGTAAAGTTCTCAGAATGGATCACCTGCCGACCTCCCTGAAATGCCCCAACTGCGCATCTCCGATTCGTGAGGCTGACTACGACCAGGAGCAGGGGACCATCCGCTGCAGCTACTGCGGCACCCTGATGCTGCCGCCCAAAACTCAGCGTTCCGGTGCCTTCCGAGCCCGCCCTCCCGTGGCTTTGCCATCAGGCATGAGGCTGGAAACGAGCATGCGTGGCCTGGTGATTTATCGTCGCTGGTTCAACTGGCCGGTCCTTTTCCTGATCCCTTTCTGCATCGTCTGGAACTCGTTCCTGGTCGGATTCTTCACGAGCATGTCCGGCAGCAATGCTCCCTGGTTTGTCCGCCTGTTTCCCCTGGGGCATGTCGCGGTCGGGGTGGGCCTTTCCTACTACACGCTGGCCATGCTCTTCAATCGAACCCGGGTGGAGGTGACCCATGGCAGCGTCACAGTCTCCCACGGTCCGCTGCCATGGACGGGCTGGCGTGAAATCGCCGCCGGCCTTATCGACCAGACCTATTGCAAGGAGATCATCCGCCGGAATAAAAACGGTGTCAGCACCCACTACGAGGTCTGGGTCGCCCTAAGCGATGGGAAGCATTCACGTCTTGTCGCGGCCGGCATGGAGCCCGAGCAGGCTCTTTACATTGAGCAGCAGATTGAAACGACCCTGGACATCAAGGACCGTTCCATGCCGGGGGAGTATCGACGTTGAACTTATTTCAAAGTCACCTCGGCTTTGGGCAGCGCCTTTTTCAGTTCAGCCACGCCTGCTGACGTCGCCTTTGTCTGGAAGACGGTCACCTGGCGAAGGCTTGGGATTGTTGCGAGCTTCTTCAGGCCGGCGTCGGTGATCTCAGTGCCGAAGAGATTCAGCGTCCGCAGGCTCTTCAGGGCGCTAAGGGCCCCGAGCCCGGCATCAGTGACCTTGGTCTGCCGCAGGTCCAGGCTTGCCAGCCTTGAAAGCTGGGCCACGGTTTTCAAACCTGCATCGGAGATGAGGGTCCGGCCGAGGTCGAGCTGGGCGACGTTGTCCTTGATCGGAGTCAGCACGGAGAGCTTGGAATCTTCGCATTTGGAGACGCCAGTGAGGAAGTCGACTCGCAGAAGCGGGCTGTCGGGCTTGAGCTGGAAGACCTGGGCGCCGCCTTCCCTGGCCTTGGCAAGTGCCGCTTCCGAGGCGGGTTTCAGATCTTCGGCAAGCTTGTTGTAGAAGAGTTCATGTTCGCGGGGGCCGGCGGGCTTGGCGGCACCTCCTGCGGCGGCGGCATCCGCCGGAGCCCCTTCCATGTTGCCTTTCCATCCGCCGAAGTCCGCACCAGACTCGATCCATGCCTTGAGCAGCTTGATCTCTTCGGCGGTCATGGGATCTCCTTTGGGAGGCATGAACATGTCATCATCCTTGGGAAGGTTCACGACTTCAAACATGTAGCTTTTCGCCAGGTCTTTGGGTACCAGGGAAGGGCCGGTTTCACCTCCCTTGAGCATGGCCCAGGCGGCGTCGAGGCGAAGCTCGCCCTTGGGCTTCTTAGGCTTGCCATCCACCACGGTGGGCGCGCTGTGACAGTCGAGGCACTTCTTCTGCAGGACCGGCAAGAGGTCTTTTTCAAAATTCACCGCAGCCTGGCCCTGGGCCGTGAGAAGGGTGATGACAAGGGGGAGGGAACGAATGGCAAGCTTGGACATGGCGGGGGAGAGGTTGGGCGGCAGAGTGGCTGTGCACGGCACGTTGAATCGTCCTGCCAGCCGTGGAAACGCCTTGCCTCAGGGCGTTTTTTCCAGGAAAAACAACACAGCTCAGCTCTTCCCCCATGTCCAACAAAGTCGCCGTCGATGCCGTCCTCCGTCGTTCCACCCTTGCCATCGTCATGGGGGGGGGTGCAGGAACCCGTCTTTTCCCGCTGACCAAGGACCGTGCCAAGCCGGCAGTACCCCTGGCCGGCAAATATCGCTTGGTGGACATCCCCATCAGTAACTGCATCAATTCGGGCGTGCGCCAGGTTTTTGTGCTTACCCAGTACAACAGCATGTCGCTGAACAGGCACATCGCCCGCACCTACAAATTCGACCAGTTCACCCGCGGTTTTGTGGAGGTGCTGGCCGCCCAGCAGACCCCCGAGGGAGAGCGCTGGTATCAGGGGACGGCGGATGCAGTCCGTCAGAACCTGCGTTACTTCATCGAAAACGATTATGAGTACTACCTCATCCTCAGCGGTGACCAGTTGTACCGCATGGACTTCCGCCAGGTGATGAACCAGCACATCAGTTCCGGCGCTGAGCTGACCATTGCGACACTGCCGGTCAATGCGAGCGATGCGACGGGTTTTGGCATCATGAAGACCGAGCCCGGCGGCCGCATTCGTGAGTTCGTCGAGAAGCCCAAGGATCCTGCGGTGCTTGAATCATTGCGCATGCCGGCGGAGACGCTCGCCGAGATGGGGCTGGATGCCGATGAGCCGCGCTATCAGGCCAGCATGGGCATTTATGTGTTCAATCGTCAGACGCTGATCGACTGCCTGGAAAACAATCACATGGACTTCGGCAAGAACATCATTCCTGCCGCCATCCGTGACCGGAAGGTTCATTCCTACAACTTCCAGGGCTATTGGGAGGACATCGGCACAATCCGCTCCTTCTTCCAGGCCAACCTGGATCTCTGCAAGCTGGTGCCGCAGTACGACTTTTTCGACTCCCAGGCTCCCATTTTCACCCATGCCCGCTTCCTGCCTGCCACCAAGATCAACGGCGCCACGATCCGTGAGGCCCTGCTTTCCGACGGCTGCATCATCACCGACGCCCATGTGGAGACGGCGGTGGTCGGCGTGCGCTCAATCGTCGAGAGCGGCACCACGCTGCGCGAGGTCATCATCATGGGAGCGGATTACTACTCGGGTGCCGCTGGAACGGACCCCGACAGGCCGGCGCCTGGCATCGGCCACAACTGCCGCATCGAACGTGCGATCATCGATAAGAACGTCCACATTGGCGACAACACGGTGATCACGCCCCACGGCAAGCCGGAGAACATGGATCATGAGCTATACTGCATCCGTGACGGCATCGTGGTCATTCCGAAGGACACCGTGATTCCTGCCGGAACCTGGATCTGATGTCGGGCGCAGGCTGGTGATGCGACTCAAGGAGGTTCCTGACATTTTCAACCCAATGAAAAGGCGCGGATGCCTTTCGACATCCGCGCCGTGATTTCAGAGGTTGAGGAGCGGCTTATTCGGCGGCTTGAGCCTTGGCCTTCTTGGTCGCGCGCTTCTTGGGGGCGGCGGCTTCGGCGGCGGGAGCCTCAGGCTCGGCGGTCACGACTTCAACTTCGGCTTCCTTGGCCTTGGCGGCCTTGGGGACGTAGGCGTCCACCCATTCGATGAAGGCCATCGGGGCGGAGTCGCTGCGGCGCTGGCCGAGCTTGGTGATGCGGGTGTAACCACCCTTGCGGTCCTTGGAGGCAACGGCAATTTCCTCAAAGAGCTTCTTCACGGCATCCTTGTTGTGAAGGGAGCCGATGGCCAGGCGGCGGGCGTGGAGATCGCCACGTTTGCCAAGGGTGACCAGCTTTTCAGCCACGGGGCGCAGGGCCTTGGCCTTGGCAAGGGTGGTGCGGATGCGGCGGTGCTCGATCAGGGAGCACACGAGATTGGCCAGGAGAGCCTTGCGATGGGAGGCGTCGCGCTGGAGCTTGGGAACTTTTCTTCCGTGATTCATGTCGTCTTGTCTTTCTCTGTCAGTATGGGTTTAAAGGGATGTCTGCGGATTACTCGTCGTCGTCGCCGTCGCCGAGGTTGCTGTCGATCAGCTTGGTGAAGTCCATGGCGTCGGCCTCATCGTCGTCGGCAAGCAGGGTGCTGCGGGAGAGGAGGGACACGCCGCCAGGATTGGCTTCAAGCAGCGCGGCGTCGAACTTCATGCCCAGGGACAGGCCAAGTTCGGCGAGCTTTTCCTTGATCTCGGTGAGGGACTTCTTGCCGAAGTTGCGGTAGCGCAGCATTTCGGCCTCCGTCTTCATGGCCAGCTGGCCGACGGTGGTGATGTTGGCGTTGTTGAGGCAGTTGGCGGCGCGGACGGAAAGCTCGATCTCGTTGACGCTCATGTTGAGCAGTTTGCGGAGTTCGGCGTTTTCCTCGCTCTGGGCTTCCGGGGCGGCCTCGAACTCGATGGCCTTGTCGTCGTAATTGACGAAGACGTCGAGGTGATGACGCAGGATGGCGGCGGATTGCAGGAGGGAATCCTGCGGGGTGATGCGGCCGTCAGTCCAGATGTCGAGCACCAGCTTGTCATAATCGGTGTTCTGTCCGACGCGGGTGTTGTCGACCGTGTATTTGACGCGGGTGACGGGGCTGTAGATGGAGTCGATCGGGATCACGCCGATCGGCATGTCGGGGCGCTTGTTTTCCTCCCAGGAGGCAAAGCCGCGGCCGACGCGGACTTCGAACTCGCAGTCGAACTTGATCTTGCGGTCGAGGTGGCAGATGACGAGGTCCTTGTTGATGACTTCGTAGTGGTTGTCATCCTTGATGTCGCCGGCGGTGATGGTGCCGTCTTTTTCCACGGCGATGGAGAGGAGGCGGGGCTCCTTGCTTTCGCTGTGGTGAAGGAAACGGACCTTCTTCAGGTTCAGGATGATCTGCACCACGTCCTCGACGACGCCGGGAATGGTGGAGAATTCATGCTCCACGCCGCGGATTTTCACGGAGGTGATGGCGGCTCCCTCAAGAGAGGAGAGCAGGACGCGGCGGAGACTGTTTCCGAGGGTATGGCCGTAACCTTTATCAAAGGGTTCGGCGACGAACTGTGCGTAGGTTTCGGTGGCCGTGGCCTCGTTTTTGACGAGACGGTTCGGCATTTCGAATCGTGCGAGACGAACTGACATGGTGTGTGGGTATGTAGTGCCGGGTTACCTCCAGGCGAACCATCCATACCTCACAAGGAGGTGGATCCGGAGACCAACGGCGAGTTTAACAGGGGGCTGGCTCGCGAGAGGGCGGAGTATGGGGACTTACCTCCCTGACGCAAGCAGGTTTTTCACAGCTCTCCGCCTGAGTTGAGCTGTTCAGGCGTTCAGCCACTCGCCGATGGCGGCAATGACCTCCAGCCGCTGGGCCTCGGTCAGTTCGCCGTAGATGGGAATGCTGATGACTTCCCCGGCCATGCGATGGGAGATTTCGCATCCCTGTCGGGAGGTTGCCGGCAGGTCGGCAAAGCACTGCTGCTGATCGAGGGTGACCGGGTAATAGACCTCGCAGCCGATCTTTCTGGAGTTCAGGTGCTCGCGCAGCGCATCTCTTTGACCACCTAGAACGCGAAGGGTGTACTGGTTCCAGATGTGACCGTTGTGGCCGTAACCGACCGGCAGGATGATCCGGGCCTGCTGGGCGGAAAGCCAGGTGTCCTGGCTGGAAAGGCATTTGCAGTGCGCGGGGTCGGCCTGGACCACGCCGGGCAGCTTTAGCAGCTCGGTCGTGTAGTGGGCGGCGTTGCGCTGACGGTCGGCAGTATACTGGGCGTAGCGCTGCAGTTTGACGCTGAGCAGCGCGCACTGAAGGGTGTCCATGCGGAAATTGCCGCCCACATAATGATGGTAATATTTGGGTTTGGAGCCGTGCACACGCAAAACTCGGGCGAATTCGGCAAGTTGATCATCGTTGGTGACCAGCATGCCGCCATCGCCAAAACCTCCCAGGTTTTTGCTGGGGAAGAAGCTGTAGGTGCCGAAGTCACCCAGGGTGCCTGACTGGCGGCCTTTGTAGGTGGCTCCGATGGACTGGGCGGCGTCTTCCACGACCCTCAGACCCTGCTCACGAGCCAGGGCCAGAATGGGATCCATGTCGGCGCACTGGCCGAAGAGGTGGACGGGGATGATGGCCTTGGTACGGGGAGTGATCTTGGCCCGGGCATCGTTGACGTCCATGTTGAAGCAGACCGGGCAGATGTCGGTGAACACGGGCACGGCTCCGAGACGGGACACGGCCCCGGCGGTGGCAAAGAATGTAAAGGCCGGGCACAGGACTTCATCACCAGGCTGGATGTCGAGCGCCATCAGGGCCAGCAACAGGGCGTCCGTGCCTGACGAAACCGCCAGGGCATGCCGGGCTCCGGTCATCGCAGCAACCTCCTTTTCAAACGTCTCCATCTCCGGTCCCATGATGAACCTGCCATGGTGGAGTACCTGGCTGAAGGCGGCCTGGAGTTCGGATTCGAGGGGCAGGTTCTGGGCGTTGACGTCGAGAAGGGGGACGGGCATGGCGTAGGATGGACGGTTAAATCCTGATTCGCCCGGGTGCCAGCGATTCCTCAAGGGCAGTGTTTGTCTGCGGCATCAGCACTGTTTCAGACCGGATACTGCCACGGGCCGCGATAGTCCCGGCGGAGAAGCTTGGACGCTTCAGTGTCGCCAATGATCTGTTCTTTGTCCGCATCCCACTGGAGGCTTCGACCGGTGCGCCAGGAGATCATGCCTAACAAGGGCAGGCAACTGGACCGGTGGGCGCTCTCGATGTCGGCCACGGGGGCGCGGCTCTTGTCGATGGCCTCAATGAAGTCGGCCCAAAGGGCGCCGATGTTATGACCGTCGCCCTCGGGCTCCTGTAGCTGGTTGTCGCCATGGCTGACCGGGCTTTTGCCGTCGGCGGGATAAAAGGACCAGCCGTCCTTCCAGCCAATATGCAGGGTGCCTCTGTCGCCGTAGAAGTATGCTCCAACATTGTGCTTCTCGGCTCCGTTGCCGGCGAACTTGCGGTGCTCCCAGACGGCGGTGAACTGTTCGAACTCGAAGGTGGCGACCTGATGATCGGGAGCGTCGGTGGTCTGTTCCTTGTCGTTAAGTACTGGCGGGCCGAAAACGGGCCTGCCCCCGGTGCAGAACACCTTTTTAGGGCCCTTTTCACCGCTCCACCAGAGCACCTGGTCCAGCCAATGGACGCCCCAGTCGCCCATGGTGCCGTTGGCATAATCGAGGAAGTTTCGCCAGCCGCCGGGATGGAGCTTGGTGTTGAAGGGTCGCAGAGGGGCCGGGCCGCACCACATGTCCCAGTCGAGGCTGTCGGGGACCTTGCTGTTCGGCTTGGGCTGCTCCGGACCGCCTTTGCTGTGGGCAAAAAGACGTACCATGCCGACCTTGCCCACTTTTCCAGAACGCAGGAAATCCATGGCGGCGACGTGATGGGGGCCGATGCGGCGGTGCAGGCCGACCTGGACGACCACGCCGGCCTTCTTGGCAGCGTTCACCATGGCGCGGCTTTCGTGAATGGTGTGGCCAGTTGGCTTTTCGACATAAACATGGGCTCCGGCCTGGCAAGCGGCAATGCTCTGAAGGGCGTGCCAGTGGTCCGGGGTGCCGATGATGACGATCTCGGGCTTGGCTTCGGCCAGGAGATCGCGGTAGTCCTTGTAACCCTTGGGTTCGTCGCCGCTCTCGGACTTGACGTCCTCGATGCCGTTGGTGAGCACGTTTTCATCGACATCGCAAAGGGCCACGACCTTGCAACGGCCGGAGGCCATGGCTTCGCGGAGGATGTTCATGCCCCACCAGCCGCTGCCGATGAGGGCGGTGCGGTATTTCCGGCCCTCGGCGCCAATGAGGGGCAGGCTGGCCAGGGAAAAGGTGGAGGCGGTGGCGGAGGAGATAAAGGAGCGGCGCGAGGTCACGGGCATGATGCAGCTTGAACGGAACGAGGCGCTTCGGTCAATCGAGGAATCGAGCCGTCCAGCCCTGGTTTGGCGCTTGCGTTCCTGGGGTGGCATCGTTATCAGCCCAGCCCGCAAATGCTCACCAAGCGCATCATTCCCTGTCTCGATGTCAAAGAAGGCCGTGTGGTCAAAGGCACGCAGTTCCTGCAACTGCGCGATGCCGGTGATCCAGTGGAGTGTGCCAAGGTCTACAACGCCCAGGGGGCGGATGAACTGGTGTTTCTGGATATCACCGCCAGCCATGAGGAGCGGAAGACGATGGTCGATGTGGTGGCGCGCACGGCGGAGAGCTGCTTCATGCCGCTGACCGTCGGCGGGGGCATCCGCACTGTGGCGGACATGCGTGAAATGCTGCTGGCCGGCGCGGACAAGGTCGGCATCAACACGGCGGCGGTGAAGACCCCGGAGGTGATTGATGCTGCGGCGGAAGCCTTCGGCTGCCAGTGCCTGGTGGTGGCGATCGACGCCAAGCGCAATGACCGCGGTTCGTGGACAGTTTACACCCACGGCGGCCGCAATCCGACCGAACTGGATGCCGTCGAATGGGCGGCCGAGGTCTGCCGTCGCGGCGCGGGGGAGATTCTGCTGACCAGCATGGACTCAGACGGCACCAAGGCCGGCTATGACATCGCCCTGACACGTGCCGTGAGCGAGGCTGTGACGATTCCCGTCATTGCCAGCGGTGGAGCGGGCAATCTGCAGCACATGGCCGACGTGCTGAGTCAGGGCAAGGCGGACGCCGTGCTGGCGGCGAGCATCTTCCACTTTGGCGAATATACCGTGGGAGATGTGAAGCGCTTCCTGCGCGACCATCAGGTGCCTGTGCGCTTGTGACAACCGGTCAGGGACTTGACTGGGCGGCTTTGACCAGGACTCGATAGCCGTGCTCGTTCAGCAGGGCGATGGCCCCGCGGTCACCGGAATCTCGCGCTGCATCGGCGTAGGAGTTGAGGGCGTTGTAGAGGGATTCCTGGGCAGCGACGAGTGATTCGGAACGCAGGCCGGGCTCGTGGGCCTTGTAGATGTTTTCGATGGCGGTGAGAAAGTGAAAGGTGAACTCGAGACGCTTGGCATGATACAAGGTTAGGCTGCGAGATCCCTCCCGGGCCCGGGTGTTGGCCCGGAACATTTCGTTCATGGCCGTGGTGTAGAGGGTCTTGACCTCCGTCAGCCAGGTCGGTGTCGGTCCTTGGGCATTGAGATGACGCGTCAGCATGTCCGGAGCGGGCAGCCCCAGGGATGGGTCGTTTTTGGCAATGATCACCGAGGCCTTGGCCATGGCCTGGAAACCCAGCCACATGCGCTCGGCAACGCCTTCGCCACACATGGGGGTGACAAGATCATGCAGGGCTTTTTCATTGCTGAACTCGGCTTTCGGCAGCACGGATCCCGGCTGGGGAGGTGCGGTCACGATTTGGAACCCAAGGTCTCTGGCCCGTTTGCGGAATCGTTCGGTGATGGCGGCGACATCAGGATTGGAAAAGGTTTCCTGTCCCAGGAACGCCCGGCGGCCTGCGGTGTCGCCGTCAACCCGGATGGCGGGGAAAGGCTGAAGGTTCCCAGGGATGGCCACGGCGCTGTAGTTCAGCTTTCGAAGCTGCTGAAGCAGAGCTTCGAGTTCGGCATCGTTCCAGGCTTCCTGGCCGAGTGCGGAGCCGGTGTAGCCGTTCCAGGTTCGCTGGCCGCTGGCGGGCGCGGCTTTTTCCAGGCCGGTCAAGTCTGCGGCTGGAACCGTGCTGGCGGCCGTCACCGTCGTGGGGCCGGTGTTGCTCTCGGCGATGCAGAAGAGGTTTTCCCGAGTGCGGACATACAGCCTGCCGTCGGCGATGGCCGGGGTGGCGATGATGTCCTCGCCGATGTCGTTTTTGCCAAGGACCTTGAGTTCGGCTCCATCCTCGAGGACGACGATGAAGCCGTTTTTCCCGGCGATGTAAACCCGGCCGTCGGCGGCGATGGGGGAGGCGTAGTAGTCGCCGAAGTTGCCGAGGCGGCTGCGTTCCCAGAGCAGCTTGCCGCTCCTGGCGTCGTAGCAGCTGGACATGCCACCGCTTTTCACGAGGAAAAGCCTGCCGTTGTAATAGAGGGGTGAGGACAGGTTGGACGGTGTCTTGTGATCCTCGTTCCAGAGGACATGAGTCTTGGTCACGTCGCCTGTGCCACCGCCGCGAATGGCCTGGATGATGTTGCCGCCGGCCGCCATGTTGTCGGGCGACTGGAAGGCGGTGTCGATCTCCTCAGGTCCGATGACCTTGTCCTTGTTTTTATCGGAGAGGTCGAAGCGTTCGTGAAATTCCCTGGGGGTTTCTTCACGGGCCAGAATGCCGTCCTGGTTGGTGTCCAACCACTCCAGCAGGGCATGTTTCAGGGTGCGGGTTGAGTCGCCATAGCTCTGCACGGCGATGTAGATGATGTCTTCGTGGACGACGGGTGAAACCATGATGGTCCGGAGCAGAGTGTTGCAGGTCCAGAGTTCCTTGCCTGTCGATGGATCGTAACCCTTGAGCTTGCCGCTGCCGGCCACGACCAGGTCAGTGCGGCCATTGGCGGTGCAGAGAACGGGAAGCGCGTAACCGGCAAGCATGTCCTTGCGCAGGGTTTTCCAGCGTTCCTTGCCTGTCTGGGCATCCACGGAAACGATGAAAGGCGCCAGATCGTCATCCTGGCAGAAGATGATCTGGCCGTCATGAACGATGGGCGAGGAGGCGGCGCCCCAGTCCATGAGGAAAGCCGGGCGGGGCATCGAGAAACGCCAGGCTTCCTTTCCTGTGGCGGCGTCAAAGGCCAGCAGTCCGAGGGTGCTGAAGTAAACGTAAACGCGATCACCGTCCGTGGCGGGGGTGGAGGAGGCATGGCTGTTAGGGGGGGTGATGCGTGGAAGGGTGCCTGTCTCAAATTCCGTGCGCCAGAGCAGCCGGCCGTTTACCGCATCGAGGGCGACAACGGCGGCCTTCTGGCCCTCCGCCATGGCCGTGGCGTAAACTCTTCCGTTCTTGATCACGGGCGAGCCGATGCCCTCGCCAAGCCGGGCCTTCCAGGCGAGGTTCGTATCGTGGGAAAAGTGTTCGGGCAGGCCCTTGGAGGTGGAGATGCCGCTGCCGTTGCTGCCTCGGAACTGGGGCCAGTCCTCAGCATGGACGAGCAGGGGCAGGGCGGCGAGGGCGGTGGCGAGGCGGTTCATGAGCCTTCTTTCTACGGTGCCCTGGGGGCAAGCATATCAAACCGCCTGCGCCTTGACCGTTTCGCCTGGCTCTGGACTATCCTTTCACCATGCGTGCCCGCATCATCAAAGATTTTCGTTTCGAAGCCGCCCAAACGCTCCCCAACCTGCCCTGTGAACACAAATGCACCAAAATGCACGGTCACAGCTTCAAGGTCGAGATTGCCATTGAAGGGGAGGTGAACCCGGCCATCGGCTGGGTTTATGACCATGCTGAAATCAGCCGTGCCATGAAGCCTCTGATGGAAAGGCTGGATCACAGCTACCTCAACGAGATCGAGGGGCTTGAAAATCCGACAATTGAATACATGGCCGCCTGGCTCTGGAAGCACCTCGCACCGCAGCTTCCCGGCCTTGCCGAGATTACCATCCACGAGACGCCCAACGCACGTTGCGTCTTCCGCGGCGAGTTTTGATGTGATCCTGACCTGACCGGCCGTGAATCCCTCCCTCAACGAAGCTGACTCACCCTTTGACCTGGCCCTGCGCCCGGGGAATTTCGAGGAGTTCCACGGCCAGACCAAGGTGAAGGAGCAGCTTCTGGTGATGGTGGAGGCCGCCAAGATGCGCGGGGACCCCCTGGACCACGCCCTGCTCTGCGGCCCCCCCGGCCTTGGCAAGACGACCCTGGCCAACTTGATCGCCACCTCCGTGGGGTCGCGGCTTCACACCACCAGCGGTCCTCAGATCGAAAGGGCGGGGGACCTCGCCGGCATCCTGACCAACCTGCAGGAGCGTGACATCCTGTTCATCGACGAAATCCACCGGCTGCACCCGAGCATCGAGGAATACCTGTATCCGGCGATCGAAGACTTTCGTCTCGACATCATCATCGACCAGGGGCCCAAGGCACGCACAATAAGGATCGATCTGCCGCCCTTCACCCTGGTGGGGGCAACGACCCGGGCTGGCATGCTGACCGCCCCGATGCGCAGCCGTTTTGGCATTCCGAACCGCCTGGACTACTACACAGTGGAGGAACTGCAGCACATCATCATGCGTTCCGGAAGGCTGCTGTCCGTGCCGATCGAGGAAGGCGGAGCCCGGGAGATCGCCCAACGCTCACGCGGCACTCCGCGCATCGCCAACCACCTGCTTCGCTGGGTTCGCGATTATGCCCAGGTGAAAGCCAAAAGCGTGGTGACCCAGGAGGTTGCCAGCCTGGCGCTGACCATGCGTGAGATTGACGAGACAGGACTGGATGAGATGGACAAGCGGTTCCTGGAAGCCCTGATCCACAAGTTTGATGGTGGACCCGTGGGCCTCAACAGCATGGCCGTGGCCATCGGCGAGGATGCCTCAACCCTGGAGGATGTGCACGAGCCCTATCTGGTCATGCAGGGTTTTGTCAAACGCACACCGCGCGGCCGCGTCGCCATGCCTGCGGCCTACCGCAAGCTTGGCCTGGTACCGCCGCTCAGCGGGCAGACGGAACTCTTCTGAGCCATCGGTGAAAAGTAAAACGGCACGGGGGAGTTCGCCCGCCGTGCCGTAAAATGGATTGATCCAACTTAAGGGGCACCGAGGAATACGCGGCCGCTTTCCGGATCAAGGTCGCCGGACTGGTTGCCAATGAAGAAGCCGTAACCGCCCTGATAGACACCTCCTGCTTTTTGCACCATGATGCCCTTGAATGTCGGCTTTGTGCCGGTCCATCCAGGGCTGAAGGTGCCTGTGAAGCCGCCTGTCGAAGCCGTGGCGCTCAGGGTGAAGGTTGAATTCGTCGCGGGCACCTTGGTCACGACATTTCCGAGAATGGTGATGTCATCCACAATGATGTTTCCGCCGGTGATTTCGAATCCAGTAAACTCCAGATTGGTGTTCCTGGTGCCAGCTGCAACCGTGGGGACGCCGAGGGTGTTCTGAACGCTGGTGGTCTTGTTGTAGAGCGCACCCACGGCATCGACACGAATGCCGCCAGGCCAGCCATCCGTGTAGAGCTGGGTCGCCTTGGCCGCGACGGTGGTGCCAGCCACCTGGGTGACGGCCAGACGTGTCCAAAGCATGTCGATCCCGGAAACATCCGTGTCCGTCGACGATCTGTTAAAGGTCAGGACTCCGCTGAAACTTCCGCCCTTGTTGGTGGCTGCGGCCCCAGGTGTGACAAGTTGGGCAAAAACGGGTGAGTTGTTGCCACTCACCAGACCGCTGCTGGCGGTGAAGGCCGAACCGTCCGCGAGCGTGCCGGTCAGGGTGGCGATACCCTGGTTGGTGAGTGTGATGGTGTGGTAGCCATCCCCCTGAGGATAGCTGGTGCTGACTTGCTTGGACATGAGCGCCACCGTGTAGAAGCCCTGGTTGATAGGCCCTGAGGCAGGAACAGCCACATTCAGAAGACTGCTGAGAGCAGGCGTGGAGGGAACCTTGTTGGTGCTGCTGTAAATGATTCTCTGCAAGGTGGCTGTGCTGGTGATGCCAGACTTGGTCAGGCTTGCCTGGATCGCTCCACCGCTGAAGTTGAGCGTCAGGCTGTAACCACCGCCAAATGAAAGGGTGGACTGCTTGGCGGTCCCGACCGTGAACAGGCTGCTGCCATTGCCGTAGAAAGTTGCTGCAAAGGGTTGCGAAAGCCCACCGACAAGAAGCTTGCCCGAGAAGGTGCCTGTGGTTGCAGTCATCGTTCCTGTGGCAAAGCCAACGCTGTCATTGCTGATGTCGCCGTCGCTGGCAGGGCGGATGAGCCCATAGAACACATTGCCCTGGCCGGCCGGGGCGGCGAAGGGATTGGCCACAAAATTCGCCGTGAGTCCGCTGACATCCTCACCGGACACGGGCGTGGTGAAAGAGAGGACAGGGCCGGATTCAGTGGCCCCCGGGGGAGAGCCAGACCAATGACTAAAGACGTAGCCGGTCTTGGGCGTTGCAGTCAGCTTGATATCTGTGCCGGGCAGCAGGGAATACTGCATTGGGTTGGCGGTGGCTGCAGTGAGCGTGGTCATGGAGGTGGAGGGAGTTGCGACGACGGCGACACTTCCCGCAAGGACCGACGATCTGGAAACGTCCAGCTTGTAGCGTCTTGTGTAGGTGAAGGTGCGGGTAACCTCAGCACTCTCAAAGCCTTCGTTGTCAATGGCCTTGACTGTGATGGTGTTGCTCCCTGACTCGGAGGGCGTGATGTCCAGGGTCCATGGAACAACCGAGGTGCCGCTGCCAAGGACTGCGTTCACCGGCGGCAAAACTCCGTTCACCACCACTTCGACGCGATCGATGCCAAAAAGCTCATAGTCCCGCACATATCCGGAGATTTGATAAGGCGAGATGCCTGAAACTGCTGTGGTGGCCGCTCCAGGCGTCAGGATGGTGACGACAGGATCAGCATAGTGATAAATTCGAATGCCAGCTGAGTCGGCCGTGATCGAGTTACCAGAGGCGACATCACTGAGCGAGGCCCAGAAAATGTAATTGGGCTGTTCTCCGGTTTTCGGAAGCAGTGTAATTGTGATGTCCTTGCTGGTTTCATCCTGGGCAAAATTGATGATGGTGTTCTGCGCAATATAATCAGACCCAGCCTGCCCAGCTTCATAGGTGTGCCTGAAGTTTTCCAAGTGACTGCCGTCTGTGGTGGCAAGACGGATGCTTGTAGGGTTGGTCCCGCCTGTCCTGTTAACGGTAAGCGTGACCGAGGTGCTGCCCTGCTTCACATTGTAATGGCTTGCGGAGTAGCTGAAGACGCTGGGTTCGACGGCCGTTCCTTCAATGGCAAACTCATACAGAGGCTCGCTCTCGTCATCGCTGCCAATGACGACAACGGCTTCCTTGAGCCCGGTGCTGGTTGGAGTGAATTCGATTTCAAAGGTGGAGAGCCCTGTGATCGGATCCAGGGGGCTGCTGGGCGTGGCGACAACGCTGAACTCAGAGGCATTAGCACCAAGAATCTCAACGACAGGGATGCCCGTCAGTTCCAGTTCGGCATCTCCGGTGTTGGTGATGGCGAAGATGCGAGAAGCTGAGCCCGTGAGTGAGACATAGCCGAAATCCGTGTCATCCGTGCTGTCTGGCAAAAGGTCTCCGCTGGTGATTTCGACGCCATTGCCGCTGACGACAATTTCTGGAACGGTGCCGGTGCCGCTCAGGGCGACATCAAAGGATGCTTCGTCATCATCATCGCTTTCGACGTGAAGCACTGCGCCGAGCAAGCCTGCGGATGAAGGATTAAACGTGACGGTGAACGTGGTGGTGTCGCCCGGCAAGATCACGCCGCTGAGAAGGGTCAGGTCCAAATCGAAATCAGAGGCTGCCGATCCATCGATATTGATGCCGGAAATGTTGAGGTCCGCCGTTCCGTTGTTGCGGATGGTGAAGGTTTTGGCGGCGCTGCTCTGCCCCTTTTTTACGCTGCCAAAGGAAATGCTGGAGACACCGTCGGTCAGATTCGTGCTCACCGGCTGCTCCAGTCCGATTTCCGGAATGCCTGGTGTGGTAAAGTTGGCGACCGTGGTGTAGCTCGTGCCCAGGGCGTTCGTAGCGTAGGCCTTGAAACTGTATTGGGTTGCCTCCGTAAGACTGCTGACATCAACAGTGAACACACCCGTGGTGCCTGCCGCTGTTGCATTGGTGACGTTCGCTCCGCCAATTTCAGGGTCGGGGTTCAAGCCGGTCTTTGAATAAACCACACCGCGGACGGTAATGGCGCTGGAACCGTCATCGGTGACATCTCCGCCCAGCGTCGCGGTTGAAGGAGTCAGAGCATCACTGGTCGGTGTCGCCACCGTCGGGGGCTCGGTCCCGGTGGCCTCAATGGTGAAGGTGTAGGGATCCGCGCTGTCGTCATCGTTATCGATGCTGACCAGGGCGGAGACTGTGCCGGAGGCGCTTGGATCGAAAGTGACCTGGAAGGTGGTCGTGCCGCTGGTGGCCGCCACGGGTGTTGTTGGCTGCGCTGTTACAGTAAAGTCCGCAGAACCCGTAAGCGTCACATAATCAGGGGCGGTGCCGGTGAGCAGAAGCTGAGCCGTGCCGGTGTTGCTGATGGTAAAAGTTCGAGTCACGCTGCCGCCGGTCACCGGGGTGTCCCCAAAGTCGGTGTGATCCGCAGCGTCAGGAGTGCTGTCACCATTGACGATGGTTGTGTTGTTGCCCTTGACCGAAATCAGGGGGATAGTTCCTGTGCCGCTCAGGTTGATGTCGAAGGATCCTTCATCCGCATCATCACTAAGGATATGCAGCACGGCGCTTCTGGCCCCCGATGCCGCTGGAGTGAATGAAACCGTGAATGTCGTGCTGGCGCCAGGGGCCACTGTGCCATCCATGCTGGTCAGATTGGTGCTGAAATCCCCGAAATTAGTTCCATCCAATGTCACGGTGCTGATGCTGAGATCTTCGTTGCCATCATTTCGGATCGTGACGGTCTTGTCCGTGCTGGAGGTACCTTTACGAACATTGCCAAAAGCGATGGTCGAACTGCCGTCGGTCAGAGGAGTTGCGACAGGCTCTTCAACAGAAATCTCCGGACGAACAGCGCTCAGCGCAAGACCATAAAAGTGCCAGGATGCAGCCATCAGCGGGGTGATGGTGATGGTGCGGGTAGTCCCGCTGGCGGTGAATGTATATTGAATGAGGCTGCCGTTGTTGTCGCCAAATTCATCCACATCCAGATTGGCAGAATCTACACCGCTCGACCAGGTGGCAATCCTGTTTCCGGCTGCTTCATAAGCCACTGTGTAGACATTTAAGACGTAGGTTTGGCCATTGGTCAGGCCTTCAAGGGTTAGAGTGGATGGATAGCCATTGTAGACGAAGTCAGTCGCCAAAACTGCGCTTCCCAGCCCCCCCAGGCTGGTAAGATTATTGGTGTCACCGCTGAGAAAAAGATTTGCAGAATTCAAGGAAAATTTCCCTGCAACTGCCGGGCTGCCACCGGCGAGGCCTGTGAATGTGACGCCATTGATCGTGGCGCTTGAGGCGGAGCCAAGGTTGTAAGCCCAGAGATTTGTGACTGTTGAAACTTTTGCTGAAGCATCCCCTGTCCAGGCGCTGCTGCTGAACTGCGCCAGCGCGGGAACGGCCATGGCAAGCACCAAGGCAGAAGTTGAAACCAAAGAACGCGCGAACTGTGAGAGCGTAAAAAATGTCATGGCGTTTGGGGTAGAATGAGTTATTTCCGTGACGCTGCCACACGGGGTGGGCATTTCTGGAATTTTTGAGAACCTAATTAACTTTGATTCTTAACCCAGGGTTATAGGGCTAGTAAAGAACCAATTTTGTCGTTAAGCGACCCAAACTTGGTCAGGTTTGAAGTCGGGTTTTACCAGTGAAGGCTGGTTACCGGCAGTCGTTCAGGGTTGCGGTGCTCCTTGATGATCTGACCATCCTTAAGATGCAATACCCGGTCTGCCATGCCTGCCATATCAGCATTGTGAGTAATAATGACGACCAGGGTGCCTAGTTCTCGATTGATGCGTTCAACCGCTTCCAAGACGGTGATTCCAGTGCTGATGTCCAGGGCACCCGTGGGTTCGTCGCAGAGAAGAACTTCCGGACGCTTAGCGATCGCTCGAGCGATGGCGACCCTCTGCTGCTCCCCCCCACTAAGTTGGCTCGGGAAATGGTCCATGCGGTGCTCAAGGTTTACCAGAGCCAGCGCCTCCTCAGGCTTCATGGGATCGCGGGCGATTTCCGTGATCAATGCCACATTTTCCCTAGCGGTCAGGCTTGGAATGAGATTGTAGAACTGGAAGACAAAACCCACGCAATTTCGCCTGAATAAGGTCAGTGTTCTCTCATTACCTTCGGCCAAGTCCCAGCCCTTGTAGCTCAGGCGACCGGCTGTAGGTAAATCCAGGCCTCCTAGGATGTTGAGCAGGGTGGACTTGCCGCTGCCGGAAGCACCGAGCAGGACGACAAGTTCTCCAGCCTTAAAGCTCAGGTCTACCCCCTGGAGGGCAATGACATCCAACTCACCTGTGTGGTAAACCTTTCGCAAGCCCCGGGCTTCAAAGATGGGGACGTCCTGGGGCATTTCAAGGGTCAATGACATCCACATCCGCCACCACCACAGCATCCGCCACCACCAACGACCTCTTCAAGGGCAGGCACACGTCCCTTTTCCAGGGTTTTGGTGATGAATCCATTGACAGTGTTGGCCACGGCTTGCAAGGCGTCCTGGGCAGCCATGAAGCTTTGAATGCCCTCATGTTGATCGGCCTGATCCTGCAAGTTTTGAAAACGAGCGAGATCCTCTGCCTCAAGCTCCACTCCGCTGCGGTGACGCTGCTCCAGGGTGCGGCCAAGATTCATGACTTCGCGATACAGGGTAACAGCTTGATCGTCAGCCAGGAACGCCTCGGCCGTTTCACGGGCGGACTGGACTTCGGGGTCCGCTGCGATGATGGCGCATAGGGATTCAATCTGGGCGGTGATGGCGGGAGCGATGGCGGGGGACATGATCGTGTCATGCTATTCCAGATTCCGCCAATGTCGAACAATTCTCCGAGGCCAATTGGTTGGAAATGCCAGAAGGGAGGCATCCCCAGCTGGAGCCGTCTTGGCCAAGGCAAACTGCTGATGAACGAAACAAAGCTCAACGGCTTTATCCGCTTCGTAATCATTGCAACGATCTGCGCTACGTCGTGCGCCGTGGCTGTCAGTGCCTCATGACATAGGTGAACTGTCATTTCAGGCCTGGAGCAAGGACGACGGCGGCCATCATGAACGGCCTTATGATGCGATCTTCGCCGGAAAAGCGGAAACGTGCGGGCTACGGCGGCTGCTAGGTTTACCTGGCGGCGCCCACTCTGGGGCACCTGCTGACGCTGATAGTCATTGCGGCGAGCGAATGAACAAGAGCAGGCACCGGTGGGGCTTGCTCAGCAGGATCCAAGCAAGCGACAGGGGAGAGGGTGGAACTGGCGTATGTGGAACCGGGTTCTATGTGGGAGGCGCTCGCTAGGAAAGCCCAGGCCGATGGCATCAGGCTGGAAGTGGTGAAGTTATCGGAAGCCAAGAAAGGCTTATATTGCAGCCACACCAACAGAGTGACGGAGATGGAGTTTTGGCTTGGCCGCCCGGTTCAAGCGTTTCTCAAAGGGCATGGACGCCTGGCATCACCCCTCAAGGGCATGCACTGGGGGCTATTTCGACACCCATGCGAACCTCCCTCTCCGGCAAAAATTCATAACAGGTCCCAACCACAGCTCTCTCTTTGCCATGGGATGCTTGTGTTTCAGCTTCTCAAGGAAGAAGCGTGCTGCGGAATCAAGGAAGCAAGTTCTGATCAGTCATTGTCGGTATTTTTGCCGACATGACAGCTGCCTACTTTTGGTGTGATGAATGTGACATGCCATTTGTTGATGCAGATCATGAAAATGCCTCGGAACGTGAATTGTCGGCACATTCAGCTTGTAGGGTGAGTGCGCATGTCCCGGGGCATCATAAGTGATTTTGCATCAGCAGCCAATCTCATCCGAGTATGCATTCGAAACTCTTTGTTCTTGACGCTCATCCAGTCGTCCTTACCGGAATTCACAGGATTCTCGAACATCACCCTGACATCCAGGTGTCGGGTGTTGCAGACAGCATGAGCATGGCCCTGCCAATCATGAAGCAGGAGCCTCCGGGAGTGCTGCTGGTGGATCCAGCTCAAGGAGATCACGACGCACTGGATTTTCTCGCGTCCATTCAGCAGCAGGTTCCATCGGTGCCAATCCTGGTTTTCACACTGGAGGATGAACAGCACCTGGCCAAACGCTGCATGCAGGCTGGAATCATGGGTTACATCAGGAAGACAGAACCCGTCGCCAGTCTGCTGATGGCCGTTCGACAGGTGGCGGCCGGGGGCATCGCCTACAGTGCAGACTTGATACAAAAGATGATTGCCGGCAACAGCGTGCGGAATGGAGGGCTGCGGAGGTCAGGTCCCGGACAAATGCTTAGCATGCGTCAGCTTGAGGTTTTTGAAATGATCGGCCAAGGCATGGATTCACAGTCGATAGCTGACAAGCTGGGATTGAGCCCTCGGACGGTGGATGTCCATAAGGCCAATATTCGAAACTCCCTGGGCCTTGCATCTGCAAGCGAGGTTCTGCGGTCCGCGATCCTTTGGGTGAAAGACAAAGGTTCCAATGAAACCAGCAGCGCACAGGGCGGGGGTAATTCTTTGCAAATATGCAAACTTAAGGAAATAAACGGGAACACTGAAGCAGCCAAAGCCGTTCCGCCCAGGAACCCGAAATCATAAAAAAGTTTCAAAGGCGCATGAAAAAGTTTATTCCTCAATGCATTGGAAATCGCGGCATTGCGCTCGTCGTGGTGCTGGCGCTCATGGCCTTGCTTGTCCTCATGGCTGTTGCCGTTCTTTCAGTGTCTGAGTCGGACCTAAAGGCTGCACGCATTCATTCAGATGGCCAGGAGGCACGGCAGCTTTCCGAAGTTGCGGTTAACATCGTGATGTCCCAGTTGAAGAAGGCGACGGCTCCCGGCGATAGCTCAACAGGGCCTATGACATGGATTTCACAGCCTGGCCTGTTGCGACGTTATTCCTTAGACGGGCTTGCAAAGGAGGCGTACAAGCTGTATTCCAGCAGCAACATGATCCTGCGCAATCCACAGGGTTTGGAGGCGGATCTTATGGCGGAAACTCCGGGTGTGGACTGGAATAAATTAGTAAACAAGTATGTGGACCTGAATTCGCCGGTAACGCGCGTGAACAGTGAGGGAAATCCAGTTGTAATGTTCCCCATCATCGATCCACGGGCCATGTCTGAAAACGCTAACTCATCAGTGGGGGGATTTTCATATCAGCAAAAAACAATAAATGGCAGTCTTGTGAGCGGAGTAGTCATGACTGGAGGCTTGACTCAAAGATTGCCGATGCCGGTTGAATGGATTTATCTATTGAAGGATGGCTCAATGGGTGTGTTGAATGAAGATGGCCTGTTTGTAGGTTCTGGCCATGCGACACGTGACAATCCCATGGTTGGCAGAATCGCCTTCTGGACAGATGATGAAGCCTGCAAGATCAATATCAATACGGCATCTGAGCCCACGGCATGGTCAGTGCCGACATTTACACATCAGCAAGATGGCGACTACGCTCAGTCTCAGCCTGTAAATGGAGAATTTCAACGTTATCCAGGACATCCTGCAACAACGGCTTTAAGCCCAGTCTTATTCCCCGGCCAGCAAATGAATGTTGCGCTCAAGGAATCAATTTATCAAATCATCCCGAAAATTGCCGCCGGTGGCAGCATGGCGGGAACTAGAAAGTATTTTGACCTCAGCATCGCCGCAGTTGCATTGGGAGCAGCAAGAAGAGAACGATTGTTTGCTAGTGTTGATGAGCTACTGTTGGGAGAAAACAGAACAAAAAATGAGCTGAATGGCCAAGCGCTATCACCTGACCTGATTCAAAAAGCGTCGTTTTTTTTAACGACGAGCAGCCGGGCACCTGAAACCAACCCCTTCGGACTTCCTAAAGTTGCCATATGGCCCGTGAGCTATCGAGGCAATGATTTCAGGACGGCTTATGACCAGCTGATGGCTCATTGCTCGACACTTCATCATGATTCGGGCAGTCGTTCCTACATTTTTCAGCGAGGCTGGGCTGATTCATTGAATAACGACATTGAAAAGACGGAAAATGCCGAATTGTTGCTATACCTGAAAAGATTGCTCTCCAAGACGATTCCGGGCTTCGCCGACGGAAGCAAGGCGAACTTTGCGAGAAAATATGGAAACGATTTACCTCAGCTACTGGTCGAGATTTTTGACTATATCCGCAGCACGAACCTGTGCGATGGAAATCTGGTCAAAGATTCTGAAAAAATGGCTGTGGGCGGCATGACAAATTTGCTAGGTTACGCGCCTGGTTCCACCCGGAGAACGGATTTCAAAACATTTACTGATCCGTTAAACTACGCCAGTTCATCCAGCAGTATTAATGCAGAGAATGGTCTGGTTGAAGGAAATGGCTATCCAGGATATGGTCAAACAACACCGTCACGGTGGAAGCATGAGGGACTTGAGGTGCAGGGAATCGGCCGATTTCCGACGATCTCAGAAGTGGGTTTGCACTTCATTTGCTGTGCTGATAATACAGAAGATGACGAAAATCCACACCCTGAGGTTTATCCATTTTTGGGAAAGCCTGGCGGGCGGGGGGCGCCAAGAAAGGATGTTAGTGGGGGAAAAAGGTGGTTCTCCAACTTTCCACCAAGGCCAAAACCGAATCCGGCGGCCAATGAAGCGCCCGACTTTTTGAGATACCCAAAAACCGAAGGTTATCCATATGGTGCTGATAAAATGCATCCAGGGTACCAAAAAATGAATTGGAATCATCAGCTCGAACCTAATAAGCCATTAAGGACCGGTGTGAGAAGGGTGCAGGCCAGGATCTTGTTGGAGTTCTTTGTTCCCGCCGCCGGATTTCCACAAATTCAGCCTGAACTGACTATTCGTGTCAGGGGGTTGCGGAAATTAAAATTAAATGACCAGCACCTTTTTCCAAACGATGAGGAGTTTTTATGGACAGGTTCGGACGATATCCGAACGCCAAATAATATAAGAACAGGTGGTCATGGCCTTGGGATTACTTCATTGATTGGTGAGCGCTTTCTTCCTGAGCGATTTCCAATGCCAGCAGATAATGGATGGGGAGGGAGCGATTGGATCATCAAGCCTTCAGAGGGAGTCGCGAGTGAAAACTTTTGTGCGATTAACCATGACTTGGTGAGCAACTTTATTGACGTTGACGTTGGCGTAGATGGCAGTCGTTTCATGAATCTTTCTGGAAGCAGCCATGCAAGCCCGATACAGATCGAGATATGGAGCGGGCATTATGGTCGTAAAGCCACTAGCATGGAGATTCCTGCACAATTGGTTCAAACGCTTCATGTGCCGATACCTGCAGCCTTGCTGCCACCACCCACCTTGATTCGCAATAGCCTTGGTAAAAAACTAATTATAAGAAGCACGGAAAACCCCGAGCCTGTGGCGTTTTGGACCTTTTACTCCAAGGGTGCCTTGGGTTTCAATGTGGATAGTTTGAAGAAGGCGAGCCCCCATCCTTCAAGAGACTTGATGGGCGGGCGCTTCTACAAGTGCAACGGTGGCTCTAGCGGTGGAGAGCCGACGAGAAGTGCATGCATTTATGGATATGATTATCCAGACCCAGGAGTTAGTGTTGCTTTTATACCAAGATCTGGCGTCAAATTCAACTTGCCTGATCTAGAGAAAGCTGAAAATATAGAAGGCTGTGATGTTGTTCAGAGTGTTCAGATTGCCCATGGCGATTATCGCTTGACCGCAGCTCTGCCGGTGGTTCCGGCTGATGCTTGGGCACCTCATCGCTATTATGGAAAACGCAGATTGGCTCACAACTTTAGGGCTCCGGTAGCGTGGACTCATCCTGGATTTGATTACGGGTTACAAAGTGAGCTGAATAACCAGCTAGTGTCACTTCCTCGCGACTATAACAGAAGTTGGAAGCCGGATTTGCCTAGATCCACTGCTGCGGGTTCTTTGGCTCAGCGCTACGGCGACTTTGACAACATTGTGTGGAATCCCGATGGGCCCTACATTAACAAGCCCGATGAAGGAAATCTTGTTCGATCCCAGAGTGGCAGAGGGCAAATTGCGTATTTTAATCTGGGAGCTCGTTCCATGGGGAAAATGTTTTTTTCCCCCAATCGAATGATCTCTTCACCTGTGATGTTCGGATCATTGCCATCTGGCGTTCAAGGAAGGGTTCCTTGGAGAACTCTTTTGTTTCGACCCCAGGATGATCATTATGGAGCCGCTGCCGAAAACGGAGGGACTTCACCGCCGGATCATTTGTTTCTTGAATTTTTTTGGATGCCTGTTGTTGAACCTTACGCGATCTCTGGACCTATCTCAACCGCTGGTAAAATTAACATGAATTATCAGATGTTTCCCTTTACGCACATCCACCGATCAACGGGTATGCATGCTGTTTTAGCGGGAACACAATTTGCAGCCATACCGGCTACAGACGCTAATGATTATAAAATACATCCAACAACCAGTAACGTGAGTAGGGATGTTTTTTGGACTCAAGGGCAGGGAAAAGTCTGGCATCATGAGGTTGATGTGGAAAAAACTTTGAGGCAATTCGATGCCAGGTTTGCTTCCTGCAAAGCCTTTGTTCATCCAAGTGAAATTTGCTCCATTTACCTCATTCCAAAAAATTATTCTGGTTCTGTAAGCAATGCTTCCTTGAAGCAATTCTGGAAGGATCATCGACTGACTGGGGACAATGTTCGTGAGCGACCTTATGCAGGTATATATCCTCGCATCACAACTCGTTCGAACGTTTTTCGCGTTCATTGTATCACGCAAACAATTAAAAAATCACGCAGTTCTCCTGCTGATAAAATGGGTGTTGATGATCGAGTGACTGGTGAATATCAAGGATCGGCTCTTGTCGAGAGGTATTTAGATCCATCGCATTCGGGGCTTCCAGATTTTGGTGACCCAAGATCATCTCAATCTCTCGATTCATTCTACAATTATCGCGTTCTTGAATCCAAAAGATTTGGGTACTGAACTGCTTCATTAACATGCGCACAACCTAAATAAATAATGAAAAGTGGAATTTTGAAATCATGGAATCAGGCCATCATTCGAGGCTTCTCACTTGTGGAGGTCACGATGGCGACAAGCATCATGGCTTTGGCAATCACATCGGTCCTTGGCCTGATTCCTTTTGGAATTTCCAATGTGCGCGCCGCAGGCGAAGAAACCGCTGAGTGTCATATTTATCGGCTGATTCTTGGAAGACTGAATCTGGTTTCGTTATCTGGTGACAATCGTAACGACGTCCTTGCTGCTCAATTTGATGGACGAAAGTTTTATTTTGACAGCGAAGGCATCGAGGTTTCAGAATCTGAAGCTCGAAGGGGTGTATGGTTTTCTTATATTGCACAGGTTAATATTCATCCGCTCGACGTACAGCTTCCAGTGCTTAAGGGCGGCGCCAATCGCCCTTTTCTTAGCGATCCTTTTTTGCGCCGAGTCACCTTGCTCATTGCTCCTGCTGTCAATCCTGAGGTGGATCTCAATCAGGTTTCATCGGTGAGCTTGCGCAAATACAGTTCTTTGTTGATGCAAGGCGGCATTTAATGCTTATGAAAGCGATTCAGCGCGAATTTGCCGGCTTTTCCATGGTCGAAATGCTCGTCTCCATGGCTGTTCTTTCCATTCTTCTGCTGGTGACTTATGGTGTAATCGAGGGAATGCAGCGTTCCTGGACGTTGACAAGTGCACGCGCTGAGCAGTTTCGTGAGGCGAGAACAGCTTTTGAAGTTATTACGCGGAATGTCAGCCAGGCGCACCTAAACACCTACTTGGACTATTTTTATAGTGGCACGGGTATAAATGTTCCAGCTCCTGGCGACAGCTCAGCGCCCACTGGTTATGTGCGTCAATCGGAGTTGCAATTTGTTTGTGGTGACTCCCGTGACATAGTGGCTCCTGAAAGCCCGCAGGGAAAGTATCCCGGCCACGCCATCTTTTTTCAAGCCTCACTGGGTCAGAGCCGATTGTATCGTGGATTGACGTCCCTCTTGAATGCCAGAGGGTATTTCGTTCAGTTTCTGGACGATTCAGACAGTCGGCCAGGTTTTCTGCCAGCGCCTGTGACAAGTCTTCGTTTTCGTTACCGTCTGATGGAATATCGTCCACCCGCCGAGCATGTCAGTGCAGGCGTGCCAGGAAACGCGGTCTATGTCAGGCCCGAATCCTGGCAGCGTGCGGCTCTGGGTTCTTGCTCCCGTGCTGTTGCGGACAATGTACTCATGATGATCGTCATTCCCCAGGTGCCTGCTGGCATGGTGGCTGGTGGTGGCAGGCGTCCCTGGTGGATTGCCCCGGCCTATCGATACAATTCACAAGACTGCGATAATTCAACTCCTGCAATGGATCCTGTTGTCGTTGACCCATCCGGTGTTGTTCATCAGGGAACCAGGCACCTGCTGCCGCCGCAGTTAAGACTTACCCTTGTAGCGCTCGACGAAGACAGTGCTGAACGCTGGTCTGAAATGACTGGCAACGTTACTGTGAATCTAAGGCGAGAATCAGGGGCTGATTTCGTCAATCCCGAATTTTATGAACAGGATTTGGAGATGTTGACTGATTACCTTGCTTCAAGCCGGCTGAACTACCGTGTGTTTACAGAAGTTGTCACCCTTCGAAACGCTTCTTGGGATAGCAAAGCATTCAAGAATCCATGATGATTGCAAAACCACACCTTGGCCTGAAGGCAGCGGCTGCGTACAGTTTGGTCGAGCTGATCGTTGTTTCTGGAGTGGTCATGCTTCTGACGTCCTTGGCGGTTCCCTCTGCTCTGGATTTGCTGAAGGCCATGCGCCTGAATCATGCAGCCGCGATGATCGAGGAGCGTCTGACAGAAGCGCGATGGCTGGCAACTTCTCACAACCGGGATATTGAGGTGCGTCTTTACAGGACGGGAAACGGCTTATCTCAGGGAGAGGCTTCCGGTCATGGGATGCAGCTTTTCAAGCTCAACGATCTGGCCAGTCCAGGATTGAAACCTGAGACGAATGCCATTCAGATGCTGCCTGAAGGCATGGAGGACCAGATTCCGTTTTCTGTTCAGTTCAGCATCAATGATGAGTTTACTTCCTTTTGGAAGCTGCCTCTTCAAACGGAACATTCTCCGAACGGGCCGAGGGAATATGTGGCCTTTCGTTTCCGACCTGACGGGTCGACGGATCTGGCCGAGGATCAAAAGTGGACGCTTTCCCTGGTGTCACAGCCGGAAGAAGATGCGTCCAGCCTTTCGGCCAATTTTGTGGTTTTCATGATTGATCCGGTGACGGGCCACATCAGCAGTTTCCGGCCTGAGTGAGCGTGCATATCCAGCTGGATTGTTCAGCGATGCGCCGGCTTTGAATCAGACGGATCATCAGGGAATCTTCAGGATGCCTCACGGGTGCATTGTTTTCGTGAAAGCATGACAGGGCTTGACCCGTGAAAGGGTTTTGCGTTTTCTCGACCCGTGACTCCTGATCAAATCCAACTGCTGATCCTCTCGGTGGCTTCTGTCGCCGTTCTCATCGCCCTCATTGCCTGGGTGCGGATGAATGCCTTTCTTGCCCTGCTGCTGGCGGCGATGGTGATGGGCCTGGGTTCCGGCATGGATCCCATGGCAATGATGGCGGCATTTGAGAAAGGCATGGGTGGAACGCTGGGGGGAATCGCAGGCATTCTGGGCCTGGGAACGATCCTGGGGGGCTTGCTGGCGGCTTCGGGTGGAGCTGACGTCCTGGCGAAGGCCTTGATCGGGTTGTTCGGCCCCAAACGCGTGCATTGGTGCCTGATGGTTCTTGGCCTGCTGATTGGACTGACCACGTGGTTCGCGGTGGGTTTGGTGATGCTGGTGCCGATCTTGCTCACACTGGCACGGGAGACGAAGGAGCCGTTCTTGAAGCTGGCCATTCCGCTGCTGGCGGTGCTCTCGATCATGCATGGGGTGATGCCTCCTCACCCTGGGCCTGTGGTGGCCTTGCAAGCGCTTCATGCGGACCTTGGCAAGGTCATTCTCTGGGGATTGCTGGCGGCAGTTCCCGTAGCTGCTGTTTCCGGGCCCATTTTCGCGCATTGGGCGATGAAGCGTGTCAAGGTCGATGCGCCTGAGCCGCCGCCGGTCGATCCGGCCATAGCCGCCAGGCCCCAGCCTTCGCTGGCTGTCACTGTTGCCGTTTTGACCGTCCCCATCCTGTTGCTGCTGACCCAGACGGTGGCGGAGCTGATTTATGAAGATAAATCGCATCCTGTCAGGCAGGTGGCGGCGGTGGTTGGCAACCCGACTCTGGCACTGGGCATTTCGGTGATCTTTGCAGGCATCGCCTTTAGGTTCACGCGCAGCGAAGCTCTTAAAATGGGGGAAAAGGCCATCTCTGCCGTTGGCATGACGCTTTTGGTTGTGGGGGGTGGGGGTGGAT
Organism: Prosthecobacter sp.; assembly: GCA_044345155.1. Taxonomy (GTDB): domain Bacteria; phylum Verrucomicrobiota; class Verrucomicrobiia; order Verrucomicrobiales; family Verrucomicrobiaceae; genus Prosthecobacter. The sequence continues at coordinate 12,406 of JBIJBP010000003.1, read as the reverse complement.
TCAAGGGGGTGCTCGAGGCCAGTGGAGCGGCGACGGCCATCGGTGCGATGGCGACAGAAGCTCATCTTCCACCCATGATTTTCGGCTGGCTTTGTGCGGCTCTGGTACGGGTGGCGACAGGATCTGCCACGGTGGCGATCACAACGGCGAGCGGTTTGGTGGCCCCGGTCGTGCTGGGGCATCCCGAAGTGAATCCGGAACTGGTGGTCGTGGGTATCGGCTGCGGTTCGCTCTTCCTCTCCCACCTCAATGATGCCGGGTTCTGGATCGTGAAGGAGACGCTTGGAATGACCGTGGCGCAGACGCTTCGCACCTGGACGGTAACCGAGACCCTGGTGGGCGTCACCGGGCTTCTGGTGGCCTGGGGATTGGACAGCCTGTTCTGAGGCTGGAAACCCGGCAGGTCTAAGATTTACGACCTCGCGGCACAGATCTCACGTTCGAGCAGGTCAAATTCCTGCAACAGGCCGTTCAACCTGCTGGTCTGTAAAAGCCTCTGCTGTTCCTGTTCGGCCGCGACTTCGCTGGCGGGTTCCAGAATGTCGAGGAAACGGCCAAATAAAGCCTCCACATCCGTCCGAACCTGTGTGGCGAGCATGTCCCGCAAGGCCTGTGATGAATCTTCCAGCCGGTCAATAAGTGTGCTGCGGGCTTTGTCGAGCGCGGCCTGGGTGATCAGGAAGGATGCTCCGACCAGGAGAAGGCCGGCGGCGAGGGCGATTCCTGCGCCAAGCATGCCTTCCTGGTATCCTGCTGCAGCAGTGCCGATGACCGCCGGAACGCAGAGCCAGGGAACCCAGCGTGCCCGGCGTCGTGCGGCCACCAACCCAGGCTCAATGGCCTCATCAAGTTTCAGGCTGAGCACGAAGCGCCTGACTGTCGAATCAATGTGAGCGCTGAACAGGCGGCGGATTTCCGGATCAGAGTTCGTGGGAGGTTCGTCATCAGGGGGGAACAGGCTGCCGCGCCCCTGAAGATGCAGGAATCGGTCGTATTGGAGGCAGTCCTCCTCAAGAATAATGCCAACCTGTCTCCAGCGGTCGCCCGAGCGGTTTTGAAGCTCCTGAAACAACCGATGTTCCAGGCTTTGCGCCTTGTTGTCAGGCACCACCATGGGTTTGTCACCGAGGGTGGAGATGCGCTGCTCTGCTCCGCTTTCAACAGCGTCTTCCTCTTCGTTTCTGGAAAAAGCCTGGCGTGTGGCGAGGACATCCTCGGCCAGGGTCGCGACGCGCAGGCAGGATTCCTGGTAGTCGCGGCCGGTGGCATCCAGTGCGGGCAGGATTTTCTTGAGCGTCCGGTCAACCTGCAGTTCGCGCTCGCTGTGAAGTTCACGGACAATTTCCACGGCCTGCCGGGCCTGGGCGGCGCGGGAGGAGATCCGGCCGTTCAACGAGTTCAGCAGCTGCCTGGCGATGCGAATGGAACCGAGCAGCTTGTTGAGGCGCGAGGAGTTTTGGGCGACGAGCTGGGAAATATAGCCTTCCAGAACATCAAAGCCGCTCTGGCGCATCAGGGTTTCACGGTCGATGCCGCTGCTGCGGGCCAGATAGGCTTTCTTAGCTGAGACCGGGAAGATGGGAAAGTCCCGACCGTAACGCTGGCGCACGAGCTGGCTCATGTAATCGATGATCACGTTCATCTCCTCGGGCGTGCGCAGGTCACACTGCTGAAGGACGAAGATGACGTTGCGCATCCAGTGCTTGTGCACCTTGTCCAGGAACTGCCAGGCGCTGGCGCCCCAGGGGTTCATGGCACTGAAGACAAAGATGACGAGGTCGGAGATGGGAACGAAGCGTTCGGTGATCTCCTGGTGCTCGTTTTCGATGCTGTTGGTGCCGGGCGTGTCGACAATGTGGAAATCACGGAGGAAGTCGGCGGGCACCTGGACTTCGTCGAGCGTGGGGGTGATCGGTGCCACCATGTGCCTGGGGCCATGCTTGAAGAAGAGAATCTTGTCCGTTGTCGGCATGACACCGGTGCGGGAAAAGTCCTGGCCAAAGAGGGCGTTGAGGAAGGTGGACTTGCCTACGTTCACCTCGCCTACCACCACAAACACAAAGGGTTCCTTGAGGCTGGCGATGAGGTTTTCGACAATCACCTGGGATTCCTCGTCAGAACCCAGGTCACGCAGAGCGCCACCGAGTGCATGCAGCCGGGCATCGAGCTGCGTGCGCAGGTGGAAATAGGTGTCGCCGATCATTCGGGAGGGGCGGGGTGCAGGGAGCGCCGGGAGGGCGCGGACTTCACTGCGGGATGGGCGTGGGGTCCTTGTCGTTCATGGGCACGGCTGGCCTGATGACAACACCGACGGGCATGGCTGCCTTTTCCATGTTCATAAGCTGGCTGACCGTAACGAACTGGTAGCCCTTGGCCAGCAGCTGGTCGAACATGGCCGGCATGGCTTGGATGGTGGGGGGGTGGATGTCATGGGCGAGCATGATGGCACCCGGACGTGCGCCGGTGACAAGACGGCTGGTAACCACTGAGACGCCCGGGCGGCGCCAGTCCTGTGGGTCCACGGACCACATGATGGTGCTGTAGCCAAACTCGGAGAACATCATCTGCTTGATGCGCGTGTTAATCGCACCGTAGGGGGGGCGGATGAGCTGGGGGCGGTAGCTGGCGGCGGCCATGAGGACTTCCTCGCTCTTCTTCAATTCCGAGCGAATCTGGTCGTCACTGCGGCTGGTGAGGCTGCAATGAGTGTAGGTGTGCGCGCCGATTTCATGTCCTTCCGCGAGGATGCGGCGGACGATGTTCGGATAGGCCTTCACGTTCTGGCCGATGAGGAAGAAGGTGCACTTGATGTTACGTTCCTTGAGGAGGTCGAGCAGCTTTGGGGTCAGGGAGGGGTGGGGACCATCGTCAAAGGTCATGGCGACCACAGGCTCCTTGATGTTGACGGAGGAGTAGCTCAGCCGTGCACCGGCGGGGGGCACCGTTGGCATGGTCGAGGGCTTGTTCAGGCGCCTTGCCAGCGGATTGTCCTGAAGGACGGCATCCTCGGCAGGTAAAGCCCTGCGGGCTTCCGCCAACTCGGCGGCGGAGGGTTTGTCAGGGGTGGACGAGCAGCTGGTGCTGCCCATGAGAATGCCAAGCCAGATGCTGAGATACATGCGTTGGGAGGTCACGGCGGCGGGGAGTTGCGGGAGGCGATGTCAGGGAAGGAAGGCGTGTCTCGGGATGGGTTACAGGGCAGGCTTCATGTAGCCCAGGCAGCCCATGCCAACTCCGATGATGGCGGCGATCAGCACCACCAGTCCGGGCTTCATCAAGCGACGCCGGGCCAGGACGGGCAGGAAGCCCAGGACCAGCCAAAGGGCGATCTTGACCCAGACCCAGGTTGGCATTGCCTTGAAAATGCCCATTTTGGCCAGCATGCCAAAGCCCGAAACCAGGCTGATCAGCAGGCCGATGCCGTGCCACTTCATGGCCGTGCGTGAAGATTCCTGGGAGAGCAGTGCGCCAAAACCGATGAAGACGCAGACGAGGCCGAGGATGTGCAGATGGTGATAAAAGGGAAGGGACATGGAGCCTGGATTTAGCCACAGCGGGCCGAATGAACAAGCTCCGATTCACCGGCCGTGAGAATCTTCGGAAGGCCTGAAGCATCCCCCGAATGTTTTGCCCTCGACTCAGCGTTCCCTTTCGGGTAGTCCAAGCAACTCCATGAAAAAAGCCATTGTTCCACTTTTTGCGCTAGCCACCGCCGTCGTTTTCCTCGCCCGGGCTGCTGACAACGAGGCCCCCAGGCCGCTGCGCGTTCTGCTGGTCGCCGGAGGCTGCTGCCATGAGTATGACAAGCAGACGACTGCCCTGAAGGAGGGGATCGAGGCGCGCCTGAATGCCGTGGTCGACGTAGCCTACAACCCAGACAAGAGCACCAAGGCCACCTTTGAAATCTACAAGTCCAAGGACTGGGCCAGGGACTTCGACGTCATCATCCATGACGAGTGCTCCGCTGACGTCACCGATCCGGCTTATGTGGCCAACATCCTGGAAGCCCACAAGGCTGGCAAGCCGGCCGTGAATCTGCATTGCGCGATGCACAGCTACCGCTGGGGTAACTTCCGTGAACCGGTGAAGCCGGGAGCCGACAACGCCGGCTGGTATGAAATGATCGGCCTGCAGTCGACTGGCCACGGTCCCCAGGAGCCGATTGACGTCACCTACACCAGCAGCGGCCATCCGATCACCCAGGGCCTGGAAAACTGGACAACGATCAAGGAGGAGCTTTACAACAACATTCAGATCATCGGCGGACAGTCCCTGGCAAGCGGCAGGCAGGTCGCCATGCCCAAGGCGAAGAAAGGCCAGCCGCTGCCACCCGATGCCAAGCCAGTGGAGGCCAATGCCGTGGTTGCCTGGACGAACGAGTACGGGCCTAACAAGACCCGCATTTTCAGCACCACCCTGGGGCACAACACCGACACCGTGAAGGATGAGCGCTATCAGAAGCTCATTGCCAGGGCGGTCCTCTGGGTTGCAGGCAGGTTGAACCCTGACGGTTCGTCAGCTGCCGGATACGGGAAGTAACCCCTTGTCCGCCGCCCCTTCCTCATCACCTCCCTAGGCAAGATAACCTCGTTCAAAAGGGGGTTGGGCTATCTGCCGCTTGATGGTTTTATGCAACCCACAGTTGAGCGCCTCCGTTAAATTTAGTTCAGGGTTCTTGACTTTTGCCAGCGCATCTAAACCTTTGGAACTGTCGTTCGGCGTTTCAAGTCGTTGCCAAAATTGCCCTGACATCCGCCCGTTCAGTTCGGTCATGCGGGGTAAATTTTTCCGTGTCTTCCGCGCTGGGCATGCTCTTTTCAGGCTTCAGTTCCTCATCCCTTCACCTCCATGGCAGAATTCGTCGGCATCGACCTTGGCACCACACTTTCCGGACTCGCTTACCTCAAGCCGGACGGCAATCCTGAAATCGTCCCCAACGCTGATGGTGAGCGCCTGACGCCATCGGTGGTTTTCTTTGACGGGCATGAAGATGTGAAGCTGGTGGGCAGCGCCGCGCGTGACGGAGGGGAGCCTGACAGGACCATTTTCCAGATCAAGCGCCACATGGATGATCCAGAGCACCTCGTGGAGATCGACGGGCGCAAATGGACTCCGGCGGAAATCTCCGCCCTCATCCTGGCCAAGCTGAAGCGCGACTGTTCGCGGATCATCGGTGACATCGACGAAGTGGTCATCACGGTTCCGGCGAACTTCAATGAGCTGGCCCGCAAGAGCACCATCGCCGCTTCCGAAATGGCGGGGATGAAGGTCAGGCGCCTGGTCAACGAGCCGACGGCCGCTGCGGTCTACTACGCCCATAGCCAGGGGGTGCAGGGCAGGATCCTGGTGTACGACCTGGGTGGAGGCACCCTGGACGTGACGATCCTGGAAGTGCAGGGGGATGGCATTCGAATCCTGACCAGCGAAGGCGCCAGGCACCTGGGCGGCAGCAACTTTGACGAGTTGCTTCTCGACGCCTATGCCGAGCAGTACAGCAAGCAGACCGGCGCCAGGCTCTGGACGGATGAGCGTCACCGCCGCCGGATCCTCCAGGCCACCGAGGACGCCAAGAAGATGCTGTCCAAGCTGCAGCGGGTGAATGACACCGTCTCAAACGATCAGAACAACGGCATCGCCCGCATCGATCTGACCCGCGACGGCTTCGAGACGATGGTGCGTCACATGCTGACGCGCACGATCATGCTTGTAGAGCAGGCCCTGGATTCCGCAAAGCTCAAGGCGGCGGAGATTGATCATGTGGTGCTTGTCGGCGGCTCCACCCGCATTCCGAAGGTGAAGCAGGTTCTGGAGAAGATGTTTGGCAAGGCCCCGAAATCCTGCGGTAATGTCGATGAATGCGTGGCCCTCGGAGCCGCCTTGTTCGCCAAGAAATCCGCCCGTATCCAGGAGGTGTGCAACGCCAGCTACGGCACGCTCGCCATGGTTTACAACGCCAGGACAGGCGAGGAGAAGCTGATGAACTCCATCGTCATTCCCAAGAACACGCCGATTCCTTGCTCCAAGACGCAGATCTACCAGACCAGCGAGGACAACGAGCGTGTCATCGAGGTGGACATCACCCAGGGCGAGGATGAGGATCCGCGCTACGTTGACATCATCGGGCGGATCACGCTTGAAGTGCCGCCGAACCGGCCGAAGGGCTGCGAGGTGGCGGTCACCTTCAGCTACGATGAAAACCAGCGTGTCCGCGCCCTGGTGGTGGACAAGCAGTCGGGCCGCAGCCGTGAAGTGGCGGTCAGTTACAAGGGGGCGGGTGTTCTTTCCGAGGAAGATCTGAAGAAGAAGACCGTCAGCCTCAGACAGATGCGCATCGAATAATCCAGCCCACGCTTTCAACCTCCACACTGCCCTGCAGGTCATGTTCAAGAAAATCCTTCAATCCCTTTCCAAATCCCAGCAGGCCAAGGCCCAGGCTCCGGCCCGTCCCTCCGGACCGCTGCCGATGGCCCCCTCCTCAGGGGCAGGCCTTCTCAGCAAGGTGGTGCCTGTGGCGGGGCGGGGCGCCACGCCCAAGACGCCTGAGGAACTTTGCGAAATCACGCCCAAGATGCCGCGCGACCAGATTGCCGCCCGGCTGAAGCTGCTCTACCGCCGCTACAATCGGGGTGCCTCCAGCCTCGATCCCAAGGTGCGTGCCGAAGCAGACCGGATGCTCGACGCCATCGTCGTGGTGCGGGAAAAGGTGTTTGGCGAAATCTGACACTCGCCGTCTGGTAGAAGAAGGGTGATGTCTCATCCTGTCTTTTGAACTGTCATTGACAGTTTCAGATTGAGCCTTCCGTGTGCCCGGCACTAAAAGGCGGGGATGAGCAGCGTGCGTTATGATGTCGAAGGACTGGTGGTGGTGATCATGGGCGGGACCACCGGCCTTGGCCTGTCCGCCGCCCAGGCTCTGGTGGCCAATGGCGCCCGGGTGGTTGTCTCAAGCCGCTCGGAAGCCAATGTTCACGAGAGCTTGCGGCTTCTTGGCGGGTCGGCCTTTGGCCTGGCCGGCGATGCTTCACAGTCAGAAACAGCGGAAAAGGCCATCGCCCTGGCGGTGGAACGGTTTGGCAGACTGGACGCACTTTACCATGTGGCCGGCGGCAGTGGACGCTCCAAGGGCGATGGGGCGCTTCATGAGATGACGGACGAGGGACTGCGTTACACGCTCGATCTCAATTTACAGTCAGTGATGTTCTCCAATCGTGCCGCCGTCCGTCAATTCCTACGCCAGCGCGAAGGGGGTTGTATTCTCAACATGGGCAGCGTGCTAGGCTGGTCGCCATCCCCTCGATATTTCGCCAGCCATGCCTATGCGGCGGCCAAGGCAGGCATCATCGGCTTCAGCAGATCCATCGCCAGCCATTACGCACCGCAGAACATCCGGGTGAATGTCATAGCCCCGGCTCTGGTGGAGACGCCGATGTCTCAGCGCGCCATCGGCAATGACGCCATCATGAACTTCATAGCCGCCAAGCAACCGCTTGAAGGTGGTCGTGTCGGGCTTCCACAGGATTGCGATGGCGCGGCCCTGTTCCTGCTTTCCCGCGCCTCCGGCTTCATCACGGGCCAGGTGCTGGCCGTGGATGGAGGATGGACGGTCAGCGAGGGCTTGGCACCGGAGTCCCGTCAGTGAGACACCGGCCACAGGATCAAGCCTGGTTAGTAGCTACGGGCAAATACGACGCGGCGTGAGCTTGGCTTGCCGGTGAGGAAGCACTTCCCCTCCTCGGCAAACTCATCCCCCAGGGGAATGCAGCGAATGGTCACCTTCATCTCCTTGGCGATCTGATCCTCCTGCTCGTTGCTGCCAGCCCAGTGCATGAGGGCAAAGCCGCCCTGGCCGTTGTCGGCGAAGAAGGCCTTGAAATCGTCCAGCGTGTCCAGCTTCTTCATGTTGGCATCACGCATCTCGACGGCCCGTTTCAGCAGGGCGTCCTGGATGTCCTGAAGCTTTTCCGTGATGTCTCGGATGAGGTCTTCCTTCTGGAGAAACTCCTTCTGCTTTGGCGGCAGGTCGCGGCGGGCGACGGCGACGGTGCGGCTGGCGATGTCTCTCGGTCCCATTTCGAGGCGGAGGGGGACGCCTTTTTTAATCCATTCCCAGCTCTTTGCCCCGCCCGGAAGGTCACGTTTGTCGACATGTACGCGCAGGGGTTCGCCATGGAAAGTCTGGCTGCGCAGGGTTTTGGCGAGGGCCTCACAGGCGTCGATGATCTCCTGGCGAGTGTCCTCCTTCGGTGTCACCGGAAGAATGACAATCTGGTTCGGAGCCACACGCGGAGGCAGGATGGCGCCGTCATCATCACCATGCGCCATGATCAGCGTGCCGATTAGGCGGGTGCTGACACCCCAGCTCGTGGTATGAACTAGCTGGCGGGTGTTGTCGCGGCCGAGGAACTGGATGTTGGCGGCCTTGGCAAAATTCTGGCCGAGGTAGTGGCTGGTGCCGGCCTGGATGGCCTTGCGGTCCTGGACCATGGCCTCGACGGTGTAGGTGTTAACAGCGCCGGGAAAACGTTCGTTTTCCGTCTTTTCACCAGCGATGACGGGAATGGCGAGGTGATTGCGGAGAAAGTCGGCGTAAACCCGGTGCATGAGGCGTGTTTCCACGATGGCCTCCTCGGCGGTTTCGTGGGCGGTATGACCTTCCTGCCAGAGGAATTCGGCGGTACGGAGGAAGAGACGGGGGCGCATCTCCCAGCGCATCACGTTGGCCCACTGGTTGATGAGGAGAGGCAGGTCACGGTAGCTCTCCACCCAGCGGGCAAAGGCGGCCCCGATGATGGTTTCCGAGGTTGGGCGGATGACGAAAGGTTCGGCGAGTTCGCCGGTCGGAATCATCTTGGTGCTGCCGTCGGGCTGTTTCTGGGCCTCCAGCCTGTGGTGGGTCACCACGGCGCACTCAGTGGCAAAGCCCTCGGCATGCTCGGCCTCCTTTTCCAGGTAGCTAAGGGGGATGAGCAGGGGGAAGTAGGCGTTGACGTGCCCGGTTTCCTTGAACTTGGCGTCCAGCTGTCGCTGGATGTTTTCCCACAGGCCGTAACCCCAGGGCTTGATGACCATGCAGCCGCGAACCTCTGAGTTTTCGGCGAGGTCTGCGGCGCGCACGACCTGCTGGTACCATTCGGGGAAATCTTTTTCGCGGGTGGGAGTGATGGCTGTCTGGCTCATGAGGGCGCGCAGAGTAGAGGCAAAGCGCGGGCGGTCAAATGGCGTGAACGTCCCAGGAAGGGGCTGTTAACGAAGGTGTTTCTTTGGTTGACCGCCGGACACATCCCCCCGAGTCTCGTGATCTTCTCATGAAATCCACCCTTAGTCTCGCCCTGGCCGCCCTGGTGGCCGCGTCCCCCCTCAACGCCCAAGACAACACCGTGAAGCCCGCCGAATCACCCGCCGCCAAGCCTGACATGGACAAGGTCAGCTACTTTATCGGCCGCCAGATCGGCGGACAGTTCAAGCAGCAGAAGATCGACATCAGTCTCGAAAACTTCACCGCCGCCGTCCAGGACGTCCTTGGCGGCAAGGAGCCGAAGTACAAGCAGGAGGAGCTCGAGGCCGCCATGGGTGTCTTTGAAAAGTACATGCAGAGCCGAATGGCCGAGATTCAGGCCGAAATGCAGAAGGAGGCTGCGGCCAAGGCCGTTGAATCCAAGGCTGCTGGAAGCAAGTTTCTGGCAGAAAATGGCAAGCGTCCCGAGGTGAAGACCACTGCAAGCGGCCTGCAATATGAGGTCATCAAGCAGGGCGACGGCGCCAAGCCTGTTCCGACGGACAAAGTGAACGTTCATTACCATGGCACGCTGGTCAACGGCAAGGTGTTTGACAGCAGCGTCCAGCGTGGCGAACCCATCACCTTCGGCGTTCAGGAAGTGATCAAGGGCTGGACCGAAGGCCTTCAGCTCATGACCGTGGGCTCCAAGTTCAAGTTCTACATTCCTTCAGACCTGGCCTATGGAGATAACGGTGCCGGCCCCGACATCGGTCCTGGCGAGACCCTGGTTTTTGAAGTCGAGCTTCTGAAGATCGAAAAATAACCCTTCTCATTCATCCCTTCAAAGCGGCTGCCAGGGCACCTGGCAGCCGCTTCTTTTTAAATGTTCAATGTGCAGGCAACCTGCATGCGATGAACTCAACAAAGGCTGGCACTGAAAAAATACATCTTCAGAACTTTTCCATTTGCCACTTCGTCAGAGGGCGCTAGTATCGCGGCCCATCTTTCTGGGAAGGAGCGGTAGTTCAGTCGGTTAGAACGCCAGCCTGTCACGTTGGAGGTCGCGGGTTCGAGCCCCGTCCGCTCCGCCAGAAATTAAAGGAAGCCCGCTGAACAAGCGGGCTTTTTCTTTATCGGCTTGCGTAGGTGATTGGAAATGATCGAATATCGTCGTTCTAAGAATAAGCTTCGGAAAACTTCCACGCGTGGGCTTGACTTCTGCTGTGCCAGTTGCTTGAAAGCTCTCATATCAGATCCAGATGCCCGCCTATTTAAGACAGCATGACAAGGGAGTGGAGTACGCGCTGGCGGACTTCAACCTCCTGGGCCGCAGTCCGGATGCCACCATTCGTCTTCAGGACAATGGTGTGTCCCGGCAGCACGCAACCATCCGACGTGACGGCGGACTATACTGGATATCCGACCTCGGCAGCGCCAACGGCAGCTTTGTCAATGATGTCGCCATCACCACCGCCAGGGCACTGCGTCATGGCGACCGAATCCAACTCGGCACCTGCTTGTTCTCCTTTGAGACCGATGATGGCGACCAGGAAGGGCATTCGGCTAGCAGCACAAACATGATGCACACCGTCGCGCTGCCGGTGAAGACCGTGAAGGCGACGCTGCTGGTCGGTGACCTGCGCAATTTCACCAGCCTGTCCGCCCAGCTCAGCGCCGAGGAGGTGGCCGCCATGCTTCGTGAGTGGTATGCACAGTGTGAACAGGTCCTGAAGTCACGGGGGGCCATCATCGACAAGTTCATCGGCGACGGGGTGTTTGCCTATTGGGCCGGCGACAGCATTGAAGTGCGCAAGCGGGCTACGGAAGCCGCCAGAATCCTCAGCGGGCCTGAAGCGGGTAATTCACCCGTTCGCAAGGCCCTCAGGGAAGATCGTGGACTTGAAGTTCACTGTCACATCGGTCTCAACGTCGGTGACGTGGCACTGGGGGCCATGGGCCGAGGTGTCAACACGGCGGTGGGTGAAGAGGTGAACGTGACCTTCCGAATCGAAAGCCTGACCCGCAAGCTGCAGGTGCCCGTCCTTGCCGGCTCTAAATTCCTGGACGGCTGGCCGGAAGGCCTGAACGACTACAAGAACGTCGGCATTCATCCGGTAAAGGGGCAGCCTGAACCTGTCGAGGTCTATGCCCTGGTGGAAAGCGAGCCTGTGCTGTCCTAACCCGGGGTTTTCTTCAAACGCACCCAGGTGGCACCCCAGCCGCCGTTATTTGCGCCCGCCGGCCAGGTGATGGATTCCACCATTTCCAACCGAGCCAGCTTCTCATGCACGCCGATCCGCAGCGCTCCGGTGCCTTTGCCATGAATGACTCTGACGGAGAGGATGCCACTTTGACGGCATTCACCCAGGTAATCCTCCAGCAGGCTTCCGACTTCACGGGGCTGGAAGGTGTGAAGATCGAGTTCGGGGCTGATCTCGATCTCCACAGGGTTTTCCGGCAATTCCTGGTTCACTTCAGGATCGTGGAGGCTATTTCCTGCCACAGGGCATCCACGTCCTTGGGGCCGCGTGAGGGTTTGCCAGCCTTGGCAAACCAATAATCCGCGTTCCATTGATCTCCCTCGATGACATGCAGCAGGGCATGAATCCATGAGCCTAGCTTCGAGGGGGTGTCCTGGGCAATGTTGTGGGCGCTTTCCCATCTGCCATGCCTGGCGTGCCAGAGAGCCTCGGCCTCCGGCGTCAAACCTGTGGGCAGGGTGGTGGCGGCAGCGAGTTCTGCTGGCGTCATGGCGAAAAGGAGGGAAAGCGTGTCAATCCTCGGGCATCGGGCGGCCCTTGGTTTCAGGCAGGAAAAGCAGAGCGATGAGGCCGAGGACGAAGATCAGGCTCATCCAGGTTCCAGCATTGCGGAAGGCGGCCAGTTCGGCGGCGGCTTCAGCAGCCTTGCGGGCGGCTTCCTCTGGGATGGCAGGCAAGGCGGCCTTGGCTTCCTTGGCAAGGTTGGAGGCAAGCACGCCGAGGGTGATCGGGCCGCTGGCGGCGATGAAGCGGCCGACGTTGTAGCAGAAGCTGGTGCCCGTGCTGCGGAGGCGGGTCGGAAAGAGCTCAGGCAGGTAGATGGCGAAGCCGGCGAAGAGGGAGAGCTGGCAGAAGCCCATCACGAAGCTCATCCAGATGTCCGACGTGGTCTTGAAGCACTGATAGAAAAAGACCGTCGAGGCCATGG
>JBIJBP010000139.1:0-13419 GCA_044345155.1 Prosthecobacter sp. | reverse complement strand
GATGGTTCCCGCGAAGGTTCGATGATGGACGTTCACCGCCTCGCCCTCCTCCTCCGCGATGCCCTTCTGTCCGGCAAAGTGAGCACACATCAGCCAGACAAGGTAAAGCGCACCCACCAGCATGACCCAGTGGTTGGAGATGATCCAGGAGGCGAACAGCAGCGCCACCAGACGGAAACCATAAGCCCCCAGATAGCCGATGTTCATGGCCGTGGCGCGGCGCTGTTCATCCAGGTGGGAGGCCATCGCGGCAATGGCCAGCGCGTTGTCCACCGAGAGCAGGCCTTCAATCAAGACCAGGCCGAGGATCACAGGCAGGGCCTGGACAAACTGATCCCAGAGTCCGGGAGTGGCGAAGGTGTTGGCGGCGGCGGCAATGAATTCAGCAATCATTAGTCAGAGGTCGGCAGTGAATACGAAGGTTCACGGCAAAGGCAAAGGCAAAGGCAAAGTTCACCGGTCGCCGCGGCTTTCTTGGCTCAAATGACCAACGGAGGCAAAGGCTGGCCGTTCATGGACGTTTGAGACCTCCCAGTCCATGCCTCCTAGCCAACGCCTCATCTCCCTCGACGCCTTCCGCGGATTTGTCATGCTGCTCATGGCCTCCTCCGGCTTCGGCCTGGCCCAGATGGCGAAACTGCACCCGGACTCCTGGTTGTGGCAGCAGATCAACCACCAGGTATCGCACGTCGCCTGGCAGGGTTGTGCACTCTGGGATCTGATCCAGCCGAGCTTCATGTTCATGGTCGGCGTTGCCGTACCCCTGTCCATCCGGCGAAGGCGCGAGGAGGGCCAGGGTTTCTTCAAGCTGAGCTGGCATGCGCTGGTCCGGGCCGTGATCCTTGTGCTGCTGGCGGTCCTGCTTTCCACCCGGTCAGGGGACACTCTGACACGCTGGGAGTTCCCCAACGTCCTGGCGCAGATCGGCCTGGGCTATATGTTCCTGGTCGCCATCGCCAGCATGGGCTGGGAATACTGCTGCGCCGCCATCATCCTGATTCTGGTAGGAGACTGGTACTGGTTCTACCAGCACCCGCTGCCCACGACCGAGCAGCTGGCGGCGATCCAGGCGGCCAAGCCTCCGCCCGAAGCCCTCTTCCAGGGTTTCTTCGCTCATTGGAATATCCACACCAACGCCGCCGCCGAGTTCGACCGCTGGCTGCTGAATCTCTTCCCCCGTGCCGAGGCCTTTACCTACAATACCGGCGGCTACCAGACGCTGAACTTTATCCCCGCCCTGGCCACCATGCTGGGCGGCGCCATCACCGGCCAGTTCCTGCTCACCAGCCAGCGCACGGAACGGCAGAAGTTCCTCCGTCTCTTCGCGCTTGGCATCGTCTGCCTGCTCATCGGCACCGTTCTCAGTTTTGTCGCCTGCCCGGTTGTTAAGCGCATCTGGACGCCCTCCTGGGCCGTCTTTAGCGGCGGCTGGGTGCTCATCATGCTCTCCTTCTTCTACTGGCTCGTCGAAATCGCCGGCCAGCGCCGCCTCGTCTTCCCTCTCGTGGTCGTGGGCATGAACAGCATCTTCATCTATGTGATGCACAGCCTCGCCGCCGGATGGATCAAGGAGCAGCTCGCCAAGCACGGCATGGCAGCCTTCTTCGCGAGCACCTGGGGACCGGTCATCGAGCGCTGCAGCGTCCTGGCCGTGCTTTGGCTGCTCTGCTTCTGGCTCTACCGCCAGCGAGCTTTCCTCAGGCTGTAGGAGCGGATCCCCGAAAGAAAAAGGGCCGGGCACCTTCGATGCCTGGCCGTGGATCATGACGAGCTCGCCTGAGATCAGGCCAGCTCTTCCGTGTCATAGACCACCACCCGTTCAAACAGCGGCTTGCAGGTGTCCACGAAGCGCTGGTGGTCCGGGCAGCCATTTTGATAAAACTCATGGTCCTTCATGGTCTTGAAGGTCAGGCTCAGTCTGTAATCAAAGCTGTGGTCCGTGACAGGACGCGGCTCGGTGGCGGCAGGCCTGCCGACGGCACCCGAGGCCAGGTAGCCGATCTTGGGCAGCAGCTTCAGCTCGGTTTCAAAAAGGGCGCGCTGCTCGGCGGACAGGGGTTTCTTCAACCAGAAGTAGACGTTGTGGATCATGGGAGCCCGATGATGCCGGAGATGATCTCCGGCGCAATCTCGAACTCTCCCGTCGGGCTTCACTCCGAAACCAGTGAAGGCGCGTCCTCAGCCAGCATAAGACGGGCCCCACCGTCCAGATATCCCAGCGAGACGAGAAACTCCTCCATCTTCCGCGCCGTGACCCGGATCCAGGGTTCGCGATTGAAGAATCCGTGCGGCATGTCCTTCGCCGACCACATTTCAGCGCGCAGCCCCAGGGCCCGGGCTTTCCGCACATACTCGTCCCCGCCCGCCTTCAACTTGTCAGCCGTGCCAAAGAACAAAACCGCCGGAGGCGTGTTTGGGGAGACAAACTGGTTAGGCGTGATCGCCTCGGCCATCTCAAGGGTGAAACCCCGGACATCCCCGGTCGCACGCTCCTTGAAAAGCGTGCTGATGTTCATCGCCGGGTTGAAAAGCACCAGGGCGTCGGGCACGGCGGAGACGGACTTGTCCTCGCCTGCCGCATCCAGGGTGCCGACCAGGGCCGTACAGGCCGCCAGATGCCCGCCGGCCGAGCCCCCTGCGGCGATGATTCTGCCCGGATCCACCCCAAGCTCCGCAGCGTGAGCACGCACCCAGCGGACCGCGCTCCGGGCATCCTCCACGGCTTTGTCAGGAGTCGTCTGATGCTGGCTGAGAATGCGGTAGTCCGCGCAGGCCGTCACCAGGCCGCGCGAGGCGAAATACTCCGCCTGAGGCACGAACTGAAGGAAGCTGCCGCTTTTCCAGCCGCCTCCGAAGAAGAATACAATGCAGGGTTTCCCTCCTTCTGCCGGGCCCTGGGTCTTCATCGGTGAAAACACATGCAGCTTCAGCGGCCCCTGCGGCGTCTCCTTGTAAAGCAGCTCCCGGCTCTGCACCGGGTCCGTGGTCAGCTTGATCAAGGTCTTGGCCTTGCGCCCGCCCTTTGCTTCGGTTTTCTGAGCCTCGGCGTTCAGGCAGACAAACAGGGACAAAAGCAGGAGGGTGAACCGCATCATGACAGCCGCTCAAACGGATGTCCAAGCTTCGAGCTTCCATCCAATGACTTCCGCCGTGGCCTTCCTCCACGAAAAAGCCCCCGGTTTCCCGAGGGCTCTAGGAATGGATTCAGACGTCGTTTCCAGCACTTACTTGGCCGCCTTCTGGCTGACCTTGTTCAGAATGCCGGCAAACTCGGCCGGGGAAACTCCGCCGACCTGGTTGCCCAGCTCCTTGCCGTCCTTGCTCAGGAACTGCACGTGCGGGATGCCCTGCACACCATACTTCTCGGCAGCCTTGGCGTTGGATTCCTCATCCACGTCCAGGTAGGCCCAGACAAACTTGTCGTGCAGCGGTTTCACCTCGGCGCTTGGGTAGACGCTCTTCTTCATCGCCTGGCAGGGCGGGCACCAGACGGCGGAAAACACCAGAACGACGGGTTTGCCTTCGGCCTTGGCGGTCTTCAGCGCAGCTTCGTAACTGGTGCCGAACTTTGGGCTGCCTTCGGGAAATTCGCTGGCGAGCACAGGCAGGGTGAGCGCGGCAAGGAGGGCGATGAGCTTTTTCATGGGGGTGGGTGTCTTTCGATTCAGACAGAGCATACGACGCTCAATCACGGCAATTATTCCAGAAATTGTACGTCCCGCCAGCCGGCAGCCGGGAGTTTTCGCCTTCCACCTTGTGAAACGGGGATTTCCGATCATGCATCCCCGCAAACATTCCCCCGTCCCTTCCTATGATCGAGGTTCCCAAGTCACGTCTCAGCATTCCAGAATACGCCATGGCCCTGGCCCATGTCGCCAGCCTGCGATCCGAGGACCCCTATCGAAAGGTGGGGGCGGTCGCCCTGGATTTCGACAACCGCGTCATCGGCACGGCCTACAACGGACTCGCTCCAGGCTACAACGCCCCCGAGGGATTCTGGGATGACCGCGAGGCGCGGCGGAAATTCATGCTTCATGCTGAAGTGAACCTCTGCAGCCTGTTCACCCGCGGATCAGCACGCCTGCTGGCCTGCACGACCATGCCCTGCACGAGCTGCATGCAGATGCTCTGTGCCTACGGCATCAAGGAAGTGTACTACCGCGATGTCTATCCGGACTCCGAGTCACCGCTCATCGCCGAGCGCTATGGCATACGCCTCGTGCAGCTGACGGACTATCCTCAGCTCGGCACCACGCTCGTCGAGTAGGAGGGCACGTCTTATTTCAAGCTCAGGATGAAGGCCTTCACATCGGCAAACTCCTGCGGCTTCAAAATGAGGTTCATCGGCGGCATCGGGCTGATCGGCGTGGCGGTGTAGCCTTCGGCGAGCCTGGCGTTCGGGTTGATGAGGCTTTCAAGGATGTAGGCCTCGTCCTTGCGGCCGGCGATGCCGTCCAGCGCAGGCCCCACGGCGCTGCCCTGCCCCTTGAGCATGTGGCAGTTCTTGCAGGCCGCCACGGGATGCTCCCAGAAGATTTTTTCCCCGCGTTTGGCATCTCCGGCGAGCTTGCTGGCGTCGTCATCGCCTTCGAGAATGATCTCGCAGAGCTTCACATCGTCAAAGTAGATGTCGCCCTTGCCGACATGCAGCAGGTTGATGCTGGCCTTCGTTCGCTGCTTGCTGTTGAAGACGACCTCCACTTCGGTCCAGTCCTGCGAACGGCCGATCCTGGGCGAGGTTTCGGCACGGCCGATATGGTCATTGAGGCTGGCCTTGCCTTTGAAGGCGTGGGTCTTGATCCAGGCACTGAGCTTGTATTCGGTGTTCGGCTTCAGCGGCACATCGGCAAAGTGGCTGGTGTCCGCTTCGTCGCGGGTGATGCAACGCATCGCGCGGCTGCCGCCATGGACCATTTTGGGATCAGTGACGAACCCCCACTGAGCACCGGCGTTGCCGGGACGCTTGCCGTAATCGCGACGCTTCCAGGTGTCGGCGATCGGCGCTTCAAAGCCGGGGTTGGGCAGCAGGTTGGGGCCTTCCTTGTAGTTGAGAGCCTTGTGCTTCTTCCCGAGCATCTTCGCGGCCTCGGCGAGCCATTCGTCGTTTTTGACAACGGGGTCACCGGCAAGCTTTTTGACGAGCGTCTGAATCTCCGGAGTCGTCGGAAAATCCGCCAGCTTCACAAAGGCGGCAAGGCGGGTGTGCAGGTCGGGATCGGAAATCACACCCGAACCAAAAAAGAGATCCTGCGCGGCCTTGTCACCGCCAAGTGCACGGATGGCGTTGCGGCGCAGTCCGGCATCCTTGGACATGAGCGCGGCCTGATGCATGGCCGGCACCAGCTTTCCAGTTCCGTGCAGCGCCCAGAGCTCGTTGGCATTGCCTGGGGCCGCAGGACTGACGACAGGCTGGTTTTCAGTCACGATGATGCGCTGAGCCGTGAGGCGGCTTGTCAGGGATACTGCGGTCAGCGAAGGCTTCTCCGGCTTCGGATTCGTCCCCTTCGCCACAATCCGGTAAATCCTGCCACGGCTGTGGTCCCGCAACTCGTTCTCATGAGCACCACCGACGCCGGTCGTCGCCACGAAACCGCCGCGTTCTTTGCTGGGCGTCGGGTTGTGCTGGATGATGAAGTTTTCGAAATCCGCCACCCACACCGCACCATCAGGACCCACCTCGGCATGCACGGGGCTGTTCCACTCATCGCTGCTGGCGTAGATGTTGAAGCCATCCAGCGCCTTCCAGCCCCCGCCGTCAGGCACGACATCCATCAGGGACACCACCTTCATCGTGGGCTCACAGACCATGGCCTTGCCCTGGAAGCGCTTCGGCAGGGTGCTGCTGTAGATGAAGTTGGAGCCTGCTGCGGCCGTGTAGCCACCAAACACGTCCACCTGACGGAAGTTCGGCGTGATGGTGTGGCAGGTGTCCACGACATTGATTTTCTTCGCAGTCATGCCGCGCGAACCCTCGCCATAGGCGGTGGCCGGGATGCCGCCGAAGAAGATCGGTGCACCATTGGCGGTGCCGCCGAACTGATCGCCGAAATCATTTGTACTGTGTCCCCAGGAGTTGTTGGTGAACTGATGCAGGAACTCCAGCGCACTGCCGTCCGGCTTGAAGCGATAGGTGCCCATGGCAAACTGGTGATGCTTCCCCCCCACATAGCCCTCGATGCCGCTGTAGCCGACACAACCGTAGATCCAGTTGTCGAAGCCGTAGTGCAGGTTGCTGGCCTGCGCGTGCGTGTCACGGATGCCCCAGCAGTCCATGATGACCTCGCGCTTGTCGGCCTTGTCATCGCCATCCGTGTCCTCCAGGTAGATGAATTTCGGCGGCGCGGCCACGATGATGCCCTTGCGGGCGAAGACGATGCCGGTGGGCAGGTTCAGCTTGTCGGCAAACACGGTGAACTTGTCCGCCCGCCCGTCGCCATCCGTGTCCTCGCAGATCTTCACGCTGTCCCCGCCCTCGCCGTTTTCCTGCACTCCATGAGGATAGTCGCGCGTCTCGACCACCCAGCAGCGCCCGCGTTCATCCCAGGCGAAAGCGATCGGCTTGGCAATCTCCGGTTCGGCGGCGAACAGCTTCAGCTCGCAGTCGGCCGGCACCTGGGTGCGCTCCATGCTTCCCCTGGGTGAAAACGGCTTCTGGAATGTCAGGGGCTCGGGGCGCTTTTCGTAGTTGGCCACCTGCGGATGCTTCTCACGCTGCTCCGGCTCCCTTTGGGCCAAAAAGGCCTCGTAAGCGGCACGTCGCTCCGTTGACAGCCTCTTGAGGATGGCTTCACGCCCCAGTTCGTCACCCGGCTTGAGGACAAGATCATAGTCGGCATCGACCTTCTCCCGGGCATAGTCAAAATAGATCGCGTCGCGCCCCAGCTCACGCATGGCCTCATGGAGCGGTCCGACGGCTGACTGCTCCCTACCTTCGGCATCGAGGTAGAGCACACGGATGGGCGAGGCGCTGGCGCTGAGCGCCGTAAGCAGAATGAGCAGCGATTTCATGTCGGTTGGCTGGCGGGTTGACGTATCAACGCCCGAACCCTGCTGATGCGCTCTGACATGTTTTGGGTGAAATCCGTCTCCCAGATGAAACAGCCATCCTCGTCAGCCGCATCGACCCACCCCCTGCCAGCATGAATCCAGGAGCCCCTGCCCTGTGCCTCCCGAGAAATCGCCCAACCCTATCTCCAGCTCCCGACGGACGCCGTGGGGCCTGTTCGGACCCGGAGGTCCAAGGCGCGGCTCCAGGCCGACTGATAAAACCACCCATCACCCCTCCTTGCGCCCCGGCGTTTCCGCCCCATGTTTTGCGCCCCCTTTCCCGTCCCATGCCTGAACTCGACAAAACCTATTCGCCGGCCGAGGTCGAAGCCCGCATCTATCAGCGCTGGCTCGACGACAAGTGCTTTGAAGCCGACCCCGCTCGCGTGAGCGACAAGCGTCCGGCCTACTCCATCGTCATCCCGCCCCCGAACGTCACCGGCGTGCTTCACATGGGGCATGTGCTCAACAACACCATCCAGGACATCCTCGCACGCCGCGCCCGCATGCTGGGCAAGGAGGTGCTCTGGCTGCCCGGCACCGACCACGCCGGTCTCGCCACTCAGAACGTCGTTGAAAAGACGCTCAAGAAGGAGGGCAGGATCAAGCACCGCGACGACCTCGGCCGCGAGGGCCTGATCGCCAAGATCTGGGAATGGAAGGACAAGCACGGCGACATCATCATCGAGCAGCTGAAGCGCCTCGGCGCCTCCTGCGACTGGAGCCGCCAGCGCTTCACCTTCGACGACGACTACAACCGCTGCGTCATGAGCGTGTTCGTCGATCTCTACAAGAAGGGCCTCATCTACCGCGGCAAGCGCATGGTGAACTGGTGCCCTTCCTCGCTCACCGCGCTCAGCGATGAGGAAGTGGTCATGAAGCCGCAGAACGCGGTCATGTATCACTTCAAGGTGCAGGTCGTCGAGGAGCCGGAAACCTGGCTCACCATCGCCACCACCCGCCCTGAGGTCATCCCTGGCGACACCGCCATCGCGGTGAATCCGAAGGACGAGCGCTACGCCCATCTCATTGGCAAGCACGTGCGTCGTCCCCTGCCGGTCGAAAACCAGGCCCTGCTGCCCATCGTCGGTGACGAACATGTCGATTTCACCTTCGGCACCGGCGTGCTGAAGGTCACGCCCGCCCACGACAAGGCGGACTTTGAAATCGCCCAGCGGCACAACCTGCCCGTTATTGACGTCATGCACCCGAACGGCGTGCTGAACGAACTGGCAGGCCAGGACCTGGGCGGCATGGAACGCTTCGCCGCCCGCAAACGCGCCGCCGAGCTGCTCGCGGAAATTGGCAGCCTCGTCAAAGAAGAGCCATATCAGAACAATCTCGGCTATTCAGAACGAGCTGACGTGCCCATCGAGAGCCGTCTGAGCGAGCAGTGGTTCCTCAAATACCCGAGCGTGAAGGAAAGCCAGGATGTCGTCGCCAAGGGTGAAATGAAATTTCATCCCGACCGCTGGGCCAAAGTCTATGATCACTGGCTCAGCGGCATCCAGGACTGGTGCATCAGCCGCCAGGTCTGGTGGGGGCATCGAATTCCGGTGTGGTATCGCGGTGACGAGACCTACTGCGGCATGGATGCGCCCGAAGGCGATGGCTGGGAACAAGACCCCGACGTCCTCGACACCTGGTTCAGCTCCTGGCTCTGGCCCTTCGCCACCATGGGCTGGACCGGCGACAAGGAAAAGGATGCCAAGAACCCGACCCTCAAGGCCTTCTATCCGACCACCGACCTCGTGACCGGCCCGGACATCATCTTCTTCTGGGTCGCCCGCATGATCATGGCCGGCTTCGAATGGATGGGCGAGCTGCCATTCAAGAACGTCTATTTCACCGGCATCATCCGCGACAAGCAGGGCCGCAAGATGTCGAAGTCTCTCGGCAACTCCCCCGACCCGCTCGACCTCATCGCCCGCTACAGCGCCGACGCCCTCCGCTTTGGCATCATGCGCGGCGCACCGCTCGGCCAGGACGTGCTCTTTGATGAAAAGAACGTCGAGCTCGGCCGCAACTTCTGCACCAAGCTCTGGAACGCCGCGCGCTTCCGCCAGATGCAGGGCGGCAGCTCCGAAACGGAGATCAACCCCGCCCTGCTCAGCAGCGACGACAAGTGGATCCTCCTGCGCCTCAACACCGCCATCAGCGAAGTCACCACCGCCCTCGAGGACTACCGCTTCAGCGACGCCGCCGCCGCCCTCTACCGCTTCTTCTGGAGCGAGTACTGCGACTGGTACATCGAGGCCAGCAAGGCGGTGCTGCAGGGCGGCGACGAGAAGCGCAAGGCCAACACCCTGGCCGTCATCGACTTCGTGCTCGGCCACACCCTGCGCCTCTTCCACCCCTTCCTGCCCTTCATCACCGAGGAGCTCTGGAACGGCATGGGCTTCAACGCCGACATGCCCGGGGACCAGGGCGGCAGGAGCATCATGACCGCCCCCTGGCCGAAGCAGCTCGACGCCGACGAACTCGCCCACTTCGGCATCCTGCCGGAGGACGAAAAAACCGCGAACGACAAGTATGAAACCGTCGTGCTCGGCCGGGGCCTGAAGAGCACCTTCAACATCAACAAGAAGGTCCGCTTCGTCCTCAAGCCCGTCCAGGAGCTGCCCGCCCACGAAATCGAGGTCATCCGCATCCTGCTCAACGCCGAGCCGCTTGACATCGCGCCTGACTTCAGCCCGACCCGCGGCACGCCGAGCGCCCTGACGCCGCTGGGGACCATCTACCTGCCGCTCGACGGCCTCATCGACGTCGAGGCCGAGCGCGCCCGTGTCGGCAAGGAGGTCGCCAAGGTCGAGGCCGAGCTGGAGAAGGTCACCTCCAAGCTGGCCGATGAAAACTTCACCTCCAAGGTCCCCCAGAAGGTGCTCGACGAACATCAGCAGCGGAAGACCGACTGGGAGGAGAAGCTGGCGAAGCTTCGGGAAATGCTGACCGCCCTGGGCTGATTCCGGCCAGGATCGGCAGATTCCCAAAAAGCACCCGGAGGTGGCGCATGCCACCTCCTTGACCTTCTGCGCTTGGAAGAACTGACTTGCATCCACCACTGCGGCAGAGGTTCCGTGGCAGGCTCCTCGGAATAACCAGGATTGATTCCAATCCGGAGAACCTGTGCCCAGGACCTCCACGCAAAGGGATCCAGGCGCCTGGCCTCGCTGACCCCTCCTTGAAAGAACGCCCGCCAGCCGGTCGTGATGGTGTCGTCCGGTTCGTTACCCCGCACCCAGCCACGACCCCATGAAACCCGGGCTTCTCCTGCTCGTCATGACGACCGCCGTCATGGCCGCCGACACGCTGAACTGGCCGCAGTTCCGCGGGGCCGCCTCTGACGGAATCGCTGAAGGCGAGACGGTGCCGGAGACCTGGAGCGAGACGGAAAACGTCGTGTGGAGGACACGGGTGCCCGGCTGGGGCTGGTCATCGCCCATCGTCTGGGGGGACAGGATTTTCGTGACTGCGGCGATCGGCGAGAAGGACCTGCCCACACCGCATGTCGGAGGCTACCCCGGCGGCCATGTCGGCAGCGGAGAGGTTCATCGGTGGATGCTCTTCTGCCTCGATTTCGAAACGGGCAGGATCCTTTGGGAGTTCGAGGCGCACAAGGGCATCCCGCCACAGATGCGGCATCCACGCGGCTCCTTCGCCAACGAGACACCGGTCACGGACGGCGAACGCGTCTACGCCTACTTTGCCAACATCGGCCTGTTTTGCTGTGACATGAACGGCCGGAAGCTCTGGGAGCGCCGCTGGCCCAGCCATCCGATGCGCGATGGCTGGAACACCGGCACCTCCCCCGTCCTGCACGCCGGCCGGATCTTCATTCAAAACGACAACGAGGAGTCGTCCTTCCTCGAAACCCTGGACAAGTTCACCGGCAGGACGCTGTGGCGTGTTTCGCGTGACGAAAAAAGCACCTGGTCCACGCCCTTTGCATGGGAAAGCGGGCAGCGTACCGAACTGGTGACGATCGGCATGAACAGGATCCGTTCCTATTCCGTGGAGGATGGTGCGTTGCTGTGGGAGATCCGCGGCACGGCCGGCCTCGTGAGCCAGATTCCTCTTTCGAAGCACGGGCTTCTCTATGCGGGTGCCGGCTACCACTACGGCCCGCTCTATGCAGTCAGGCCCGGCGCAAAGGGCGACATCACGCCTCAGGGCGACGCGACGGGAGGCGAGTTCATCGCATGGTCGCAAAAGCGCGGGTCCAGCATTCATCCCGGCTATCTCATCAGCGGCGACCGGCTCTATGTGTGCTATGACTCCGGCCTGCTCGGCTGCTTTCATGCCAAGACGGGCGAGGAGATCATCCCCAAGACGCGGCTTAACACGAAAGGCGGACGCTTCTACGCCTCGCCCTGGGCCTGCAACGGCCGCATCTTCATGCTGAATGAAAATGGCGACACCTGGGTGATCGAGGACGCGCGGGAGTACCGGTTCGTCCGCAAAAACAGCCTTGGCGACGTTGCCTGGGCCACGCCGGCGATTGCGCGGGGCAGCCTCTTCATCCGCACCTACTCATGGTTATACCGACTGCAAAACCTGAAGAAATGACCCAAGCCCCCCGCAGTACGGAACCTTGATGAACACGACGGCCAGATGCCTTTCGAAATCCCGCCCCCCGGGATGGATGGGTCATTTCTCATCCGCGTTCCGGCATGGCCGCATCGCCGCATTCGCATTGATCCCGGCGCTGCTTCTCGCCGCGGAGACCCAGGTCATCAACCAGGTGAAAGAACGCCCGCAGCGCGGCACCTTGAGCGACCAGCGCCAGATCGTGCGTGGCGACACCGGCAGGTGGAACGACGTGGCGACGCTCCTGCCTGCACGATCCCCGGCCGACAGGCCGCAGGGCATGCCGCTCGACGACTGGATGGACGAGGTGAGTGAAAAAAAGCCTGCCCTGGCCGCCGGGGAAGAAGCCTGGCTGCTCTTCCGAACGCGCCAGCTCGATGACAATGACCGCGCGTGGATTGAAAAAGTCGAACGGCAGGGCAACGCCTTCACCATCACGATGCACGAGGCCATCTGGCAGGGCACCTACTTCAAGACCTTCACCTACTACGAAGTCGACGCCTTGAACCTCGGCCGGCTTCCACGGGGTGATTACACCGTGACCTGGATCGTGAAGCCGCTCGTCTTCAAGCAGCTCGAAAAGCCGCGCGAGGCCCAGAACAACCACCAGACCAACTGGCCCACCGACGAACAGCCTGGAGAAAGGCCGCCGGTGGAGCTGAAGGCGGCGTTCAGCGTCAACTAAAGGAATGACCATCGCATGAACCCGACCCCCAGGCTGGATCGGCAAAAGGTGGGGTCATCATCCAAACCGAATCAAGTGCCGGGCCAGAAAACCCAGTTCGCTGGAACCTTTATCGCCGTAAGCCAATAGGATTGGCAAAGCACGCGCGTCCGGCAGCGTTCACATAGGGCCATGAAGACGCTCTTGCTCCTTGTCAGCCTCAGCCTGTCCGTTGCCGCCGCCGACTGGCCGCAGTTCCGCGGACCGACCGCCGATGGCGTCACCACGGACACCGGCCTGCCGCTGGGCTGGAGCGAGAAGGAGAACCTGGTCTGGCGCACCGAGCTGCCCGGCCCTGGCTCCTCAAGCCCGGTCATCGCGGGCGACAAGGTCTTTCTCACCTGCTACAGCGGCTATGGGACCGACGTGAAGGAGCCGGGCGACATGAAGGACCTCAAACGCCATGCCTTGTGCCTCGACAAAAATTCCGGCAGGATCCTTTGGAACCAGGAGGTCGTCTCCGACCTGCCTGTGAAGCCCTACACCGGCACCTACATCACCACTCATGGTTATGCGTCCAGCTCCGCAGTCACCGACGGCATGGGTGTGTTCTTCTTCATGGGCAACGCCGGGGTGTTCGCCTACACCGTCGACGGCAGGCCCGTCTGGAATGTCAGCGTGGGCGAAAAGGCGCATGACTGGGGCGTCGGCTCCTCCCCCATCCTCTATGGCGAACTGCTCATCGTGAACGCTGCGCTGGAGAGCAACCAGCTGCTCGCGCTTGACCGGAAAACCGGCAGGACCGTGTGGAGCGCCACCGGCTTCCCCGCCTCCTGGAACACCCCGGCCATCGTGAAGGTGGACGGGCATGACGAACTCGTGCTCAACGCCAGCGGCAGACTCCGGGCCTTCGATCCCCTCACCGGCAGGGAGCTGTGGAACTGCAGCAGCATCAAGGCGGCCGAGCTTTGCCCGAGCATCGTCTCGCATGACGGCGTCATCTTTGTCATCGGCCATCCCGGCGGCCAGAGCCAGGCGGTGAAGGCCGGCGGCAAGGGCGACGTCAGCGCCACCCACATCCTCTGGCAGGCGCAGAAGGGCAGCAATGTCGGCTCCCCCGT
>JBIJBP010000138.1:0-13447 GCA_044345155.1 Prosthecobacter sp. | reverse complement strand
AGCACGCTTGCCAGCCGCACCAACATCACCATGACCAACGAAACAGCCTTCAAGGTTCTCGCTTATGCCATCCATCGTTAGGCACTTCACCCTCAGCTAAAATGGTTTCAACTGAGCAGTGCCGAACCATTTGTCAAAGTGACTTTAGCCAATGGCAAGCAGGTGCCTTACTTTGAAGCAGGCTACTCCGACATTTACATTAGCTGCAATGGCCACATTCGCTTTCTTCCCCCGCCTCCGCCGTTTTACTCATACGGTATTTCTCTTGATAAACACCTCGCAAAACCAGGCGTGGCAGCCTTGCTCGAGAACTTTGCCCCTGAGACGAGTGACCAAGTTTCTATGCGTGAACTGATCGACAGGGTGGTCGTAACATGGCAAAATGTTGCCAGCTGGGGTGACACTGACTCCAACAGCTTCCAAATTGAACTCTATTTTGATGGACGCATTGCGATTACACATCTCAATGTGGCAAGAAATTCAGGCATCATCGGTCTTTCCCGTGGTCAAGGGAGGCCAATTAACTTTGCGTTGAGCGATTTTCGCAACTATCCTGCTGCGAGCCAGTTCAAGGTTGAACTACCTCCAGCGGCAGTTGAGGGTCGGGGGCTCATGGAGGGGCGCGGCATCGTCAGTGTGACACCAGCTACGGAAACAGCCCTGATGGTGACCCTTGTCTCTTCCGGTGCTTCGGAGCTTGTTCTGCCATCGAGCATCATGATTCCGGCAGGCAAAACCCGCGCGTTCTTTGACGTGAACATTATGGATGATGCCTTTGTGGACGGATCTCAGACGGCGACGGCAACCGCCTCGGCGCCAGGATTCATTGATGGCAGTGGCTCCATCATAGTACATGACAACGAATCTGCGTTTCTATCGGTTTTACTTCCGGCTTCCACTGCTGAAAGTTCGGCTCCTGTGACTGGCAGCGTTTTGGTGACGCCAGCACCAATACATGATGTTGTCGTCCAGCTCTATTCAGATGATCTCAGCGAGGCCACTGTGCCTGCAACAGTGACTATCAACGCCGGTCAGACCAGTGCATCATTTAATCTTTCGCCCGTGAATGACACCTTGATTGATGGTCCCCAGGCGATTCACATCACCGCTCAGGTGAGTGGCTGGACGACGGGATCGAGCAGCATCATTGTCAACGACGATGAAGCGAGGCAGCTTGCCCTAGTCCTCCCGACTAGCGCCGCAGAAGGAAAGACTGGCCTTAATGGGCAGGTCAGTCTGTCAGGCAGTATTTCGACCACTTTAGTCGTTTCACTCCAATGCAGTGACACATCGGAAATCATGGTGCCTACCACCGTTAAAATTTCCGCTGGTCGATCATCGGCGAGCTTTCCCATCACTGTGGCGGATGACGGCTTGATCGACGGCTCCCAGCCAGTGGTAATCACTGCCACAGCCGACACATTCACTGGAGGGTCAGGCAACCTCGTGGTGGAAGACAATGACCCGCATCACTTCAGCTTCTCAGTCATTAGTGGCACTCAGGTGAAAAACGGAAGCTTTCTTGCAACTATCACAGCGCTGAATGCTGACAATTCCGTGATGACAAACTTTACCGGACCTGTGTCCTTGTCCGGTATAGGAGTGGCTGGCCCGGTGGGTGTCTCTCCTGCGGTGATCAACGGGTTTGTCGGTGGTGTTTGGACGGGAACCCTCGCTGTGACTGTTGCAAATACCAATGTCATTCTGACTGTGGCAGACAATCATGGCAAAGTCGGAGCCAGCAATGAATTTGATGTGCTGGCCATGGGCCCACATAATGCCTTTGCTTGGAATGCCATCCCGCAAGCGCAGGTCAATGGATCAGGAATCCCGGTCAGCCTCACTGCGATTGATGCAGGCAGAAATCCAGTCACGACCTTTGGCGGAACCGCCACGATCAGCGGCATGCAGGAATCCACTCAGACGATCGGAACGAGCACTTCAACGACCCACGATCTGCCATTTAACACCAATTACGAGGAAGAACGCAGCCAGATTATTTACACAACGGCAGAACTAGGGGGGGCCAAGTATCTGACCAGCCTTGCATTTTTTGTTACGGATGTCGGCGTCCCAAGTCTGCTTACACACCTTTGTGTCCGGCTGCGACATACCTCCAAGGCGGATTTCTCCGGGAGCGGAGCTGTTTGGGAACGCGATATCGATCTAATCACCGTGTTCGAAGGAGATCAAAAACTTGTGCAGGGGTGGAACACCTTCCTTTTTAACGCCCCCTTCAGGTACAATGGAACGAGCAATCTTTTGGTCGATGTCTGCTATGATCTGGCCGCGAATTCGTCCCTGGCCTGGACCACCGTGAGACGCACCGCAGCCACGACCAACCGGGCGATGTATGCCACGGCTTTCCTTAATCAGAAAGGTGATCCAGCGGCTTGGGTTGGCTCAACCCCTCTGCCAACTCTCTCGACACGCGTGCCCAACATTCGTTTTGGCATTCTCACGCCTCTTGCTGTGAGTCCTTCTGTTTCCGGGACATTTTCCGCGGGCCAGTGGCAGGGTGTTGTGACGGTGTCGCAGGAGCTCAAAAACTTTCGCCTTCTGGCCTCGGATGCATCCGGGCACGAGGGGCTTAGTCAGGCATTTGACGTGCTGCCTTATGTTCCCGTGATTGGCATATCCCCGGCATCTTTAAGCTTTTCCGTGCCATACGGAGGGACACAGACGAAATCGCTCACCATTTTCAACACTGGTCAGGGCGTATTAAATTGGAGCCTTGGAAACGCGGCTGACAATTCGTTGAATGCTCACAATCAGTCGATGAAGCTGGATCTGACCCAGGTGCGCCAGGAACTCAACACCGCTTACCATTCCATTACCAGCCTGATCCCTAATCGCTTTGATTTTGATGGTGGAGAGGTCGGAAACAGTATCGGCGAAAATAACAATCTTTATTTTGATGGCAATTGGCTTAATACCAACCTTGGGTCTAGACGCTCTTACTCCAACGATGCCATCATCTCTACGACGGCATTCGGTGTTGGAGGCAGCTACTTCACACGTAAATATCCTGGCTTATTTGTTCTGGCAGCGGATGCATTAAATATTAGCCACTTTGAAGTTTCAGGATCTTTGGCTGGATATGCAACGAACATGGACACATCTGTCATTACCCAAAGTCGAGGCTCCATGACTTACAAGGGATTTATCAAGCGGGTTTTTGGTCCAACAGTACCCTCAGTAAACCATTTAATCATCGTAGCTGATAATGGCAGCGTCAACCACACTGCCGCCGCAGATCCAGCGGATGACCTACACAGGGTCTCTTCGCTCAATGGCATCTCACGGCTTTACTACCTACTTTTTTCCCGCTGGCAAAATCAGGCAGGCTATGTAAGTGACGCAGTCATGGCAGATATCATGTCCACATTCTTGGACACAGTGGAATCTCCCAAGGAGTTTGTTTTTTCCACCGCGGCCGGCACCGTGGTGCCGGGTGGCAGCAAAACAGTCAGCGTCACCGCTAACACCATGAACGTGCCGTCGGGCATCTACAGCCGCTCTCTTGTCCTGACAACGGGTCACGCAGCCGTTCCGTTAGAGCGTGTTATTAACTTTAGAAAGCGCTGTACAAAGGGTATGAAGGCGGCAATAAGCTTTGGATGGCACACAAAACGGGCAGTTCCAAGACGGGTTATCCAACCGATGTCAGCGACGAGGAATGGGATTTTTGCCGCGCTTACCTGGAGTTGATGAAGCCGGATGCCCAACAGCGGCTTTATAGCATGCGCCAAATGTTCAACGCCGTGCGCTACGTGGTACGTGCAGGCTGTCCTTGGCGAATGCTGCCCAATGACCTGCCGCCCTGGGAAAGCATCTATCAGCAAGCCCAACGCTGGATCAAAGCTGGCTGTTTTGAGGCCATGGCTCACGACTTGCGCATGCTGCTGCGCGTGTGCCTGGATAAAAAGGAGCATCCCACCTCGGTCATTCTCGACGGGCGCACGCTGCAATCCACGCCAGAAAGCGGCGCACGCGCGGGTTACGACGGTTACAAGAGGCGCAAAGGATCCAAGGTGCATATTGCGGTGGACACGCTGGGCCACCTGCTTGCGTTGAAGATCACGGCAGCCAACGAACAAGAACGCGCTCAGGTGGGAGAGTTGGCTGAGAAGATCCAGGAGGTGACCGAGCAAAACGTGCAGCTGGCCTGGGTGGATCAAGGTTATACGGGAGCGGAACCGGCCGAGGCGGCCAGCCAGCAGGGAATTCGCCTGGAAGTCGTCAAGTTGAAGGAGGCCAAGAAGGGCTTTGTACTGTTGCCGAGACGTTGGGTGGTGGAGCGCTCGTTTGGCTGGCTGGCACGGTTCCGCCGCTTGGCTCGCGACTATGAACGTCTGGAATCCTCCCTCGCGGGAATCCACTGGATTGCCTTCGCAACACTCATGCTGAATTCTTTGTTCGGCAAAAGTTAATAACACGCTCTAGTGACGATCCCGGTAACGCTTCAGATCTTTGCTGCAGGCGATAGTGATGGAGATTCACTTCCTGACACCTGGGAAACTCGCTATGGCTGGACTCCGGGAAACACCAACTTGAATCAAGCAGCCAGTGGTGACCCGGACGGTGACGGGGTGACGAACCTGATGGAATATCTGCTCGACCTAAATCCTGAGTTGGCAGATAATCAACAAATGCCGGCAGCCTCGACGACGGTGAACCCGGCCGATGACGATCCTTATCTAACTTATTGTTATCGTCGCCGCGTCGGTGTCAGCGGTCTGGTATACACCGTGCAGGTGAGCTCCATCCTTGGTTCCTGGGTTTCTGGGCCTGCGGAGACGGAGGAAATCTCAGTCACGCCGAATGCAGGGGGAGAATCGGAGACTGTAGTGGTTCGCATCAAGCCTGCCATGAACGCGCCCGGACACAACAAGAAGTTTGTGCGGCTCCAGGTGACGACCCCATGAACAACACAGTCGTTTAACCAAGGCTTTCTACGACACTTTAGTTCCAGGGATTTACATTAAGTTCATCTGCTGCAAGTCATGAAAACCTCACTCCTGATTCATTGGTTGCTGTTATTCGTGGCCATTCAAGATTCCGCTACGTTTGCCCAAATGCAGATGATCAGCGACTTCCATTTTCAAAGCGGATTCATCATTCTCTCCCCGAGTGGTAGTGTCGAAGGCAATCTCCAGCACACGGGGGCAAACGGCCCGCCCCAATGGATCATGGCGCAATGGGGCAGCCGCCAGTCGATCTACGGCACACCCGGCCAGAACCAGGCGGATGGATCGGTCAAATGGACCAATGGCTACAAGAAAGTCATCTATTCTCCGAACTTACCAACTGAAGCTGATCTTGTTCTGGGCGTTGACTCTCGTAATGAATATGGTGGTGATTATCGTTCCGCAGGGGTTCCTTGGACCCATTTGTTGGTGCAGCAGTCTATCAGTGAACCTGGCGGCTGGCGTGCCGCGACCGCCCCGTCGATTTTGCAGATGAACCACGCCCTCCTTCACCTAGAGGTCAGGTTGGCCCGGGCTGATAACGTTTATACAGCAGGCTACAGCCCCTCGCTGCATGCCGCACAATTCCCAATTTATTTCACGATTCAAAACCTCAACCCCTCCTCTTCAGGCTATGGGAAATAATTCTGGTACGGAATCCTGATCTACGACGACCGGTACCCTGTTACCAGCGGGTACTCGCTGCTGGACCTGGGCACACAAAGCCTGATCTACGCAAACGGCCTGGATGACTTTGGTTTTTCTGCGGGGCCCCAGACCGGACAATGGCTGACCCTGAACGTGGACATGCTTCCACATATCAAGAACGGGCTCAAATATGCATGGAGCCATGGATACCTGACGGAGTCCCAGACAATGGGTGATTACAAGATCGGTGCGATGAACATCGGCTGGGAAGTGCCTGGTCTGTCTGACGTCGAGATGCAGTTCAAGAATCTGGGGGTCGAAGTGTCCGTCCCCGGTTCCGGTCCTCAAATCGAAGTCGAAGGACTCAGTGGATACTGCATCCCGAACGGATACACCACTCCTTCGACCACGGACGGCACCCTGCTGCCCGCGGTCTTGACCCCCGGAGCTTTGATTTCGCGGATCTTCAACGTCAGAAATGTCAATTCCTCCGGCGCTGCCTTGAACCTGACGGGATCTCCCAGCGTGCAGGTTTCGGGCTCCGGAGCGGGCAGGTTTCTTGTCAGCGCACTTCCTGGAACCGGCATTGCGGGCGGAAGCTCAACGAACTTTGAGATCCGGTATGCTCCGAATGCCGTCGGCACCCACAAGGCCACGCTGACGATTGCCTCAAACGACCCCTCTGTTCCTGCCTACGCCTTTGACATTCAAGGCAGCGCCCAGTGGCCGGTTGATTCTGATGCTGACACTTTGCCTGACGGGTGGGAGGCCCAATTTTGGACTCTTAGCGGAGCGAATCCTGACCATGGAGCCGCAGGCGACCCCGACGGAGACGGCGTGTCCAACCTCCTGGAATATGCGCTCGATTCAAATCCGGTCACTCCGGGGATGACTCAGACTCCCTTGGCCAGGACGGCGGTCAATCCAGCCGATGGCAAACCATACATGACCTTCACCTATCGCCGTCGAACCGGGGCGAGCGGCCTTGTTTACACGGTTCAGGTGAGCGACACGCTGGGATCGTGGATCTCGGGCCCGGCGCAAACCGAGGAGATCAGCAGCACAGCCAACCCCGGCGGTGATTCGGAGACGGTGCTGGTCCGGATCAAGCCCGTCTTGAACACTCCGGGACAACCGAGGAGGTTTGCCAGGCTTCAGGTGGTGACCCCTTGAACGCGGGCCAGGCGTGTGTTGCGATCACCTGGTCGGGAACGGCGGACAGCCTCGTTCTCGGTGCTTCCGCCTCCGTCATCGGGCACCTGAATCCCGGTTTTGGACGGCTTGGTGGGCCGTCTCCTGGAGGAAGCGTGCGTGGGCCGGGTCCAGGCCCTCTGGGATGAAGCGGGTGCCGACGGCGCTCTCGCCGAACAAGATTTCATACCAGACGCAGGCGCCGAGGTATTCGCCGGCCTGGTTCGCGTGATGACCATCCATGCCGAGCGTGAGCTCCTGGCCGCCCCTGGGCTTCGCCCAGCGCCAGCCGACATGAAGGGAGCGTGACTGGTCCGGCAGCAGCGGACTGCGCGCCGTCTTGGGATCAAAAGGCTTGGGGTCGGGCCTGTAGCTCCACTGCGGATCCGTGTCGGCGCTGAAGAATGCATCGCCCACCGGGATGATTTTCGCACCAAACTCCGCCGCCAGCCTGTCGTAGGCGGATGTGAGCCCCCGGTACATCTCCTCCTGCGTCCTGGGTTCGCCGGGCTTCGGCTCCTTCACGGCAAAGCGCGGGTCATCCGCGCGGTAGGCCCATGTCTGATGAATGAGCAGCCTCGCCCGGGGTGCGTGCTTCGTGACCAGGTCGCGCAGGATGCCCGCATGGGGCTGGTAGGTGGCGTAATCATGGCTCTTGATGCTCGCCTGTTGAATCGTGACGAAGTCCCATTTGTCCGCCGTGAGGTTGGCCACAAGGTCCTTGCCGTTTGAGTAAAACCGCGTCTTGCCCTGAGCCATCATCTTGTCCGCATGCATCTGGAAGGAGGCGCCGCCGATGACGAGCGAGCTGTGGACCAGGGTATGGCCGCCCGCCTTCGCCAGATCCTTGAGATGGCGCGTGGCGTTGGCGGAGAAGCTGTTGCCGATGGTGAGCAGGCGGACGGTGCTGGGTTCGCCGGCCAGGATGCTGACAGCGGCAAGAAGCAGGGGGGGCGAGAATCCAGGTGGTCAGACTGTTGGTTCGGCGGGGCATGGTCTCATGTTCCGCCGTCCTCCGTGATGGCAAGCAGGAACTGCTGAAAAGCGGCCCAGACCCAGGGCTGACGATTCCAAACAAGAAAGGGGCTTTATCGACAGGATGCGCAAGATGGGCAGGATGAACAGGTCTGAAAAAACCTGCGGATCCTTTCAATCCTGTCACCGCGGCCATGAAAGACACTCATCGGCCGATTGGATGCGCATGCCCTGGCTCAGACCTTCTGCTGCTTCCACCTGCCGCGCCTGAACAATGCCCAGCTCAGCAGGGTGAGGAGTGAAAACGCCGCCGGCACTGAGATCACCGCCCCGACCGGACCGAAAGGTTTGGACAGGAACCAGGCCAGGGGAATCTGGCAGAGCCAGAGGCAGAGAAAGTTCAGGCGCGCCGGCGTCCAGGTGTCGCCTGCCCCGTTGAACGCCCCCTCGAAGCACATGCCCGCTGCATAAAAGGGGAAGGCCAGGCTGACGATCCAGAGCGAGAGAACGCCGAAATCCCCCACCTCAGACTCCGGGGTGAAAAGGCGGATCAAGGGGCCGGAAAACAGCACGAAGCCCAGCCCCACGACGCTGAGCACGAGCACGTTCAGCTTCACGGCGATCCAAACTGCGGCCTCGGCCCGCTCCGGCCTGCCTGCGCCGAGGTTCTGCCCAACCAAGGTTGCTCCTGCGTTGGCCAGCCCCCAGGCGGGCATCAGGGCGAAGGTGACGATGCGGATGGCGATGGTGTAGCCGGCCAGCGCCGTGCTGCCGAAGAGCGCCAGGATCTTGAACAGGCCCACCCAGCTCGTCGTGCTGATGAGAAACTGGGCGACACCGCTGCCGGACTTGCCAAGCACGGCGCCGATGACCTTGCGCTCCGGCCTGAAGTGCCGCCAGCGCACCTTCACGCGGCTGTGATGACCGGCGAGATGCCAGAGCTGGTAAAGGACACCGATGCCGCGTCCGATGTTGGTCGCCACCGCCGCGCCCGTGACACCCATCTCCGGGAAGATCCACCAGCCGAACACAAAACAAGGTCCGAGGATGATGTTCAGCGTGTTCGCCAGCCAGAGCGTGCGCATGGCGATCACGGCGTCCCCAGCTCCGCGGAAGATGGCGTTGATCAGGAAGATGAGGAACACCGTGGCATTGCCGCCGAACATCAGGCGTGCAAAGTCTGCACCCGCAGCCACCACGGCCTCCTCCGCCCCCATCCAGCCCAGGATGTCGGGCGCCAGGATGCCGAGCACGACGCCGATGGCCGCGGAAACCACCACACCCAGCAGCACAATCTGGCCGGCAGCCTGCGCGGCAAGCTCCGGCTCCTTCTCACCGATGCGCCTCGACACGATCGCCGTGGCGGCGATCGAGGTGCCGATGGCCACGGCATAGATCAGCGTCATCACCGACTCCGTGAGGCCCACCACCGCCACCGCCTCCCTGCCCAGGCGCGACACCCAGAAAACGTCCGCCACGACAAACAGCGACTCCATCACCATCTCCAGCACCATCGGCACCGAAAGCAGGATGATGGCGCGGTTCAGCGGCAGCGCCGTGTAGTCATGCTCCTGTCCGCGCAGCGATTGAAGCACGCTGCTCCAGAACGAAACCGGAGGCTGGACCTCCTCGTTCAAGGAGCACCGCCTTTCCAGCGAGAAGCCGGGGCCGTGTCCAGGGACAGCGCCTCCAGCCCAGGAAGACGACTGCGGGGGAAGGTGAGGGGATCAGCTTGAAAATGCACGGCGCGCATAGGAACCCGCCCCGGTCTGTTGGCAACGGCCTTCTCTGAGGCGGCAAGAGAGGTTTCTGAAAGTGGCTGCGGCTTTAGCTGCATTCCTTGAATCGATTCGGCTCAAGCCGAAGCCACTTGGTCATTCCTGTTTTTGAAGATCGAGGCTGAGTTCGTAACCGCCATCTTCGGCGACAGGATCGGCCCGCAGGCCGAGAGAGAGAATGGAGTCGTTCGAATTGCCGATGGACATGCTGGCTGGGTTGCCTGGGCGAGTCAGCACAGTCGGCATGGAGAGCATATCGACTCCACGCGTGCTTTGCAGAGACGTTTGCAGCTCGCGCAACCGTTCCGGGCCGATGGCGCTGCAATTCTCGAAGTCAAGGAGGTCGGGGAACAGGTCGTGGATCTCCGCATCAACCACGGCGGCATCGGAGAGATGCAGGAGCTTGGCCGTCATCTTCACATGGCCTTCGGGCGTCGTCTCCGGCGTCACGATGGCCATGCCGTTCGTGCCGGGCGCAATCTCCCAATAGCCGAGCACGGCTGATTCACCCGGTTTAAGCCTCACTTTGCCCTTCGAGGCGATTTTCAGCGGTTTTCGAGCTTCGGGAGCTTTTTCGACCTTCGGCGAAGTTGGAGTCGAAATACCCGCGGAAGGCGTGGTGACGACTTGGGGCGTCGAAACGGGCTTTTTCGTCTCTTTCGGCTGAAAAGCCATCCGCATGAGCCAGAACGCGATCAGGCACAGGATGAGGCAGAGAAGCA
The DNA here is from genome assembly GCA_044345155.1 of Prosthecobacter sp. Classification (GTDB taxonomy): domain Bacteria; phylum Verrucomicrobiota; class Verrucomicrobiia; order Verrucomicrobiales; family Verrucomicrobiaceae; genus Prosthecobacter. The sequence goes on along the minus strand of JBIJBP010000138.1, from coordinate 3,163 downwards.
GGATGGAGCGGCGCATGTTGAAATGGGGTTGAATCCTCTTGATTCATCTGAATGACCCAGTCCAGAGGACTGCATACCGCTGTTAGGGCTTCGCTGACTTTCCGAATTCGTAGAGATAGATGCTGAAGCCTTGTCCTGCTTCCATGCCTCCACGGCCATCCTGGAAGAGCATGAAGCGTCCGTCATCGCTGATCGTGCCTTCAGCGGCTTTCCAGCCTTTGAATTCGGTGAAGTGCGTGAGTCGCTCTTTCTTGCCACTGCCATCCAGCGACAGGCGATACAAGTCCACCAATGGCCAGCGATGCGTGATCTCCGCGCTCTCGACGAGCGTGCTTTTCCCATCGGGGAAGATGCATTCGCACTCCTCGTAACGATCCGGCGAGCGGGACAGGTTGGTGAGGGCCTTGGTCTTCAGATCGAAGAGATAGGTTTCCGTATTCTCAGTGTCGCCGATCTCGTAGGCGGTCACGGTCATCTTGGAGTCGTGTGGCGGAACGAAGCTCTGTGTCTCAATCCACTTGCGTGGCCGGTCCTGCTCGGGGAAATCGTTCGTTTGCAGCACGAGTTGTGTGTTCACGAGCATGGGGATGCCGTTTTCATAGACGATGTCGCCCGTGGAGATGTGATCCTGCTCGCCATGTGTCCAAGCGATGCGGAGATGGCTGCGCGAGACGGCGGGGCCTTCATTGCACTGCACGCCCAGCGGCACAGGCGGCTTGGTGAAGGACTTGTCGAGCACGTAGAGATAGCTCGAATCGCGTGCCCGCTGGCGATCCTCCTTGCTGGTGCGGTCAAAATTGTCCTTCGGGCCGCTGAGCAGCAGGTCGCCGTTGCTTAGATACTGGGCGCGCACAAATCCGAAGTGCTTGAAGTGATCCGAGCAGGGCGTGATGCGCTTCGTTTCAAACTCATACTCATACACATCGCCGTAGGCGCGGTTCAGAAACAGAAAGCGTTTGCCGTCATGCCGCCAGTCCGCCCGCTCGCCGAACCACGTGAGCCGCGTGATGTGCGGCGGAAGATTCTCACGTGGGTCGCCATCAGCACCGCCTGCCAGTGAGGTGATGGCAAAGCACAGGAGGAAGAGCATGGATGCTTTCATGTGGATGAACAGGGTCACGGGCGTTAGATGGGTCAATGGCGTTCAAGCAGCCAGCGGATGGCGGCTTCCTCTCCGTAGAGCTTCTGACGGTCGAGGAAGAGTGTGAGTTCGGCTGCATTACCGGAGGTCATCAGCTGTTTCCACTGCGGACTATGGCCCAGGCTGCGGATGTAGTCGGTGCGGAGCGTGAGTTCTTGCTGCCTAGCTGCGGCGTTGGCGGGATCCAGGAACTGTCTCTCGATGTTCATGCCGACGAGCTCATCAATAAAAAACGCTGCGCCAGATTGCGCCTGCCGGCCCAAGGCGTGTCCCATCTGTCGAATGGCTTCGGCCGAGGCACTATCGGCAGCTTTGGTGTAGCCTTTTTGCAGGGCGGCGAGTTGTTTGGAGAGTTCTCTCAAGGGTTCGACTTGGCGACGCTGCAGGCCAATCATGGCGGCGGCTTTGGCTTCCACGGGCGTGAATCCGGCAGCGAGATAAGCCTCTTCGGCGCTCTGCAAGGCGGTGAGGGCGTAATCGTCCAGCGTCCCCTTTGCGGACGCTTCACTCAAGTCACTGAAAGCGGACGTCTGGTCGCCTGCACGCAGATGCTCCAAGGCCGAGAGGTAATCCTTCAGCGCATTGTCGGGATCGGACTGCTTCAGGGCATCCAGGGCCCGACGACGCTCACCAGGGACACCGCTGCGAAAGGCCAGTTCGAGTTGCACAGTGGCATCGTTGGGAAAATTCTTTGCGGCTTCACGCAGGAACTCGATGTCGCCCGTGAGGCGCATGGCGGCGAGCAGGCTCTCGGCGTTGCGCTTATTGGCCGTCAGGTAGCTTTGCAACTGCACAGGCGTGAGCTTCAAAAGCTTGTCCGGGTTCTCAAAGAACCTGGCGAGAGGGCCTTCGGGCTTGGCGGCGGGGCTGCCGGCGTCTGCCTTCATCGGTGGTGGCAAGCTCATCTCGGGAGGGGGTGATCTCGGCGGAGAGACGCGGACCGTTTTGAACTTTCCCCGGGAAACTTCCTTCAGCTCCGGGCTGGCCACGGGCTGTGCAAACCGCCACCCTAGAATGCCGGTGATCAGAAGCATGGCAGCGATGAGGAGGATGCGTATGGACATGATCGCAGAAAGGCGCACGCCGGGAAATGGATTGTTCAGCTCTCAATCAGTGCTTCTGGCGTCGCCTCGATTCTGAGCGGGAATCGTTCCCTTCACAATTAAGCCTCCGCTGGAGCTTTCCGAGGCGGAATCAAAGGCGAAATCAAAGACCGCTCTATTCAGGAAGCCCGGTTGCGAGTGCTGATGCTGCTGATCAAGAGGGACCCAGCCTGTCGCCAGGATGGCCACTCCTAGAATGAGGATCGAAGATCTCATGCTGGTGAAAAAGGGTGGGTAAGTCGTCAATTATACCTGAACCAGCACCGCCGGTTATGGTGAGGATCTGCCAAACTTTGTTAAAATGCCGCCACGCTCCTGTCTGTCTCAATCCTCCGGCTCCGGCTGAACGATCTTCGCCCCTGGCGGCAGAGGACCTTTGCTGATCGACACCCCGCTGGAGCTTGTCTCCGCACGTGGGTCGAGTGCCATCTCAGCGGCGGCTTCGTTCACCACATCGGCAAAAAGCTGCGCCAGGGCCTTCGCATCGTTGGCGAGCACCGCGCCAAGGTAGCGTTCCGCCTGGCTTTCCTTGTTCAGGAAGCCCTCACCCATGTTGAGATTGATGTTTGTTCCGGGCGAGGGCTTGATGCCCTTCACCTGCATCGCAAGCTGCATGGCTTCGCCAAATTGTTTGCCCAGTTCTGGCTTGCTCATCATTTCCTGCATGAGCGGCTGAAGTTTTGCCGTGAGTGCCGGGTCTTTCGCGAGTTCGGTCAAACTCAGGCCCGGATGAGCCGCACGGTAGTCATCCACCAAGGAGCGAGCCTGCTTTGACCGATCCGAATCACCGCCAAAGAGGGTCTTTGGCAAACGGCGCGGTTTTGAGTTGAAGGGTTGAGAGGGTTTGGAAGTGTTGGGGGATGACGGACCGGGACTTTTTCTACAAGACGCTGGGGCTGAGCGAGCCCTGGGAGGTCAA
>JBIJBP010000243.1:0-4090 GCA_044345155.1 Prosthecobacter sp. | reverse complement strand
AAACCTTGCGAAGGCCCGCGCTGAGGTCGCCGAAAACGAACGTCGTTCCAAGGCCTACCCGGGCGAGATTGCCAACGATGAAAAGGCCCTGACCGCCGCCAAACAAGCCCTGGAGAAAGCCCTGGCGGAACACAAGGCGCGCGTGGCCGCCATCAAGGCTCATGCCGACAAGGCAACCAAGCTGGCTCAGCTTGAAAAAGAATTCGCCGGAGCCAATGCCGAAGCCCCGAAGGTCGCCGCCGCTGACAAGAACGTCGCCGATGCCGGAGCCGCCCTGGAGGCCGCGAAGAAAGAGCTGGCCGCCAAGGCCGGTGACGCCGCCCTGACCGGCAAAGTGAAGGAGCTTGAAGGAAAAGTGAACGCCGCCAAGGCCGAGCAGCAGAAACTGGCCGCCACGAAAGCCAAGATCGATCAGGCCGCCGCTGCCGTGAACAAGGCCAAGGCTGAACTTGGCACAGCCCCGGCCCCTGTCGCCGATCTCGACAAGTTGATCGCTGAAACCACCGCCAAGGTGAAGTCCCTGGGCGAAGGCATCGCCGCCAAGAAGGCCGAGCTGGCCAAGCTGCCCGCCCTGGTCAAGGCCGGTCCTGACCGCATCAAGAAAGCCGAGTCCGACGTCGCCACCGGCCAGGCCAACCTCGCCTCCGCTCAGCTCGCTGCCAGGCTGGTCAGTGATGAAATCAACGTCCTGCAGAAGCTGCCCACCGTCCTGCGCGCCGCCCAGTTCAACGTCGGCGTGCTCGCCGAGAAGGAAAACCTGGCCAAGCTGGAAGGCAGTGTCAACGACTACACCGCCGCCAAGAAGGAGAACGAGGAGGCCAAGGTGGCCAACCTCGCCAAGATTGAAGCCTCGAAGAAGGCGCTTGCTGAAGCGGTCAACCTGCTGCCTCAGAACGAGGCCACGCTAAACAAGCTCAAGGCCGAGCTTGCCGGGATCGAGGAGGCCATCAAGCCCACCAAGACCGCCGACAGCGCCGCGGCTGCGAAGCTGGACGAGGCGAAGAAAACACTCGCTGCACGCGAAGCTGAAGTCGCCGCCCTTGCCAAGATCCGTGATGAAGGCAGCGCTGCCGCAAAGAAGGCCGCGGATGACATTGCCAAGGCCGTCGAAGGCCTGAAGAAGAAGCTGGGTGAAGTCGCCGCCAAGCTCAAAGGTCCGGAGGAAAAGGTGAAGAGCAAGCAGGCTGATGTCGCTGCTCAGGAAGGCAAGCTCGCCGCCGCCAAAAAAACCATCACCGACCTCACCCCCACGCTTCCCGCCCAGGAGAAAGCGGTGAAGGATGCCGAAGCCGCCCTCGCCAAGGCGAAAGCCGACGTCGAAGCGGCTGAAAAGGCCGTGAATGAAGTCCAGCGCGCCACCGCCGACGCCGGCCGCAGCATGAACCCCGCACGTCAGGAAGTCGCCAGGACCGAGAAGGCCCTCAACGATGCCAAGGCCCAGAACAAGGCCACCCCCGAGATGGAAAAGTCTCTTGCAGACGCACGCGCCAAGCTTGCCGAAGTGGAAAAGGCCGCTGCAGAATCCGCCATGAGACTGGGGGGAGTGCAGTCCGACCTCGACACCCGCCGCAGCGCACGCGCCGAAGCCGACAAGGCTCTCGCGGCTTCCAGGCAGGCCCTGGCCAAGTCCAAGAACGACCTCGGCAACGCCGACAAGACCGCCAAGCAGCTTGAGACCGCCCTCGTGAAGTCCAGGGCTGAGCTGGAGGCCGCCAACAAGGCAGCCGCCCCGACCCGGGGCCAGCACGAGAGCATCAGCAAGGAGATTGCCGCGCAGGAAAAGGCAAGGGCTGACAAGCTTGCCGTTCCCGCCGCCCTGGAGGCTGAATTTGCCGCCAAGGCGAAGCCGCTGAACGAGCAGGTGGCCGCCCTCAAGGCCGCGCTGCCGCCGGTCGAAAAAGCCTTTGCCGACGCACGCGCCAAGCTGGAGGCCGAGGTGAAGATTGCTGAGGCCAAGAAGGCCGAGGTCGCCAAGGCCACCGAAGCGCTTGAAGCCACCAAGGCGAAAAAAGCCGGGGCCGAGGCCGCCATCGCCGCGGCGGAAAAGGACCAGCCCGTGCGCGACAAGAACCTGGCTGAAATCAATGCCGAGCTCACCAAGCTGCAGCCCCAGCTTGAACCCCTGCGCGCCAAGGTGAAGCAGCTGGAGTCCCAGTATTTCACCATGCTGCCGAAGTGAGGTTTGCCCTTCAGGCATGACGGCGGATAGTTCCTCCCCATGCCTGACATCCACCTCCTCTCGACGGTGCTGCCCCTGACGGCGCTTGTCCTGGGCCTGCTGGCCATGCTGCACCTGCTGGTGCATCAGAAGGACCATCGTTCCGCCGGGTTCTGGGCAGCGCTGATCCTGCTATCACCCCTGATAGGCCCCTGCCTTTACGCCCTGCTGGGCATCAACTTCATCCGCCGCAAAGGGCGTCTCTACCGCGGCAGCATCGGCCCGGCCTATCGCGACCCACCGCCCCAGTGCCCGCTGTTTGTTCAAAGCGATCCCGTGCTGGCCGAACGTGACTGCGGCCTGGCCGTGGCGCTGGACCGTATCTCCAGGTTCAACTTCACCCCGGACAATGAGGTCATTCCTCTCCTCAACGGCGATGAGGCCATGCCCGCCATGCTTGAAGCCATCCGCAGCGCCAGGCAGAGCATCGCTCTTTCCAGCTACATCTTTGAAGCCGAAGGCATCGGCGCTGAATTTGTCTCCGCCCTGGCGGAAGCCCACCGCCGCGGCATTCAGGTGCGGGTCATCGTCGATGACGCAGGCACCCGCTATTCCTGGCCGCCGGTGACCCGTGTCCTGGCTGCACAGGGCGTGCCGGTGCGGCGCTTCATGCCGAACCGCTTCATCCTTCGCCTCCTGACCCTGAACCTGCGCAATCACAAAAAGCTGATGATTGTCGACGGCGTGATCGGCTTCACGGGCGGCATGAACATCCGCGAGGGCAACATGCTGACGCGCAATCCAGGTCATCCCGTGCAGGACATCCACTTCCGGCTCCGGGGCCCCGTCGTGGCCCAGCTTCAGCGCGCCTTTGCCGAGGACTGGACCTTCTGCGCCGGCGAACCTCTCGAAGGCCCGTCCTGGTTTCCCGACATCACGCCCGTGGGAAGCGTGCATGCCCTGGGGGTCGTCGACGGTCCGGACGAGGATTTTGAAGTCATGCCCACGGCTCTTTTTGCCGCCTTGAATGCGGCACGGCAGCGCGTCTGCCTGCTGACCCCCTACTTCCTGCCCACCTCCATCCTCATGGCCGCCCTCAAGCTCTGTTCGACCCGCGGCGTCGAGGTCATCATCGTCACCCCGGCCCGCAACAACATCCCGTTTGTCTCCTGGGCGGCGCAGACTCTTTATCCCGAGCTTCTGCACGCCGGCTGCCGCATCTATGAATCCCCCCCGCCCTTCGACCATTCCAAGATGCTGCTCATTGACGACAGCTGGTCCTTCATCGGATCGACCAACTGGGACCCACGCAGCCTGCGGCTCAACTTTGAATTCAACGTCGCCTGCCACTCCCAGGAACTGAACCAGCGCCTGTTTGAAATCTTCAGCCGGAAACAGCAGGAAAGCACCGAGGTCTGCGAGGCAACCCTGCAAGGGCTGCCCATGCCCGAGCGGCTGCGCAACGGATTCGCACGGCTCTTCATCCCCGTCCTGTGACGGGCATCCTGCCGGTCAGCCAAGCTGTTTCCAGTGGATGTCCCCCACCTGGTCGCCGTGGCGGTCGATGCTGATCTCCGCCAGCCAGGCGTCAAAGCCGAGCATGAAGGCCCGTGAGCAGACGCTGTCATGCTCGCTCTGGCCCAGGGACGGAGCCTGGACGGATTCGAGGTGGAACAGCACATGCACCAGCATGTTGTTGTCACCACTGCGGGCCTCCAGGTCGCGGGTGCCCTGGCGCTGGGTGTTGTGGTAGCAGCGGTAGCCCTGCTCGGTGAGCCAGCGCTCCACATGGCGTTCTCCGTGTTCGGCAATGTCTGCGGGTGTCAGCATGGCGATGATCTTGGGTGAGAGGTTGAACTTCAGCCTGACCATCCGCCGGGGGGGAGCGGAATTGATGAAGCCTAACAAACCGGACCGATTCATGGCAATCCC
>JBIJBP010000137.1:0-13524 GCA_044345155.1 Prosthecobacter sp. | reverse complement strand
CTTCGTCCCGAAGGAGATTCGGCACACACGAAGGCCTGATTCCACCGGGGTTATACCTGGCATGTGCTAGCGACAATGTGCTAATGAACACTGCAAGAATAGCACACATACCAAGGGTCAAAAGCACGGACAAAACCGTGGAGGGGCCTGCCATTGGATGACACTGCATCTTTGCTCGGGACGAAATGAACCAGCGAACTGTTCGTGGGCTGAATGAACCATGTTTTAAAGGTGCTGGAGCGGGTGCTTGTATGCACTGCGTAGCTAATGAGATGCTGAAAAAACTAGGTTTTCTATTTCAGGACGGGCCTGCAATTATGTTCGTTGTAACGTAACGGCCAAATGCTCCTTGGTTGGCATTCGCCTTGATCCGTGTATGACTGATATTCCAGATTCGGATGAGCATTCACATCCATGCCCTGCGTGAGGGGGACGGCCAAGCGTGGTCGTCGGCTTATCCGTGGCTTTGGGAGGCTGGTATGGCCATAGCTCGGCTGCGGCTCGCCGGGGCTTGTTTCGAGCAGGATCGCGAGGATTTGGTAAGCACCGCGTTACAGCAGTTGATTCGTGGAATGGTTGAGAAAAACGAAGGCAGCTTCAATCAAATCAGCTGCTGGGACGATTGCCTTGGCATGATGCGTCATATTGTCCGTTCGCGTGTTTTCGACTTCCTGCGCTCCCGCCAGAGGTTGCGAGAGTGTGCCATGGAGGAGCTGCCGGAGCCGGCGCCTGATTTCAGGGCGCATGAACGCTTTCGTCTGGATGAGCTGCTTCCAGAACTGGACCGCCTTCAGCCCGATCCACCCGTGCCGCAGGTCTTCCGGGACCGCTTCTTGGAAGGCTGGAGCACGGATGAGATTGCCGTTCGCCGGGGCATCAACCGCAACACCCTGCTCACCTATTTTGCGAAGGGTCTACGCACTTTGCGAGAGCGTCTCATCCGTCTGGAGGGTGGTCTGGCATGAACGAAGAACATGATATCCTGCGCGAGCATGCCGATGTGCTTCGTGCCTTGGAGGAGCGCACGCCAACGGGCAAGCTTCAGGTCCCGGAACGCGTGATCTTTGATCTGGAGGCGATTCGGCAAAAGGCGGTTCAGGCCCGCAGGAAACAGGCCCAAGTTTCCTTCGTCAGCCGGCATTGGGGCCTGCTGCGACTTGCCGCCGTACTCGTTTTGGCAGCGATTGTCACCTGGTGGGTGATGCCTGATGCAACCAGCACCGCGCGGGTGGTCATCACCTCACCGGCGGATGAGATTGCGGACACAACCCCCCGCATCGCTTGGAACAGCAAGGACAAGCCCGGCCAAAAATACGACGTGTGGATTTTGCCTGGAGGCGCTGACCCACGGACCGCCCCGGCCTTGTTCGTTGCGAAAAGAGTCACCTCTCCGCTGCGTTTTGAAGACATGCAACCAGGTGCTGGCCAGGCTTCTTTGCAGGCGGGGGTGACGTATCAGGTGCTAGTCTGTCTTGCAGATTCCGGCCGCATGGCCGGCGTTCCAGTTTCGTTTCGAGTCAAAGCCATCCCGCGTCAATGATCCTGCTTAGCCGCCTTCTTTGCTGCCTCCTCGTCCTCCCGCTGCTGTTGCCCGCTGCAGAACGCGCCGCGTTGGTCATCGGCGTTAACCGTTACGCCTCCTTCCCAGAAGACAAGCAACTCAGCAGCCCTGTCAATGACGCGCAGGACGTGGCACGGAAACTCGCTTCCATGGGTTTTGTTGTGCAGTCTCCTGTCCTGGATGGCACGCGCCAGGCCATCCTGGATGCGAAACGCCGCTTCCTGGCTGATGCCAGCGGGGCGCAGGTGGCCCTTTTCTATTTCTCCGGCCACGGATTTCAGGTGGGGGATGAAAACTACCTCATTCCATCGGACATGCCCTCGATCAGCAGCTTCACCGTCCTGAGAGAGCATGCGGTCCAACTCCGCGACAGCGTGATGGCCGGACTTGAAGAGGCCGGTGCGGGTACGAAGATCATCATTTTAGATTGCTGCCGCGACAATCCCTTTGCCGGTCAGATCGCCGCAGCGCTGGGCACGAAATCCCTTCGCACGAAGGGGGGCGGTGGCGAGATCAGTGGCTATGGCCCTGGTTTTTTTCTCGCGTTTGCCTCCAGCCCCGGAGCCGTTGCACTGGATGGAAATGGCGCTCGCAACAGCCCCTTCACGGCCGCACTGCTGCATCACCTCGACACCGAGCCAGGTGCCGACTTGAGGGATCTCTTCGACGGGGTGAAGTCCACTGTGAGCGAAACCAATGGGCAGGATCAAGTCCCATGGGTCAACGACAGCCTCAACAGGCAGCATGTCAAGGTGCTGGCCAAGCTCAGCCCCGTCACAAGCGCGCCTCTTTCCCTGCCCGCCATGAGCGAGGCAGAAATCGAGAGGAGGGCACTGGAAAAAGCCCGGGAGATGGCCGCGAAAATGGCGGCAGAGTCGGCAATGCGGAACGGAACGCCACCCGCTTCAGCCTCACCCCAGGTCCCGGCTGGAACCAAGGGGTTCACCAATAGCCTGGGGATGACCTTCGTGCCGGTGCCTGGAACGCAGGTGATGATGTGCATCCACGAAACACGCAACGCCGACTACGCAGTTTATGCATCTGCACAGAGCGGAGTGGATGGGGAATGGCGCCGAGAAGCGGGTTCCGGGAAAGAGCAGCATCCCGTTGTTTATGTGGATTACGATGATGCAGAGGCATTCTGCCGGTGGCTCAGCGCCAAAGAGGGCAAAACGTATCGGCTACCCACGGATGCGGAGTGGAGCGCGGCGGTGGGGTTGGGCAAAGAAACGGGCCGGACGCCTGAGGAAAAAGGAAGCAATGGATCATCTGACGTGTTTCCATGGGGTAGCTATTATCCGCCGAAGCCAGAAGACGGGAACTACCACACAAGTGTCGTGAATGACGGCTATGAGGAAACGGCTCCGGTGATGAGCTTCCGAGCGAATGAACTGGGGGTCTACGACTTAGGCGGCAACGTTTGGGAATGGTGCCAGGACTGGTATTACGATTCCGGACGAACCCGCGTTTTGCGCGGTGCTTCGTGGTTCTTCAATGGTCGCGTCTATCTGCGTTCGTCGTGTCGCGACCGCGCTCCTCCTATGGATCGCCGCGCTTACAACGGGTTCCGTTGTGTTCTCGAGGCATCGGCAGACACCTCTTCTGAGTTGTCAAGGGTGATGACCGCACCCCCTGAGGTGGTGAGAGATTCTGAAAACGGAACGACTATTAATTTTTCGAACGGGCAAATTTTTCGCCTGGAGCCTGGGAAAGGACTCCTTGGGCCGAGTTCAGATCCGGGATCACAGATTCCATTCACAAATGCAGATGGGACACTTGTTGCTCTTAACGAACAGCCTCAAACGAAGGCGAGCTTGATCCATATTTACATCAAAGGAAGTGAGGGCCGATTTACAGAGGTCATGAATGTGAATGACGCTATCTTGAATGCAGCACCTCAATTGAAAGACAAGATTCCCGCTGAATTTATTCGAATAGAGAGAGTTACCGGGAATTTATTGGAAGTATCAACTGTAAATTTTTCCTCCGATACAAGAGAAAAAATAATACTCAAAGTGCAGGTTGCTACTAATGGACAACTTAAGGTGTCTCGGTAGAGTCATGCAGACGCACTTTCAAAGTAAACACTGCTTTGGGCTTTTATATACGCTGATTAAATTATTTATTTTCGCGTTTGTCGGGAGCCATCACCCCACGCCATCCGCCTGATCCGTGTGGAAATGGGTGCCCCAGGAAAGACATGTATCAAAGGGATCCTAAAGACGATTCGCCAAATTCTTTTTCATCTTTCCACAATCAAACTCGCGCCTTTGACGATGGCACCAGGGAACGCGGCAATCACGCCGCATGCAAACCGAACCAGCCACACCTGCCGACGCCATGAAAACCACCGCCCTGCTCGCCATCGCTCTGATCACCGCCTGTGCCGCTCATTCTGCCAAGGCCGACCACTGCCGCCCCTACGTCACCCACACCTGTGTGGTGCACAGCCGCACGGAATGCCGCCGGGCCACTGATCACTGTGGCCGCCGTTATCCCTACGAGGTGCGGGTGGTCACCTGCCGCAGCTACTACAGCAACGGCCAGAGCCGCACTTTCACCCAAACCTACCGCGCGTAAATACCCTGCCAGCAGGAGAATCGTAGCCTGCTGTTTGCTGGCAGGCTGCAGTAGCCTGGACTTGCCTTCGGCCTGCTAACCGTGCAATCTACCCCTGACCCCATGAAAGCCATCGCGACCGTGCTTCTTTTCCTCTCGGCTTGCCAGCTGCTAGCCGTCGAGCCCACCGTGGTTCCCGCCGCCGATCTGGCAAAGAAGTGGAAGCGCACGAAATCGCTGGCCGCGCCGGTGGAGAAGGTGCGCAAGGGGCTCAGCGTTGAGGTGGATGGCCAACCCGCCGCGGAAGTCGTTGAGGTGAAGGTGGATGCGGACACGGCCTGCAGCTTTCAGAACATTCAGTTCAAGCTGGACAGCGCTGTGCTGGACGGGGCAGCCACTTTTGCGCAGTTGGCAGAAATCGCCACCGCAATGAAGGCGGCTGGCACGGAGAGTTTTGTGATCGAGGGCCATACCTGTGACCGGGGGGAAGAGTCTCACAACCTGAGTCTGTCCCAGCAGCGAGCCATGGCCGTGCGGGAGGTCCTGGCCGGATTGGGGGTGCCGGCGCAGCGCCTGGTGGTGCTGGGTTTTGGCGAAAGTGAGCCAGCTGTGGCCAACACCGATGAGGCCGCCCGCGAGCTGAACCGACGGGTGCAGATTTTCAGAAAATTGTAGGGGGTTCCCTTCATGAGCATTTCCGTTTCAACCGTTGCCGAAACGCCCTTGTGGCAAAAAGCTGCTGCACAGATTCAGGCGCAACAAGATCGCGAGCGGGCCTTTGCAGAGCGCGTGAGACGTGATTTGCTGCTTTATCCAGGTTACTTTCAGGCCGCAGTTGAGCGCCTGAAGGAGCTCCAGGCCATGCATCATGGCCGCCCCCATTGGCTTTGGGCCATGGATCGGTGGGCAGATTTGCTTGCCAAGGGTGGCTTGCAGGCAGTTTTGCAGCTGTTGGAAGCGCCTGAAGAACACCAGGAAATGATTTCAACATCTCCATTTGCAACGATGCGTCCGCCTCTGCCGGAAAACAGCTACTATATCCGTCATGCTTCCTCGTGAACTTACCCACAACGATCTTTATAAGGTCGTTGAGCACGTGGCCTCTGTCACGGGTTGTTCTGAATTCGTGATTGGGGGACGAGGTGCGCTGGTGGCAAGTTGCGACGGGCATGATTTGCTGGCCACCGTGGATTTTGACATAGGCATCACGCTGGAGGGAGAAATTCGTGGTCTGGAGACCTTTGAGTCCGAGCTGGGAGCTTCATCGGCGTTTGCAGCGGAAAATGGCTTCTATATCGAGCACGCTGGTGCGGAGATGCTAACTTACGTGCTTCCTGAGGGTTGGCGTGACCGTGCCCTCCGCCTGCAACGAGGGGGCGTAACGGCGCTGTGTCTGGCTCCAGTGGATGTGGCCATCAACAAACTGCACGCTAAACGTGCCAAAGATCTCGATCATCTGGCGATGATGCTCCGTGCAGGTCTAGTGACTGTGACGCAGCTTCGGGCGGCCGTCTCCGCGAGTCCATACGCATTCATGAGAGATGACCAGCATCAAGTTTTGGACGCGGTGCTCAAACGACTTTCTCCTTCTGATATTCCATGAAAACGCCTTCACTGCTCCTGGCTTTTTGCATACTGCAATGGGTCGTGGTCAATCCTGCCTTGGCCCAGGACAGCCTGCCGCGCACGGCGCTGGTGATGGGAGTGGGCGATTACGGCGGAGCCAAGTTCAAGGGTGGCAGCATCCCCAACCTGCCCGGCATCATCACGGCGGACCTGCCGGGAATGGAAGCCAAACTGAAGTCGCTTGGTTTCAATGTGACAGTCGTGGTCAACCCAAGCCTGAGCGAGGCCAAAGAAGCGGTGGATAGCTTCTCGGCCAGGATCAAGGCGAGTCCGGGCGTGTCGCTCTTTTACTTCAGCGGGCACGGCGGGGAGTATGAGGGTAAGAACTACCTGATCCCGCGCGGAGCGAACATCGGCAGCAAGGCGGATCTCAGTGATGAGGCGCTCAGCGCGCAGCGAGTGCTCAACGGCATGGAGGAGAGTGGAGCGCAGGTGAACCTGGTGTTCCTGGACTGCTGCCGGGAAGATTTGGGGAAAAGCGTTGGCGGGGCGGAGATGGCTCCGCTGAAGGCGAAGGGCAGCTTTATCGGCTTTGCCACGCGCAGCGGTGACTTTGCCGATCCAGGGGAGGAGGGCAGTCCCTACACGCGCTTTCTGCTCAAGCACCTCGACAAGCCCGGCCTGAGCGTGGCGGACATGTATTCGCTGGTGATCGGAGAGGTGAAGGATTACAGCAAGCGAGTGCTGGGCGAGGAACGAAGGCCGGGATTCTACTCCGAGCTGGACGCACCGTTTTACTTCGTGCCGGTGAAGCTCACGCCCAGCTCCATGCCCAGTCCATCGGTGGTGATGAGTGAGGCAGAGATTGAAAAGCGAGCGCTGGAAAAAGCTAGGGAAATGGCGGCGAAGATGGCGCCTGCCTCGGTTCCTGTCCCCCTGCCTTTAGGGGCCAGCGATCCGCTGGCAGGGGTGAGCAAAGAGCGGCCGTATCAAAACAGCCTTGGGATGGCGTTTGTGCCGGCTGGGACGCCGGGAGTGTTATTTAGCGTGTGGGAGACGCGGGTGAAGGACTTTGAAGCCTTTGTGGAGGAGAGCGGGCATGACGCGATCAGCGAGAATGCCTTTGGAGGGCCAGCCTTTACCTTGGAGTCAGGTCCAGACTGGAAGCAGGCGGGCGGTTCGTGGCGTGATCCGCGCTTTCCTGCGAAGCAGAGTGGGGAGCATCCCGTGGTGTGCGTGAGCTACCTGGATGCAGAGGCGTTTTGTGCGTGGTTAACAAAGAAGGAACGGGCGAGCGGGAAGATCCCTACTAGGGCCAGTTACCGGCTGCCGAGCGACAGCGAGTGGACCCGTGCGTGTGGTGGGACTGAGTATCCGTGGGGCGAGACGTATCCCCCAAAGAGCGGGGATGGGAACTACCTAGGATCAGAAGGGATGATGGGAGCGCTGGCAGACATTAGCGGCGAGCTGTCGCAGGAGGGTTTTCGAGATGGAGCTGCCCGGACATCGGTGGTGGGGATGTTCAAGGAGAACCGCTTCGGTCTTTATGACATGGGCGGTAACGTTTTAGAATGGTGCGGCACTTGGTATACGGCGGACTTGAATGATGAGGAGACGAAGATGGAGTACTCCATCCTGAAAGATGACTCGGGGGGCATGACCTACCGTGTTCTGCACGGTGCTTCGTGGTACAACGGTGCTCGCGTGCTTCTGCGTTCGTCGTCTCGCAGCTGCGATCTTCCCATGGCTCGCTACGATAACGTCGGATTCCGTTGTGTGCTTCTGCTTGCTGGCGGCTAGGTTTGTTACCCTTTTGCTTTTTAACTCTGGGCCGCGCAGTGGCCGGAAATTTTTTTTACAATCAACTTCCGTCCTCATTCGATTGGCCTGCTGAAGCCCATGAAATCCCTGCCTCTCCTCCTAGCACTGTCACTGATTCCTCCTGCCGCCCTTCCTGGTGCTGGTACCGACGCCGTGCTGAAGCTCTTTGATCAAAAATGCGCCGATTGCCATAGCGATGGCGACGAAACACCCACGCTCACGGCTGGCATTAACCTGACCTCCCTCTTAGGCAGCGAGGATGATGTGAAAAGCATTCTGGACCGCGTCGAGCGACCGGACGAGGCCAAGGGCCGCATGCCCAAAAGTAAGGGCAAGTCCGGCGATCCCGCCTACCTCCCGCCGCTGACGGTGGAGGAGATCAGCCTGTTAAAAGCATGGGCCAAGGGCGAGGCAAAGCCGCCCTCAGCTGCGGCAAGCAAGGAGGAATCGAAATCCAAGGATACCACTGCACCAGCACCTGCGGAGAAAACCGAACCAAGCAAAAAGAACCAGACACAAAGAAATTTCATCCCCCTTCGGGAGGAGATTCGGCTCATCGCCGAGGACGTGGAAAAGCAGGCGGAGTCCACCCAGCCCTTTGTGCGCTACCTCACGCTCACCAATCTCTCCAATCTTCGGGATGCAGGTGGTCAACCCGTGGAGGACGAAACGCAGATGGACACCTACCGCGCCGCGCTAGGCAAGCTGCTCAACAGTCTCAGCCATGAAGGTCAAATCGCCGTGCCCATGGCGGTGGACGCAGGAAAGACCATCTACCGCTTTGACCTTCGTGATTACGGATGGACGCAGGAGGAGTGGGAGAAATACGTGGTGGCCGGCTATCCTTATGCGCTCCGTGGTGTGGATGGAAAACGCGAGAAGGACATCGCCGACGCCACACATAGCCAGAGCGCTTCGGTGCGGGCTGACTGGTTCACCTTTGCCGCCAGCCAGCC
Source organism: Prosthecobacter sp. (assembly GCA_044345155.1). GTDB lineage: Bacteria > Verrucomicrobiota > Verrucomicrobiia > Verrucomicrobiales > Verrucomicrobiaceae > Prosthecobacter. The sequence continues at coordinate 5,061 of JBIJBP010000137.1, read as the reverse complement.
CCCGCTCTACAACCAGCTTCTCCGCCTACCGGACAATGACCGTGATCTTGAAAAAATGCTCGGCGTGGATGTGATCGGCAACCTGCAAAACCGCCGTGCTGTGCGCGCCGGTTTTCGAGAAAGCGGCGTCAGCCAGGGCAACCGCATGATTGAGCGACATGAACTGGGGCGCTACCCAGGTGCCTACTGGAAGAGTTATGATTTCAGCCCGCTGCAGCGTCATGGCCAGCATGACCTCTTCCGCAGTCCGCTGGGGCCCGTCGGGGCTGGACTCACAACCAACGCGGATCGAGAGTTCGCCCACGATGGCGGCGAGATCATCTGGAATCTGCGTAATGGTCTGCAGGCCTACTACTTGAGCACTTCCAAGGGTGTAATGCTGAACCGCGCCCCCACGGAGATCGTGCAGGACCGCAAGCGCCGGGACGGAGCCATCATCAACGGCATTTCCTGCATGGCCTGCCACGATCAGGGCATGAAATACACGCTGGACAAACCCATTGAACAATTCCGCGATGAGGTGGGAGAGATTGCCCTCAAGGCAGGCTTGGACCGAGTCGAGGCCAACAACGTGAAAGACCTCTACGTCAGCCAGGACAAGCTGCATGCCGTGGTGAAGGCGGATGAGGAGCGCTTCAAGAAAGCCCTGGCTGCCGCGATGCCTGGCTATAGCCAGCCCATTGACCCCGTGATCCGTCTTTACAATCGCTTCAAGGCGGATGTGAGGCTGGAAACCATGGCTGCCGAATTTGGTGAGGAGGACGCCAGATTTCTTCAACGGCTCAAGGACAGCCGCGATGCGGATCTAGAGAGCATCGCGGTGCAGTTTGAGTCCGGCATGGGATTCCCGCGAGCGAGCTGGCTAGATCAGTTCCAAAGGATTGCCAAGGCATTGAACCAGGAGCCTCTCCATTACTCGGCGATCGACTACACTGAATTTACCAGCGGCGCTGCCAAAGCTGGCGGGCGTGAAGGCAAGGTTATCTTGAGCGAAGGAGGACGGCTCACGCTTGCGACCGACAAGGCTCATTACAGGAAGGGGGACCTCATGACGGTGAGTGTCAAGAGCACGGAGGGGGTCTACCTCCGACTGTATCATCTGAGCGCGGACAAGAAGCTGACGCAGATCTTTCCGAATGCAGGGCTCGTGGACAATTTCATCAAAGGTGGAAAGGAAGTGACCCTGCCGGGGCCAGGAGACGCCTTTCGTTTCCGCATGGGGGAGCCTTTTGGCACCGAAATCATCCTGGCGGTGGCCAGTCCAGAGCAGTTCACCGACGAGGAAAACCTGACTTTTGCGCAAGGAGAGGTGTTCAAGAGTTTCGGATCAGAGCATGACCTTCGCCTCGCTGCAAACCGAGGGGTCAAGGGATTGACCGTCGAGGTGCAAAATGCAGAAGGCCAAGTGGTGGGTTCACGCTCAGCCCCGACATTCACTGCGAGAGCGGTTTTTACGGTCTCCGAAAATTGAACCCATGACTGCCCATCCGCTGCCCCGCGATTCATCCCTGATCACCTACACCCATGTGATCTACGCCCTGCACCTGACCTCCGTCATCGTCGGTGTGTTGGGGGCAGCGACCATCATCGGCAGCTTTCTGCTGGGGATTCCCTCCCTCGTCGCCCTGGTGATGAACTATGTTCGACGTCGGGATGCAGCAGGCACCGTGCTGGAGAGTCATTTCCGTTGGCAGATCCACACCTTTTGGTGGGCGGCCTTGTGGAGCGTGCTTATTATCGGCATTTCCGCGCCCCTGATGCTGATCGCGGTCGGCTTTTTGACGGCTCCGGCGGGGCTTTTAGTCCTGGGCATCTGGGTTCTCTACCGCGTTCTGCGCGGCTGGACCGCTCTACGAGCCCTGCAGCCGTTGCCTTGAGGGGGAGCAGGGCAGGCTGCGATATCGGTTCTCAATCTCAGCTCGTTGCGCAACAAGGCGGGGATATTCCTGGCGAGGCCTGATAACCCAGGTCTTGAGCGCCTGGCGGGTTCACGTGTTTAAGGCACCTCGGATTGCTGAAACGTCTACCCTCCACTGACCAACAGCAGCACCGACTGCCTTCGTTGCGCAACGAACATCACCACGGCCGCCCTCCACCTGCTGCAGGGCCTGGTTGACACCCTTCCAGGGGGGTATGAACCAACCTGCACCTCCCCGGCCACAAGTGTGGCTAACTGAACATGAACTCGCCAAACTGCTCAAGGTCAGCGTGCGGCACCTCATCAACCTGCGCAAGGTGGGTCTGCCCCACTTCCAGCTAGGGTCCGTGGTGCGCTACGACATTGTGGAGGTGATCGGCTACCTGAAGCTCAACCGGAAGCTTACCTCTGAGCGGACTAAATTTGCATCCAAGGCTGGAGGGGAGGTGGCACGATGAGCGTGGATTGGAACCAGATTCGCAGCAGCTATGAAGCCGGCGGCAGCTCTCTGAGGCGTGTGGCTGAGCAGTTTGGCGTGTCCGTGTCCACACTGCTCAAGCGGGCGGCACGCGAAGAGTGGAAGCAGCACGCTGCGGTTGATTCCATTTCGGGGGTTCAGGATGGAATCAAAGGAATCAACCGACCCGAAGTTGATTCCAATTTGGAATCAACCCGTGGAATCAAACCTGCCGGCCAGATCGGTTTTGATTCCATTTCGGGAGCTCAGAATGGAATCAAAGGAATCAAACGGCCTGAAGTTGATTCCAAATTGGAATCAACCCGTGGAATCAAACCCTCCGGCCAGATCGGTTTTGATTCCATTTCGGGAGCTCAGGATGGAATCAAAGGAATCAACCTGCCCGAGCTTGATTCCAAATTGGAATCAACCCGTGGAATCAAACCTGCCGGGCAGACCGAGTTTGATTCCATTTCGGGGGTTCAGGATGGAATCAAAGGAATCAACCACCCCGAGGTTGATTCCACTCCCGGCCATGGCTGGGTGATTCCTGAGGACATTCATTCCTGGGACCGTCTGCGAGCTGCCTCCTTCTACCACCAGCAGCTCGGCTGGGCCGTGCACCCCCTTGTGCCGCCCGATCGCGGCGATGACAAAGAACGGGGCAAGAAGCCCTGTTCCAAAGGCTGGCGCGACCACAAGGCTGCCGACGTGACCCCGGAGGACCTTCATGAGGTGTTCTCCTCCCGAACGCCCTACAACCTCGGTGTGGTGGTCCGACCGCCCTTCGTCGCCGTGGACCTCGACAGCAAGCCTGACAGCGGTGCTTCGGTCCGCGCCTGGCTGGAAGCTCATCCGGCGCTTGCCGCCTTGCCCCGGGAGCGCACCGGAGGAGGTGCCCACCTGCATTTCATCTGCCGCGACCTGCCTGAAGGCGTGCTCAATTCCAGGAAAGCCCTCACCAGCCAGCTCACCCCTCAGGTCAGTGCCGAGCTCTACTTTGACGGTCTCAACCTGGTGCTCAGCCCCTCCGTCCACAAAAGCGGCCATCACTACATCTGGGAGGTGACCGGCCCGATCCCCGAGGTGAGCTGGGAGCAGCTGCGGAGGTGGTTCGGTTTTGCAACGCCGGAGGTCAGGAAGCCGGGCCGTCCTGCGAAGGAAAAGCCCTGGTGGTCCCAATGGCGGGAAGACCTGCGCACGCTGGATCTGGTGAAGGTGGCCGGGAAACTGGACATCCTGGGTGGCTGCCTGGATCCGGACACCGGCAAGTGGGCCGTGCGCTGCCCGTGGCAGGACCAGCACAGCGAACGGGCGAAGGGCGAACCGGGATCGGACACGGTGCTCTTCAACGCGCCCGGCACCCTGCCGGCCTTCCGCTGCCTGCATGCCCACTGCGACGAGCGGGGTGCGCCTGACTTCGTGCAATGGTGCGAGTCGCAGCGCCCTGGGATCATTGCCGCTCATTGCACCGGGCTGCGCGTCTGGCAGCCGGGCGTGCGGCCTTCGGGCGCCCGTCCGAAGATTGAGCTTCCTGGCACCGGCCGGAGCCACAGCGAGTTCGCCACCGAGCTGGGGGAGGTGATCGGACCAAGGCTGGATCTGTTTCAGTTCTCCCGAAACGTCGTTGAAATCACGATGGTGAAGGAGTCCGACGCCAGGGGCGCGATCCCCGGCACCATGCTGCACACGCTCAAGGCGGCCGACCTGGTGACCGCCGCCGAGCGCTCGGTGGAAACCGGCGTGCTCAGGCAGGATGAGGCAGGCGACAGCGTGTTCATGCAGAAGAGCATGGCCGAGTCCGACGCGCGTGTGGTGCTCTCGGCCCGGCAGTTCCTCTCCCGCCTGCCCAGGATCGTCCGCCTGCTGGACGTGCCGGTGCCGGTCCTTCACGAGGGACAGGTGGTCTATCCCATGCCCGGCTATGACGAGCGCTTCGGGACCTGGCTGAGCCCCGACGCCCCGATACTGCGCCCGATGGGCTTTGAGGAGGCCCTTCGCCTGCTGCTGGGCGAGCTGTTCTGCCAGCCGGAGGAGGGCGGGTTCTGGTGGCAGGACGAACAGGCCAGGGTGCATGCCCTGGCCCGCCTCATCACGCCGTTCTGCCGGGGGCTGATGCGCTGGAAGCGCACGCCCCTCTGGATCTATGACGGCAACCGGGAGGGCTGCGGCAAGGACACCTGCGCCGATGTGACGCACGTCCTTTACACCGGGCGCTCGATCATCTGCGCCCCGCTCTCCAAGGACGGTGACGAGGAAATGCGCAAGCGCATCACCTCCGCCCTGATGGCCGGCAGCCGGTTCTTCCACCTCGCCAACATGAAGGGGCACGTCCGTTATGCCGCTCTTGAGGCGGCCACCGACAACTCGGGCATCTGGGAGGACCGCCGCCTCGGCGTGAGCGAAACCCTGGTCCTGCCCAATGAGACGGAGTTCAGCTTTTCGGCCAACAACGCCACCTGGGAGCCGGACATCGAGCGCCGCTGCCGCCGCATCCGGCTGAGGTTCACGCCGGAGGACATCAACGGGCATCGCTACCGTCAGCCGAACCTCCTGGACTGGTTGCGGCAGAACCGCTCCGAGCTGCTTTCCGCGATTGCCGCCCTGGTCGCCCAGTGGGTTGGCAACGGATGCCCTCCCGGACCGAGTCCGTTCACCTCCTTTCCGGACTGGGGCAGGGTCGTTG